>NZ_CP007129.1:737488-1106233 GCF_000522985.1 Gemmatirosa kalamazoonensis
CAGCGCCTCGGCGATCTGTCGCGTCGTCGAGTCGCTCGCGTTGCCGCGCTGGCGCACGCGCTGCGAGAGCTCCTCCACCTGCTGCCGCAGCCGACCCTGCGCGAGCGCGAGCGTCGCGAGGTCCTCGCGCCGCTGCTTCTGCTGCGCGGCGGTCTTCGCGAGCGCGCTGTCGCGCACGAGCTTGTAGGTCGCGGCGACGATCTCCTTCTGCTGCTCCGCGAGCTCGGTGGCCGAGCCCCCGCCGCCCCCGCCGCCACCACCGCCGCCCGACTCCGCCTGCTTGTACGCGCGGTCGAACGGCCGGATGCGCAGGAAGTAGATGTCGGTCTCCGCCGACTGCGCGCCGTCGATCGCGTCGTTGTCGAGCGCGCGCGCGTGGTACGAGATGACGTCGCCCGGCTTCAGCGGCAGCTCCTCGAGGAAGAACGTGTGCCCCGCCGTCACCTGCTCCACGCGCTTCGCGCCGTCGTGCAGCACGACGGTCTGCTCCGGGCCGCCGTTCACCGCGTACGACAGCTCCACGCGCGCCACGCCGAAGTCGTCGTCCGCCTCGATCGACGTGAAGATCTCCTCGAGCCGAGTCGCCTGGATGTCGCGGCCCGGCTTCGCGATGGAGATCGTCGGCGGCCGATCCGGGAGCACGTCGAGCACGTAGTCCAGCGAGCCGCGCTCCACCACGCCGTCGAGCTCCTCGAGCTCCACGTGGTAGAAGCCCGGCTTGTCGACGCGCAGCGCGCCGACGAGCGCGCCGGCACTGTCCATCGCGAGGCGCACGGTGTCGCCGCCCTCGACGATCAGCCGCCCGCCGCGCACGCGCTTCGTCGGCGTCGCCTTCACGCGGACGACGGTGCCGCGCACCGCCGCGACGTCGCCGCCGTCGGGGACGCGCTCCACCTCGCGCCCGGTGTAGGCGGGATAGCGGATCTCGAGCGCGAGCGTGCGCACCGTCGCGCGGTCGGTCACGGCGATCGCGTACACGGGCGACCGCACGCCGTCGGCCTCCACGCGATACTCGGCCGCGGAGTCGACGTCGAAGATGCGCGCGTGGAACGTCGCGGGATGCCCCGTCGCGGCCATCGGCACGCGCTCCCACTCGGTCGCCTTGCCGCGGCGCACGAACAGCTCGGCGACGTCGCCGATGAAGTTCTGCGGCGTGGCGGTGATCGCCACGTCGGCACCGCGGGCGATCGTCACGTTCCCGGGCTGCACCATCACGGTCATCACCGGCACCGGCTCGGACGCTGCGCTCCACGGCCAGAACACGAGCCGCGCCGCGGTGCGCACCGGCAGGGGCGACGCCACGAGCAGCACGCTCGCCAGCGCGGCGATGCCCAACAGGGTCAGGCTCTCGCGCCTGAGCGCGGGCCGCTCGACGCGCGCGCCGTACTCCACCGCCCGCGCGCGCTCCGCGGCCTGCAGCACGACCTGCCGGCCCATCGGATCGGCGGCGCGTCCCGCTTCCAGTGCGCTCACGAGCGCCGCGTCGAGCGACGGCTCGTGGCGCTCCACGTACAGCGCGACACGGTCGTCGGGAAGCTTGCGGGCGAGCGGGCGCACGAGCCATCCCGCGAGCGTGACGGCCGCGACGAGCCACACGCCGAGCCGCGCGCCGGTGATGGCGCCGTCGGCGTATTGCAGCCGCTGCATGACCCACGCGGCGACGAGCAGCGCCGCGACGGTCGCGCCGACCGCGACGGCGAGGCCGCGCAGCGCGACGCGCAGGCGCCACCGGCGGCGCGCGCGGGAGATCGTGGTCGCGAGCGTCTGCGACGCGTGCGCGGCCTGGGCGGCGAGGGCGGCGGTCGGTTCCATGGAGCGTCCTCCCTGAATGCTCTCAGCGCGCGAGGCGAGGCCGCCGGCTGGCGACCACGGTCTCGGCGACGAGCAGGGCGAGCATCGCGATCAACAGATAACGCCACAGCGACTGCCGCGCCTCGCGCTCGGCGCGGGTCTCGGCGGGCGCGGCGGCCACGGGCGCGTTGGATCCATCGCCCACGGCCGCGGCGATCTCCGCCGGCGGCACGCGGGTCGGGTCGGCCTCGGCGGGATCGACGTTCGCGGCGAGCAGCACCCCGGCGTCGTTGCGGCTGCCGTTAGGCCGCACGCGGTAGACGCCAGGCTCCGCGAGCGTCGCGAGCCCCGGGATGCCGTCCGCGCCCACGTGCTGCCGACGCCCGCTCGGCGACTCGACGACCCACTCGGGCGCCGCGTCGTCGGAGACCGACGACGGGTCGATCGTCTGGCCGACGAGGTACGCCGGCGCGGCGGGGAGCACGCGCGCGGTGTGCGTCGCGAGCTGCCGCACGAGCGGCACGTACACGGGGTCGAGCGGCAGGTCGGTCCACCAGTTGTCGAGCGTCGACGCCCACAGCAGCACGCGCCCCTTCCCCGCCGGCCGCTCGACGAGCGCCGGCGCGCCGTCCTCGAAGCGCGCGAGCACCTGCGCGTCGGAGGCGAGCGTGAGCGCACGCCGTCGCAGCACCCGCGGCAGCGCGAGGTCGCCGCTGTGCGGCGCGGCGAACGCGGCGAGCGCGGGATGCGTGCGCTCGTACGACGCGAGGTGCGCGCCGCCGACGTCGCTGCGATCCACCACGGCGCCGGGCCGCCCGGGGAGCAGCTCGGCGAGCGCCGGCTCCCACGCCTCGGGCGCGCTCGTCTCGCCGAGCGCGACGAGCAGCCCGCCGCCACGCCGCACCCAGTCGGCGAGCACGCGTCCGCCGGCGCCGCGCACCGGCGCGTCGTGCAGGATGACGAGCGCGTGCCCGGCGAGCGTCCCAGCGCCTAACGCCGACGGCGACGCGACGTCGACGCCGATCGGGGGCGTGTCGCCGACGCCCAACGCGCGCCGCAGGTACAGCTCGGCGTCGCCGTCGTGTCCCTCGCCACGCACCAGCAGCACGCGCAGCGTCTGCCCGCGCGCGAACGTGAAGTGGAAGCGGTCGTCGGCCGGCAGCGAGTCGGTGGGCAGCATCACCGTGCCGCTCGACCAGCCCGGCGGCACGGGGATCGGGTCGAACGTGACGCTCGCCGCGCCGCCCGGTGCGACGCGCGCGGCGATGGTCTGCGTGGGGCGGCCGTTCACGGCGAGCGACACGGGCACCGTGCGCGGCGCACCGCCGTTAGGCAGCACGACCCGCGCGACCGGGCGCACGCGCTCCCCTTCCGGCGTCGTCTCGCGCCGCAGGTCGACGCCGGCCACCGCGACGTCGCTCGGCGCCGCGCCGCCGACGTCCGCCCACGTGAGCCGCGCGCCGTCGGGGAGCCGCGCCGCGGCGCTCGCGTGCCACCCCGCGCGCTGGAAGTCGCTCACGAGCAGCGCCTCGCGGCGGGGCAGCGGCGACGCGGCGAGGATCTGCGCGGCGCGGGCGAGCGCGGGCGCGTAGCGCGTGGGCCCGTTCCCCACGTGCGCGCTGTCGACGGCCGCACGCGCGGCGGCGGCGCCGACGTGCTCCGCCGCGACCGCCGGACCGGCGTCGAACAGCACCACGCTCGCGCGGTCGGCCGGGCCGAGCGTCGCGAGCGCGCGGCGCGCGGCGTCCTGCGCGCGATCCCAGCGGCCGGGCGTGCCCATGCTGTAGGAGCGGTCGAGCAGCACGACGAGCTCGCGTCCGCCGGCGCCCGGGAGCACGCCGCGCCGCGCGCGGTCGAGCAGCGGGCGCGCGAACGCGAACGCGAGCAGCGCGAGCGCGAGCACGCGCAGCAGCAGCAGCAGCGGGTCGCGCAGGCGGCGCCGCTTCGTCGTCGGCTGCGGCAGCCGCCGCACGAACATCAGCGACGGGAACGCCGTCGGCGTCGCGCGGTCGCGGCGCGTGAGGTGCACGAGCACCGGCACCGCGATGAGCGCGAGGCCGGCGAGGAAGAAGGGGGCGAGGAAGCCTAACGGCATCGGTGCCTCTTCATCGAACCGCAGAGGACGCAGAGGGCCGCGGAGGACTGCTCTCTTCTCTTTTCTCGAACCACAGAGGACACAGAGGACACGGAGGAGAACGACGCTTGTTGGTTTCCTCTGCGTCCTCTGTGTCCTCTGCGGTTCAAACGAAGAGCCATCTGCATGCGCGTCACCTCACCGGCCCGAGCCGCTCGCGCGCGGCGAGCACGCGGGCGAGCGCGTCGCCCGGGGGCGCGGTGGTCTCGCACAGCGCGTACGTCACGCCGCGCGTCGTGGCGAGCCGCTCGAGCTCCGCGACGTGCTCGGCCACCATGGCGCGGTACTCGTCGCGCATGGCGCGCGCGACGACGGGGAGCGTCTCGCCGGTCTCGAGGTCCTGCAGCCCGGTGAGATCGCCCGCCGGAAACTCGCGCTCCGCGGGGTCGAGCACGTGGAGCAGCAGCAGCTCGCTGCCGCGGTTGCGAAGCTGCAGCACGGCGTCGATCGCGGCCGACGGCTCGTGGTACAGGTCGGAGATGACGATGAGGATCCCGCGCCGCCGGAAGTGCTCCGCGGCCGCCTTCAGCGGCGCGCCGAGCTCCCCCTCGCCGCTCGGCTTCGTCTGCTCCAGCACGTGCAGCGCCATCGGCAGGTGCTTGCCGCTCGGCGCCACGTAGTCGCGGATCTTCGCGTCGAACGTGACGAGCCCCACGCGGTCGCGTTGCTGCCGCGCGAGCCACAGGATCGACGCGGCGAGGATGCGCGCGTAGTCGATCTTGCGGATCCGCTCGCGCGCGCCGCTGTAGTCCATCGACCGCGACACGTCGAGGAGGACGGCGACGCTCGCGTTCGAGTCGGCCTCGTACTCCTTCACGTGCAGCCGGTCGCTGCGCCCGAACAGCCGCCAGTCGACGCGGCGCGGGTCGTCGCCGGGCATGTAGCCGCGGTGCTCGGCGAAGTCCGTCGTCGAGCCGAACGTCGGGGCCTTGTGCATGCCGCCGAGGAACCCGTCCACCACCGAGCGCGCGACGAACTCCAGCCCGCCGATCCGCGACAGGACGTTCGGATCGAGCAGCTCGAGGCCGGCCTTCGTGTTGCGCTGCGGTCGTTGCGTCGGCATGAGGCGGCTGTGGTTTCGCTTGTCGATTCTCACGCGGAGACGCGGAGAACGCGGAAAGAACGAACGACAGTGTCCTTGAAGTTCTCCGCGTCCTCCGCGTCTCCGCGTGAGACCACTACATCGAGCCCGCAGGCACCGGCACGGCCTTCAGCAGCCGCTCGATGACGCTGTCGGTGGTGACGCGCTCGGACTGCGCGTGGAAGTTCATGATGATGCGGTGCCGCAGCACCGGCCGGGCGAGCGCGCGGATGTCCTCGAAGCCGACGTGGTAGCGCCCGTGCATGAGCGCGCGCGCCTTGCCCGCGAGCACGAGCTGCTGCGGCGCGCGGACGCTCGCGCCGAACGCGACGTAGCGCTTCACCTCGTCCGGCGCCGACGCCTCGGCGGGGCGACTCGCGCGCGTGAGGTTCACGGCGTAGCGCGCCACGGCGTCCGACACGGTCACGCGGCGCACGAGCTGGTGGAACGCGAGCAGCTCGTCGCCGGTGACGACGGGACGCAGCCGGCCCGCCGCGGGCGCCGTCGTCGAGCGCACCACCTGCACCTCGTCGTCCTCCGACAGGTAGTCGACGACGATCTCGAACATGAAGCGATCGAGCTGCGCCTCGGGAAGCGGGTACGTTCCCTCGAGCTCGATGGGGTTCTGCGTCGCGAAGACGTGGAACGGCTCGGCGAGCGGATAGACGCGCCCCTGCACCGTGACGCGGTGCTCCTGCATCACCTCGAGCAGCGCGGCCTGCGTCTTCGGCGGCGTGCGATTGATCTCGTCGGCGAGCACCACGTTCGCGAAGATCGGCCCCGGCGCGAACACCATCGAGCGATGCCCGGTGGCGTTGTCGATCTGCAGGATGTCGGTGCCCGTGATGTCGCTCGGCATCAGATCCGGCGTGAACTGGATGCGCGAGAACGTGAGGTCGAGCACGCGCGACAGCGTCTGCACCAGCAGCGTCTTCGCGAGCCCCGGCGCGCCGAGGATCAGGCAGTTGCCGCCCGAGAAGAGCGCGACCAGCGCCTGCTCGATGACCTCCTCCTGGCCGACGATCACGTGCCGCAACTCGCTCATGATCGCGTCGCGCGCCGTGCGCAGTCGCTCGGCGAGGGCCACGTCGTCCTGCTGCGTCTCGAGCTTCGGTCGCTCGGCGGGGATGGTCGTCACTAGGTCCCTCGAAAGGAGAGTTCATTCTCTGCTGCGTTGCTGCGTGGCTGCGTAACGGCTCACGCAGCCACGCAGCCACGCAGCGTCTTCAGTGCGTCATGCCGTAGATCACGTAGTTCACGCCCAGCTTGTACGCCTCGTTCGACTCCGACACCGGGTACGACCCCGTCGCCGAGAACTCCCAGAAGTCGGAGACGTCGGTGTTGAAGTTCGCGATCACCATCAAGCGCTTCGTCGGGTCGTTGTCCTCGAAGATGCCGCGGAAGATCGGCCGTCCGGCGTCGTACGACTGCGGCACGATGCCGAGCGACGGGATCTCGAAGAACGAGTGGTACACGGGCATCGACGGGTCGAGGTCGACCCACCGCGCGTCGGGGAGCACGCGCTTCATGTTCGACTCCACGTGGGCCCACCCGCCGCCGCCGCGGCCGAAGCCGCCGTCGCGGAAGTCGTCCATGATGAGAAAGCCGCCCTTCTGCAGCCACCCGCGCAGCGACACCGCGTCGCTGTCGCTCATCATCCAGAAGCCCCCCTCGGTCATGTACGCGACGGGGTACTTGAAGAACTCCGGGTCGCTCACCGCGAGCACGTTGCTCTCCTCGATGCGCGGCGCGATGTCGCTCACCTCGCCGAGGATCTGCATGAGGTCGCGCTCGGCCCGCGGGAAGCCGTGCGCCCACGCGGGCAGGCCGCGGTAGTAGTAGCCGCCGTCGCCCGTCACGTAGCGCACGCGCGCGAACGTGAAGCGGCCGTCGTACTGCACGTTGTGGATCAGGCTCTCCTCGTCGACGGGGGCGAAGCTGCCGCGGAAGCGCCCTTGCGCGAGCAGCGCGCCGCCGGCGAGCGTGAGCGCGCACAGCGCGACGACGGTCTCGCGCATTCTCATTGCCCGCCCCCCACGAGCTGCAGCAGCAGCTCCTGCGCCGGCGCGAACGTCGGCGCGCGCTCGAGCGACCGCAGCACCTCGCGCTTCGCCTCGTCGCGCTGGCCCGCGTCGAACAGGGCGCGCGCGAGCTGGTACCGCGCGCCGGCCACGTCGACGGGTGCGAGCGCGAGGATCGCGCGCCGCTCCCGCACCTCGCCCGCGCGGTCGCCGAGCCGCGCGGCGAACGTCGCGAGACGGTCGTGCACCGCGGCGTCGTACGGCGAGATCCAGATCGACTCCTCGAGCGCCTTCGCGGCACCCGCGGTGTCGCCCACCTGGGCGCGCAGCTCGGCGAGCTTGAGCTGCGCGGGCAGGTGCGACGCGTTGTGCGCGGTGAGCTGCGCGAGCTCCGCGGCCGCGCCTTTCACGTCCCCCTTCGCCTCGCGAATCGCCGCGATGCGCCAGTACGCGTTGTCCTCGCCCGACGCGAAGTCGGGGAAGATCGCCTTCGCGCGCTCGAGCACGCGGAGCGCCGAGTCGGGCTGCTGCGCGCCGACGAAGGCCTCCGCCGAGTCGAGCCGCGTGACGTACGGGCCCGACGTGCCGCCGAGCGCCGCCCCGATCGCGGTCGCGAAGCGCTGCTTCACGTACTGATCGAAGCGCGCGTCGAGCGTCGGCAGGTCGACCTTGAGCGCACGCTGCACGGCGGCCGGCGTGGCGAGGCCGTCGCGGTACGCACCGAGCAGCGCGTTCACCGCGCCGGGCCCGAAGTCGCGCTCGATGAGCTCGCACAGCAGCGACGCGGCGTAATACGAGAACAGCACCTGCTCGGGGAACGCGGGCCGCACGAACCCATCGTTCAACCGGCTCGGCGGCGGCACCTTGCCCTGCGCGTACGCGGCGAGGAACGCCGGCGTCGGGCCCTCGCCCCAGCCCGGGCGCGCCCGCCGCTCCTCGAGCGTCGAAAGCCCCTCGGAGAGCCACCGCGGCACGCGGTCCTCCGTGACGCCCAGCGTGAACGTGTGCGCGAGCTCGTGCCACGCCGTGGCGCCCCAGTGGAACTCGCCCGCCGCGCGCGCCGACGGCGCGTCCATCGCGAGCACCGGCCCGAAGCTCACGCCCAGCGCGCCGAGCCCCGTCAGGCCCACCGAGCGCACGGAGAAGTCGGCGTGCGTGCGATACAGCTCGAGGCGCACGGGGCGCGTGGGCGTGTACGCGTAGCGCTTCGCGAACTCCGTGTAGCCGCGCTCGAGCAGGTCGCCGAGGTAGAGCGAGAGCAGCGTGGCCTCGGTGCTGTCGGCGACGATCTCGAAGTGCGGCGTGCGGCTCGTGCGGTAGCTCTTCGCGGCGTCGAGCAGGTCGAGCGTGTTCTTCGTCCACACGTCGAAGGGGTCGCCCTTGAACGCGACCTCGAGGCTCGCGCGCGCCGAGTCGACGTGGCCGAGCCGCAGCTGGTTGATGCCGCGCAGCGCGTGGCTGCGCCACGACGCGGAGTCGAGCGCGACGCCGCGCTCCGCGAAGCGCGCCGCGGCGGCGTACTGGCGATGGCGCGCCGCGAGCTCGGCGAGCGTGGCGAACAGCTCCGCGTGCTTCGGGTCGCGCGCGAGCACGCGCCGCGTGACATCGTCGAGCCCCGCGCGGTCGCCCTGCAGGTAGCGCACGGCGCCGAGCAGCGTGAGCGCGTCGAGCGACGTGGAGTCGACGGCGAGCGCGCGGCGCACGCTGGCCTCGGCCGCGATGTAGTCCTCCGCGTCGAGTCGCGCCGCGGCGACGAACAGCAGCGCGTCGGTGTAGCGCGGGTTGCTCCCGAGGCTCGAGTCGGCGAGCGCGACGGCGCCCGGCGCGCCGTCGGCGTCGAGCACCTTCGCGAGACCGAGCAGCGCGCGGGGGTTCGTGGGACTCGCGCGCAGCACCGACTCGAACGACTTGCGCGCCTCGGGGGCGTTGTACTTCTCGAGGAACAGGTCGCCGGCGCGGAGCTTGGGCTCGGGGTCCGCCGGCGCATCGGCAGCGGCGCGGTCGTAGGCCTGGAGCGCGAACCGATAGCGCGCCGACTCCTCGCGCGCGAGCATGCGCTGCGCGTCGCCGACGGCGAGCCACTGGGTTCCCGTGAGCCGCGCGCCGGCCGATGCGGCGCCGACCACGCGTCGGAGCTGCGCGCGAGCGGAGTCGCGCGCGCCGCTCTCGCTCTGGAGCTTCGCGATGCCGACGCGTGCGGTCAGCGAGTCGTCGCTCCGCGCCGCGAGCGCGCGCTCGAACGCGAGGCGCGCCGAGTCGCGCGCGCCTCGCTGGAGGAGCAGCTCGCCCAGCGCGGCCGGCGAGGCCCAGCGGCGCGCGTCCGCCTCGGCACGCGCATCGAGCCCCGCGTCGGCGAACGCGCGCGCGTAGGCCAGCCGCGCGGCCGCGTCGCCGCGGTCCGCCGCGTCGCGCAGGAGGCCGAGCGCGTCGGCCCAGCGCTTCTCGGCGACGGCGCGGTTCGCGGCGGTCAGCGTCGGCGCGTCGAACTGCCGCGACTGCAGCGCCGACGACACCGCGCGGGCGAGCGCGGCGTTCGACGTGTCGGCCGGCGCGTTAGGCGGCTGCGCCGCAGCCGTCGACGCGGCCGCGCTCACGAGAAGAAGCAGCAGGCGCTTCATGGCTGCACCCCGCCCGCCGCGCGGACCGCGTGCGCGGTGCGCGCGAGATCCACGAGCACCGTCTCCATCTGCTGCCAGTACGCGGTGGAGTCCATCGACGCGCGGCGGCGGCGCAGGTCGGCCACCTGCAGCTCGAGCGCGCGGCGCTTCGCGACGAGCGGCCCGACGCGCGGGTCGGCCGACGCGGGGACGCCGCCCAGCACGAGCGACGCCGCCAGCCGCCCGTCCGGCGCGTCGACCGACGGCGTCGTGGACGCGTTGCCGTCGCCGTCGTCGTCGAGCTGCGCGTGCTCGGTCTGCAGCCGGTTCTCCACCTCGTACGAGCGCGCGGTCTCGCGCTGCGCGTACGTGAACGCCTCGAGCAGCGACACACCGCCGTCCTTGTCGAGGTCCGCGGCGCCGGTCGCGAGCGCGGCGGCGAAGTAGCGCGCGAAGCGGGTCGCGTTGCGCTCGCCCGCGGCCTTCGTCGCGGTGACGATCGCGCGGTTCGGGCCGGCGAGCGCCTTCGCGAAGTCGGCGCTCGCGCTCGACGCGTCGACGAACGCGACCGACTGCTGGCGGAACGGCGCGAGCAGCCGCGCGAAGTCGGCGGCGGTCATGTCGGGGCCCGGCAGGTTGAAGCGCGGCGCGTCGCCCTCGGAGCTGCCGTGGCCGACGAGCACGACCCACACCTGGTCGCCGGGCGCGACGCGCGCGGCGAGATCGGTGAACGCGCGCTCCACGTTCTCGCGCGTCGAGCGCGCCGCGATGCGCCCGCGCGCGCGCGCGTCGTGTCCTCGGCCAGCCACACGACCTCCGCGGCGGGGACGCCGTAGCGCGTGCGCGCCGCGCTGTCGATCTGCGCCGCGGCGCGATGGAACGCGTCGGCGTACTGCGGCTCACCCGACGCGCCGACGACGATCACGACATGCGCGGTGCCGGGACCCGGGACTCGGGACTCGGGACTCGTGCGCTGACCGCCCACGAGTCCCGAGTCCCGAGTCCCGAGTCCCGGTCGCTGAGCATGCGCCACGGCCACGACCGACGTCGCGGCGAGCACGCCCAACCATGTTAGGCGCCCTCTCACGCGAGCCCCTCGCGGCGGCGCAGCGCCCACTCCCCGGCGAGCAGTCCGCCGAGCAGGAGGAACGTCGCCGGCAGATCCCAGAGATCCTTGCGCTCGGTGACCGTGACGCCGCCCTTCGCGTAGCGCAGATCCTCGGGGAGCGAACCGACGGTGGCCGGCGTGTAGTAGCGGCCTCCCGTTTGCGTCGCGAGCTGGCGCAGCAGCGGCGCGCGCAGCGCCGACTCGAAGTACTCCTCCCGCGACGGCATCGCGTCGAGGTCGATCGCGGCGGAGTCGGGGCCGCCGCGCGTGGCGGTCACCGTGTACGGTCCCGCCTCCGCGGCGACGAACGAGCCACGATACTCGCCGTCGCGCGCCACGCTCCACGTGAGCGGCACGTCCTTCGCCGCGCCCGTCGGCCCCTGCACGCGCGCGACGACGCTCGCGCCGTTCACCGGGACGTAGAGGGAATCGCGCACGCTCGCGCGCAGCTCCACCGTCTCGCCGGGCGCCGGGTGGTCGTCCGACGCGACGACCTCCACGGGCCGCGGGACGTCGGCCGTGAGCCACCGCAGCAGCTGCCGCCACAGCAGCTCGTGCGTCATGTCCTCGACGGGGATGCTCGCGTGCATCTGCCACAGCCACGTGTCCTGCACCGGGAACGCGACCACCTTGCCGCGCCCGTAGCGCTGGTAGGCGAGCACGACGCGGTCGTCGCCGCCGCGGGTGGAGTCCCTCGTCTGGCCCGTGAGCAGCACCGTCGCGCCGGGGCGCACGCGCTTCACGAGGTTCACGGTCGTGAGCGGCGGGAGCGTGCGCCACCGCTCGAGCGACGCGCGCTCGTCGGGGGCGACCTGCAGCGGCACGTGCGCGGCCCCGGCGGCCGTGAGCCGCACCGCGACCTCGGTGGCCGGGATGCGGTCGGAGCCGGCGCTGCCTAACGGGCGCTCCAGCACCACCGGCATCGCCTCCTCGAGCGGCGTTCCGGCGAACCCCCCCTCGGCGAACGCGCGGCGGCCGCCGAGCAGCACGAGACTCCCGCCGCGCACGCTCACGAAATCGGCCAGCATGCGCAGCTGCTCGACGGTGAACGCGCTCGCCTCGACGGAGCCGAGGATGACGGCCTTGTACTTGAACAGCACGTCGCGGCTCGTCGGGAACCCGCCCACGAGATCGAGGCTGTCCTCGACGCCGAGGCGCAGGTACTTGCCCTCGGCGGTGCGCTGCAGGAGCACGACGCGGAGCCCCTGATCGTCGGCCACCGCACGGCGCAGGAACTTCGCCTCGAACCGCGGCTCGCCCTCGAAGTAGAGCACCTGCTCGCGCTCGTCGCGCACGTCGAGCAGGAGATCGCGCGCGTTGTTCTCCGCCACCGGCTCGCCACCCACCGGCGGCACGCGGACCGTGAGGCGGTGCAGCCCGGCGTCGGGAAGCGGGAGCGGGACGCGCACCGACACGGCATCGCCCGCGTTAGGCAGCACGACCGCGCGGCGCGCGAGGATGCGCCCGTCCTCCTCGACGAGCACCGCCGCCGAGTCGCCGGCCAGCCCGCGGTGCGCGAGCACGACGTCGACCGCGACGGTGGAGCCCTTGAGCGCGCGGCGCGGCGCCTCCACGCGTCGCACCTCGACGTCCTTCCCCGTCGCCTCGGCGCCCACGCCGACGGCGAACACCGGCGTGCCGCGCGCGCGGAGCGCCGTCGTCGCGTCGGCGAGCGCGGACGGCGCGCCGTCGGCGCCGTCGCTCACGACCACCACGCCGGCGAGCGGCACGCCGTCGAGCTCCTCGCGCACGCGGTCGAGCGCGGCGCCGAGGCGCGTGCGGTCGCCCGCGAACGCCAGCGCGCCGACGCTGTCGACCGGCGCGGCGACGTCCGAGAAGCGGTAGACGCGCACGGCGAACTGCTCGCCTAACGCGCGGCGGAGCGGCGACGCGCTGCCGAGCATGGCGCGCGCGAAGTCGGCGCGCGGTCGCCCGTCGAAGTCGCGCACGCGCATGGAGCGCGAGTCGTCCACCAGCACGGCGACGGTGTTGCGGCGCGGCACCGCCGCGTCGAGCACGAGCACGGGGCGCAGCAGGCAGACGACGAGCAGCACGATCGCCGCGGCGCGCAGCGCGGCGAGCAGCGGGTGCGCTCGGCGCCTCACGGGGGATCCCACGGTCGATCCGACGCGGAGCGCGCCGCCGCGATACGCGGTGACGGCGACCGCGACGAGCACCGTGCCGACGAGCGCGAGCGCCCACGCCGCGGGACGCGGCGCGTCGAACGCCAGGCGTCCCTGCGCGTACAGCGCGGGACGGTACTTGAGCAGCAGCTCGAGTGCCCGGTCGAGGCTCACGGTCATCGCTGATGGCCCGGATCGCATTCGACGGCCGCCGTGGTGCAGCCGTCTCCTTAAGACGTATGGCACGGACCGGGCGTTGCCCACCGCCCGCGGCCGGCGCCCTCACGATTCCCGCGCGTACCCCGGGGGGCCGGCGAGGTTCGCGGCCGGCCGAGTTCGGTTTCGGGACGCCCGGTGTCGCTCTCGGGAGAGTCGCTCGCGGTACGAGGCGCGGCAATCCCCTCGGCGCGCGCCGATGGCGACCGTGTGACGGCGACCCATGCACCGCGACCCACACCGTTCGTCACATCGGCCGGCGCGCGGCCGTTAGGACGGCAACCGGTCGACGCGCGACTTTGTCCAATGACGCACGAGCTCCCCGGCCGGGCAGCCCTCGAGGTTCGCGATGACGCACGCGACAGCCGCGTACGTCGCGCGAACGCACACTCGACTTCGTGTCGTCTGATGGAGGGCATCATGGTCCCGTCTTCCGCGCCGCGGCCGGCGTTGGGCACCCGCACGCACGCCCAGCACCTCGCGCGGGTCCTCTCCGCGTGCACCGCGCTCACCGCGCTCGCCACACTCACGGCCTGCGCCACCGGTGCGTCCCGCTACGCGTCCTATGACGTCGCGCCGAGGCGCGCGCCGACGGCGACGCCGGGCACCACCCTGCGCACGCTCGACGCGAGCGCGCTGCGTCGCACGCCGTACGACTTCCTGTTCGACGCGGTGAACGCGTACTGGCCCACCGTGGGCAATCCACCGTTCACCGTGACGTCGCTCGCGACGAGCGCCGCGGAGCCGGTCGGCGTGTACGCGAACGGCATGTTCATCGGCGGCCTCGACGCGCTGCGCGAAGTGCGCGTGAACGAGGTCGCCCGCGTGCGCCGCATCACGACGGCCGAGGAGAACCTCCAGTTCGGACGGCAGCACCGCGCGGGCGCGATCCTCGTGGAGTGGTTGCGGGCGCCGGCGAGCAAGGCACCTCGTTAGGCGCGGCCGCCTGCGGCGGCGAAACGACGGAAGAGGGGCCGAAACGGCGGATCGCCTCCACGCTCCGGCACGAGGCCATCCGCAATTTCGGCCCTTTCCGCCGTTTCCGCTTTCCGCGGAGAGGTATATTTCATCGGAACCCCTGCGTCCCGATGGAATCCCCACCCGCCCCGCCGCTCGATCACTCGCCGCTCGCGCCCGGCGCGCCGTTCGCCGAACGGTACGCGATCGAGCGCGAGATCGGGCGCGGCGGCATGGCCACCGTCTACCTGGCGGAGGAGCGCAAGCACGGGCGCCAGGTCGCGATCAAGGTGCTGCGCCCCGATCTCACCGCGTCGGTGGGGGCCGAGCGGTTCCTGCGCGAGATCGGCATCGTCGCGCGTCTCACGCACCCGCACGTCGTGCCGCTCATCGACTCGGGCGAGGAGCGCGATCCGCGCGGCGCGTCGCTGCTGTACTACGTGTCGCCGTACGTCACTGGGGGCTCGCTGCGCGACCGGCTCGTGCGCGAGGGCGCGCTTCCCGTGGCCGACGCGCTCCGCATCGCGGCGGACATCGGCACCGCGCTCGACTTCGCGCACCGCGCCGGCTTCGTGCACCGCGACGTGAAGCCGGAGAACATCCTGTTCGCCGATGGGCACGCGCTCCTCGCCGACTTCGGCGTCGCGCGCGCGCGCACGGCCTGCGACGAGGACGGGGCCCGCGCGCCTAACGCGAACGCCATCACCGACGTCGGCTTCACGCTCGGCACGCCGGAGTACATGAGCCCCGAGCAGGCGAGCGGCGAGCGCGACGTCGGCGTGGCGAGCGACGTGTACAGCCTCGCGTGCGTCGTCTACGAGATGCTGGCCGGCGAGCCGCCGTTCCGCGGACCGAACGCGCGCGCGACGATGGCGCGCCACGTCACCGCGCCGCCGCCGTCGGTGCGCACCGCGCGCCCGGACGCTCCCGGCGGCATCGACGAGGCGCTCGCGAAGGCGCTGTCGAAGGCCCCCGAGCAGCGCCACCCGAGCGCCGCGGACTTCATCGCCGCGCTGCAGGCCGGCGCCGCCGCCGGAGCCGCCACGCGTCGCGCGCTCGTCGCCACGCGCACCGTCGCCGTGCTCCCGTTCGTGAACGCGAGCCCCGACCCGGAGAACGAGTACCTCAGCGACGGCATCACCGACGAGCTGATCGACGCGCTCGCGAAGCTCGACGGGCTGCGCGTCGCGTCGCGCACGTCGGTGTTCGCGCTCAAGGGCAAGCCGCTCGACGTGCGCGCGATCGGCGCGCTGCTCGGCGCGTCGGCGGTGCTCGAGGGCAGCGTGCGCAAGGCCGGGTCGCGCCTCCGCGTCACCGTGCAGCTCACCTCCACCGACGACGGCCGGCTGCTCTGGTCGCGCCGCTACGACCGCGACGCGGACGACGTCTTCGCGGTGCAGGACGAGATCGCGCAGACGATCGTCACCACGCTGCGCGCGACGTGGCTCGCCGACCTCGAGGATCCGCGGCGGAAGCACTACACGCGCAACCTCGCCGCGTACGGCCTCTACCTGCGCGGCCGCTTCGCGCTCAGCAAGCGCACGCAGGAGGGCGTGGCCGAGGGGATCGAGTACTTCGAGCGCGCGATCGCGGAGGACCCGAACTACGCGCTCGCGTACACCGGCCTCGCCGACGCGTACGCGCTGCACGTCGACTACCGCAGCGTGCCGGTCGCCGACGGCCTCGCCCGCGCGAACGCGTACGCGCGCCGCGCCATCGAGCTCGACGACGGCCTCGCCGAGGCGCACGCGTCGCTCGCCTGGCGGCTGTTCATCTACGACTGGGACTGGGCGGGCGCCGAGCGCGAGTTCCGCCGCGCGATCGAGCTCGACCCGGGCTACGGCCCCGCGCATCAGTGGTACGCGACGCTGCTCGTGTCGCAGCGCCGCAGCGAGGACGCGCTCATCGAGGCGCACACCGCGCTGGAGCTCGACCCAGGCTCGGTCTCGGCGCGGCGCAGCGCGGGGTGGGTGCACTGCTACGCGCGCCGCTTCGACCAGGCCCGGCGGCATCTCGCGCGCGCGATCGAGATGAACCCGACGGCGGAGGAGACGTTCCGCGTGCTCGGGCTCACGCTCGCGTTCGACGGGAAGCACGAGGAGTCGGTGATGGTGCTGCGCGGCGCGCAGCAGATGCCGGGCGCGGGCACGTTCACGACCGCCACGCTCGGCTACGCGCTCGCCCGCGCCGGCGAGCGCGACGAGGCGCTGGCGGTGCGCGACGCGTTGCTCGAGCGACACGCGCGCGAGTACGTCTCCCCCGCGGCCATCTCCGCGGTGCACATCGGCCTCGGCGAGTACGACGCGGCGCTGGACTGGGCCGAGCGCGCGCACGCCGAGCGCCGCGGATGGCTCGCGTACCTCGCGGTAAATCCCATCTTCGACCCGATGCGCGCGATGCCGCGGTTCCAGGCGCTGCTGGACGCGATGCGGCTGCCGCGCTGACCGGCCGCTGCGCCGACGGGCCGCCGGACTGACGCGCTGCCTAACGGTAGCGGATCTTCGCCGCCGCGAGCGCCGCGTTCAGCGCCACCATGCCGCCGTTCGTCGCCACCACCGGCCAGTCAGCGGCGAGCGCGCCGTAGATCATCCACAGGGTGCCCGAGGTGATGAGCAGCGCGAACGTGCCGAGCGACAGGTCGCGCGTGCGCCTCGTACGCCACGCGCGCACGACCTGCGGCACGAACGACGCGACGGTCAGCACGCCCGCCACCGTGCCGAGCAGCGGCGGGCGCGCCGAGGGGCCGCCCGTCATGCGGAGAGCTCGGTCGGCGGCGGCTCGGCGCCGTCGCGGAACGTGAGCCAGTCCGTGCGCACGCGGCCCCACTCCTGGATCGTCACGCCGTGCCGCTCGAGCAGCCGGCGGATCTGGGCGCGCGGATAGCCGGCCAGCTCCTCGAGGACCGGCACGAGCACACTCAGCGCGTCGTCGCTCACCACCGTGCGCCGCGCGATCTGCGCGATGTGCCGCGCCTCGGAGGCGGCAATCGTGAGGCCATCGCCACGGTTGACGTGCAGCATCACGTGCAGATCCGACGAGCCGTCGCCGACGTACACCACACGGTCGGTCGGGATGTTGAGCGCGAGGCGCAATTCCTCCACCGCGGTCACCTTGCCATAGCCGGCGGCCACGCGCTCGACGGACTCGATCTCCCCCGACACCGCGTCGTAGCCGAAGCGCGTGGCGACGATGTGGTCGGGCGGCACGAGGTCGCGCAGCGCGGCGTGCACGACCTCTTCCGGCGCGGCGGACACGACGTAGAAGTCGAAGTGGAAGCCCTCGATCCCCGACGCGAGACACTCGGCGAGCAGCGCGATGTTGGCCTTCAGCCGGATCGCCGCGCCGGCGGCGGAGAGGTCGGCGCGTCGCACGCGTCGGTACTCCGGATCGTGGCGCAGCAGGTACGTCAGCTCCGCACCCTCCTGCACGAGGTTTAGCCGCGACAGCCCGGCGACCTTCGCGTCGAAGCCGTCGATGCCGAGCATCCGGCTCAGCGTGTGCCCCGAGTCGTCGAAGCTGAGCGTCTGATCGAAATCGCTGACGAAGAGATAGCGCTTGCGCATGAGGCAGCCTCCAGAAAATCGAATCGCCCTCGCGTCCACGTCGGACGCGAGGGCGAGATTGCGTGCAGCTCACACTGCTCAACCCGATCGCGTCCGTGGTCGTGGGTGCTGCTGTTGCTGGAGCGGCATGGCGATGCGAGGCGCGGCGTGAGCGGGGTGTCATGACGGACGTCCAACGCAAGCTGACCGGGCTGCAGGGATCGCGCCACGCGTCGCGCGGGCACGCGACGGAATCGTTACGGGGCGGCGCCATTCGTGCACACCTTGCACGAACCGCGGCTCCCGTCCGATACTGCGCGCCCGGGAACCTTCGCGCCTGGCGCGGTATTCTGATTCATCCCGCCCTCGAGGAGCACCGATGACCGTGGTCGACGTGGGACCGGTCGCCGCCCCACCGGCCGGCGCGACGCTCGCGGAGCGCTACGCCGCCGTGCGCGCGCAGACCGAAGCGCTGTGCGCGCCGCTGGAGACGGAGGACTACGTCGTCAGCACGATGACCGACGTGAGCCCGACGAAGTGGCACCTCGCGCACACGAGCTGGTTCTTCGAGACGTTCGTGCTCGCACCGAACGACGACGCGTACGTCTCGCCGAACCCGCGCTACGCGTTCCTGTTCAACTCGTACTACGTGCAGGCGGGCGAGCGGCACTGTCGCGCGAAACGCGGCATCGTCACCCGCCCCACGGTGGCCGAGGTGTTCGCCTATCGCGCGCACGTCGATGCCGCGATGCACCGCCTACTCGCCGAGGTCGGCGACGACGCGTCGCATCCGGCGTACGGCGTGATCGAGCTCGGGCTGCACCACGAGCAGCAGCATCAGGAGCTGCTCGTCACCGACATCAAGCACGTCTTCTGGATGAACCCCTTGCGCCCCGCGTATCTCCCGCGGGTGCCGGAGCGCGCCGCGGCGGCGCCGCTCCGTTGGGCATCGTTCGACGAGGGCGTGCACCACGTCGGCTTCGCCGGGCCCGGCTTCTCGTTCGACAACGAGACGCCCGCGCACCGCGTGCTCGTCGGCGCGTTCCGTCTCGCGTCGCGATGCGTGACGAACGGCGAGTGGCTCGCGTTCGTCGACGACGGTGGCTACCGCAAGCCCGAGCTGTGGCTGTCGAACGGGTGGGCCACGGTGCAGGAGCGCCGCTGGGAGGCGCCGCTGTACTGGGAGCGCACGCCCGACGGCTGGACCGAGTTCACGCTCGCCGGCACCGCGCCGCTCGCCCTCGCGGAGCCGGCGTGCCACGTGAGCTACTACGAGGCGGACGCGTTCGCGCGGTGGGCGGGCCATCGCCTGCCGACGGAGGCGGAGTGGGAGGTCGCGGCCGAGCGCGTGCCGGTCGACGGCCGCTTCGTCGACGCGCGCCGCTTCCATCCCGGGCCGGCGCCGAGCGTGCCTAACGACGTCGGGCTCGCGCAGCTCTACGGCGACGTGTGGCAGTGGACGGGGAGCGCGTACGTGGCGTACCCGGGGTTCCGACCGTCGCCCGGCGCGATCGGCGAGTACAACGGCAAGTTCATGTGCGACCAGTGGGTGCTGCGCGGCGCGTCGTGCGCCACGCCGCGGTCGCACGCGCGGCGCACGTACCGCAACTTCTTCCCGTCGGACGCGCGGTGGCAGTTCACCGGCGTGCGACTCGCGGGGGAGCCGTGACCGCGCCGCTCGCCCGTCCACTCGGCGACGACCCGGTGCTCGTCGAGATCCTCGCCGGCCTGCGCGGCTCGCCGAAGACGCTCCCACCGAAGCTGTTCTACGATGCCGCGGGCGCGGAGCTGTTCGAGCGGATCTGCGAGCTGGACGAGTACTACCTCACGCGCACCGAGCTCACGATCCTGCGCCGCCACGTCGGCGAGATCGCGGCGCTCGCGGGACCGCGCGCGGCGCTCGTCGAGTACGGCAGCGGCGCCGGCGTGAAAGTGCGTCTGCTGCTCGACGCGATGGAGGATCCCGCAGCCTACGTGCCGATCGACATCTCGCGCGAGCAGCTCGCGCGCGTCGCCAGCGAGCTCGCGGCCGAGTACCGGACCGTGCCGATCCTGCCGGTGTGCGCCGACTACACGGCGCCGGTCGTCATCCCCGACCTGCCGCAGCGCGCGCGGCGCGTCGCGTTCTTTCCCGGCTCCACGATCGGCAACTTCCACCCGCCGGAAGCGACGGCGTTCCTCCGCCGCGTGCGCCGCACGCTCGGCCGCGACGGGCTGCTGATCCTCGGCGTCGACCGTCGCAAGGACGCCGCGACGCTGCATGCTGCGTATGACGACGCGCAGGGCGTCACCGCGGCGTTCAACCGCAACATGCTCGCACGGCTGAACCGCGAGTACGGCGCCGACTTCGATCTCGCGCGCTTCCGCCACCGCGCGGTGTGGAACGACGAGGCGAGCCGCGTGGAAATGCACCTCGTGAGCACGGCCGACCAGTGCGTGCACGTCGCGGGGCAGACGTTCCACTTCGCGCGCGGCGAGACGCTGTGGACGGAGAGCTCGTACAAGTACGATCGACAGCGGCTGGACGCGCTGGCGTCGGGCGCGGGGTTCTCGGTCGCGCGGCTGTGGACGGATGAGGGAGAGCGGTTCTGGGTCGCGGCGCTGGAGGTGCGGCCCGACGTCTGAGGGTGCACCTTCATCTCACCCCGCCGCATACCAGCATGCGACTGCACCGGCTCGCGTTTCTACTCGCGCTCCCGTTCACCGCCGCCGCTCAACGTCCGGATCCCCTGCACGGCTTCGACGCCTACGCCGAGCAGGCGCGCAAGGAGTGGCGCGTGCCGGGCATGGCGGTCGTCGTCGTGAAGGACGACAGCGTGGTGTTCATGAAGGGCTTCGGCGTGCGCGAGCTCGGGAAGCCCGACTCCGTCGGCGTGCACACGCGCTTCGGCAACATGTCGACGACGAAGGCGTTCACCGCGATGCTCGTCGCGATGCTCGCCGACAGCGGCCTGCTGCGGTTCGACGACCCGGTCGCCGCGTACGTGCCCGATCTCCGGCTCGCCGACCCGTACGTGACGCGCGAGCTCACCGTGCGCGACCTGCTCACGCATCGACTCGGCTTCCCGGATCCGTACTACCTCTGGGACAACACCACGCTCGGCTTCGACGAGATCGTGCGCCGACTGCGGCTGGTGCCCGTCGCGTCGAGCTTCCGATCGCGCTTCGCGTACAACAACGTCGGCTATGGGCTCGCCGGCACCATCGCGGGGCGCGCGGGGGGGACCACGTGGCAGACGCTGCTCCGTCGGCGGATCCTCGGCCCGTTAGGCATGACCGAGACCGCCGTCGATGGCGCGGAGCTCGCCGCGTCCGGCGTGACCGACGTGACGGCGCCGCACGGGATCGTGCGCGACACGGTGCGCGTGCTCCCCGCCTCCGCGGCGGTCATCGACCCCGTGGCACCGGCGGGATCGATGTTCTCGACGGCGTCGGACATGGGGCGCTGGCTTCGCTTCCTGCTCGACTCGGCACGCGTGAACGGCCGCCGCCTCGTGAGCGCCGAGAGGTTCGCGGAGCTGTTCACGGCGCAGCAGATCGTCCCACCCGAGGAGTTCTATCCCACGATGCGCCTCACGCGGCCGCACGTCGCCGCGTACGGCATGGGATGGTTCCTCGAGGACTACCGCGGCGAGTTCGTCGCGTTCCACACCGGCAGCATCGAGGGACGCTCGGCGATCGTGGGGCTCATCCCCGACCGGCGGCTCGGCGTCGCGGTGTTCACGAACCTCGACCACGCCGAGGTGCGCCACGCGCTCATGTACACCGTGTTCGACCGCTACCTGCCGGCGCAGGCGCGGCCGCACGACTGGAGCGCGGAGCTGCGCACGCTCTACCGCGCGATCGCCGACAGCGCGACGCAGCGGCGACGCGACCGCGACGCGAAGCGCGTGACCGGCACGCGTCCGTCGCTCCCGCTCGATCGCTACGCGGGCACCTATGCCGACAGCCTGTTCGGCATCGCCACCGTGACGCGCGACGGCGACCACCTGACCCTGCAGGTCGGCACGCAGACCGGCACGCTGGAGCACTGGCAGTACGACGTGTTCCGCGTGCACTGGCGCGACCCGTTCCTCGGCACCGACGACGTCGCGTTCGCGCTCGATCCGGACGGAGTGGTCGGGGCGCTGCGGTTCGTGGACGCGCCTAACCGATATCAGAGAAGTCGATGAGGCGGCGCTGGAACGGCGGCGCTGGAACGGCGGCGCTGGAACGGCGGCGCTGGAACGGCGGCGCTGGTAACGCGCGGTATCAGTGCCGTTCCAGCGCCGCCGCACCAGCGCCGAGGTATCAGCGCCGCCGCACCAGCGCCGCGGTATCAGCGCCGCCCCACCAGCGCCGAGGTATCAGCGCCGCCCCACCAGAATCACGCCATGTCGGTATCCGGCAGCGCCGTCGGATGGCGCGGCTCGTAGATCCCGAGCTCCATCCCGCCCGGAAGCCGCAGCGCGGTGACGCGCCCCCATCCCTGATCCGTGATCGGCCGCGTGAACTCCACGCCCTTCGCGGTCAGCTCGCGCACGGTCGCGTCGACGTCGTCGCACATGAAGTAGAGCTCGTGCGTGCCGTGGCCGCCGTCCTCCTCGGGATGGATGCCCAGCTCCGCCGGCGGCAGCGTGAAGATGAGCCATCCCTGGCCGGCGTCGACGTGCGACAGGCCGAGGACGTCGCGGAAGAACGCGCGCACGGCGTCGGCCTGCGGCGTGTAGATGAGAGCGTGCGTGCCGGTGATCATCGCGTCGTGGGGGTGGAGTCCTGGCGCGCGAAGCGCACGTCGCGTACGCGGCCACTCGTCACGCGCAGCGCAGCCGGCCGCCCCGCGGCGTCGCGCTCCACGCGCACCGTGGCGATCGGCCACGCGCCGGCGAACGCGTCGCGCCCGGTGACCGTGAGCGTGACGTCCGGGTTGTGGCGGCGCCGCACGACGAGCGTCGTGCCGTCGGCGACGAGGTCGAGCGCGGCGTCGACCTCGGGGCTGTAGTAGCGGCCCGCGAGCGCGCCGATGTCGGCGGCGCTCGCGACGTACGGCGCGCGCCGTGTGAGCAGCAGCGTGCTGCCGTTCTGCGCGAGCCGCATCGTGTCGACGCCCGCCGCGCGGCGCAGGAACGTGAGCGTGGCGCCGACGTCCGCCACGTCGAACGTGGAGTCCGACGTCGCGCGCAGCACGCGCCGCTGCCCGCCGCGCGACTGCCCGACGAGTCGTTCGCCGTCGCGCGACACGGTGATCGCGAGCCCGTCCGCCGCCGCGAACTCGCCGACGAGCGCGTCGAGCCGCGCCCGATCGATCGTGATCGTCGGCGTCGACGTGTTGGACGCCGCGACCGCGCGCACCGGCGGACGTGCCGGGGCCGCGAACGCGTCGCCGAGGAACGCGTCGGCCACCTGCTGCGCCACGCCCGTCGGGTCGAACGTGCCGAGGTTGCTGAGCACGACCACCCCGGCGTCGATGTCGGGCAGGAACATGACGTAGCTGCGGAAGCCGGCGTCCGCGCCGCCGTGCTCGATACGACGCTGCCCGCGGTACGAGTCGACGGCGATGCCGAGCGCGTACGGCAGCGTGTCGCCCGACGTGCGCACGCCGCGCGTGAGGAGCATCTCGCGCGCCGCGGCGCCGCCTAACGCACCGGTGTGGAGGTTCTCGAGCCACCGCGCGAGATCCTCGACCGTCGTGAACAGGCTCGTCGCGCCGGCGTTCGCGTAGCTCAGTACCGCGTTCTGGTAGCCGCCGCTGGGGCCCGGCGCGTACGAGTACGCGCGCCCGGGGACGATCTCCTGGTGGTCCATGTGCACGCGCGTGTCGCGCATGCCGAGCGGCTCGAACACGCGCTCGCGCATGAACTCCGGGAACGGCTTGCCCCCGACGCGCTCGACGACCTTCGACAGCAGCATGAACCCGCTGTTCGAGTACAGGTACTCCGCGCCGGGCGTGAAGTTGAGCGCGTGCTGGCGCGTCACGAGGCGGAACAGGTCGTCCTGGGTGATGACGTCGTCCATGCGACCACCGGACATCCCCCACAGATCCCACTGGTCGCGGATGCCGCTCGTGTGGTTCAGCAGATGCCGCAGCGTGATCGTCGTGCCGTACTCGGGCAGCTCGGGGATGTACTTGTGCACGTCGTCGTCGAGCGAGAGCTTGCCGTCGCGCGCGAGCAGCACGATGGCGAACGCCGTGAACTGCTTCGACACCGACGCGACGTGGAACGGCGTGCGCGGCGTGATCGGCGCGGGGAACTCGAGCGACGCGCGGCCGTAGCCCTTCTCGAACACGAGCTTCCCGCCGCGCAGCACGCCGATCGCGGCGCCGGGGCCGTCGGCGTCGTACTGCGACATCAGCTGGTCCACCTTCCCCACCGCATCGGTGGCGAGGCGGTCGACGCGGCGGAGGTGCAGCGCGTAGTCGCCGCCGCTGTCGGCTCGGAACGCCGCGACGCGGATGCGATACGTCCCCGCCCGCTCCGCTGTGAAGGCGAACTTCTCGGGCCCCCGCGCAGGACCGTCGAACTGCCGCAGCTCGCGTCCGGCGGAATCGAGGATCGTGACGACGACGTCGAGGCCTCGCTGATCGACGTCCCCTTGCACGAGCGCGGGCGCGGCGATCGGCAGCGTGAACTCGTCTCGCCCGCCCGGACCGAGCGTCCGCTCGACGGTCGCGCCGCGCGACAGCGGCGTTGTCGGTTGTGCGGCGAGCTGCGTGCCTAACGCGAGCGCGACGACGAAGGCGCGGTGCGGCTTCATGGCAGGCGAGGCTGGGGTGAGACGGCCCGCTACGATACCGGCCCGTGCGACCGACGGCAACTCGGCGCGGAGTACGCATCATGCGGGGCTCCACGTACGAGTTTCTGCAGGACTGAAGAGGGACTGAAGGAGGACTGAAGAACGACCAACGACAACTTGTTCGTTGTTTGGTCCTCCTTCAGTCCTTCTTCAGTCCCACGAGCACACGTACGTGGAGTCCAGACTGGCGCGGCTCAGCTGATGATCGTGCCTAGCCCGATCGCCACGACCCCCGCGCCGAGCGCGAGCGCCGCGACGACGCCGAGCGTGGCGGCGGCCGCGCGGAGCGTACGGTTGCCCGCGCGGTCGGCGATCCCCCACAGGCCGAACGCGACGAAGCAGAGCGCGGCGCTCAGCAACAGGACCCACGCGGTCGGTCGCCAGAACAGCGCGGCCGCAGCGACGAGCACGCCGACGCCGACGTCGAGGGCGAGGCGGAGGTCGGAGGCTCGGCGGGCGCGGGCGGCGAGCAGCTCGGGGAGCGTCGCGTCGGCTGCCGGCGGAAGCGCGGAGTCGTTCATGGGTCCGTCTCCGAGAGTGGCGTGCGTGGGCTCATAACCTTCGCAACCCGACGCGCGCGCGGAAGGTCACGCGCGCCGGGGCCGGCGGTAAGTTTGTCGCATGCCCCTCGTCTTCCCGTTCGACCCGCGCATCGAGCGCGCCGCGACGATCCCGGCGCGACTGTACAACGATCCCGTCTACCTCGAGCTCGAGCGCGAGCGCGTGTTCGCGCACACGTGGCAGCTCGTCGGCCGCGCCGAGCAGGTGGCGGAGCACGGGCAGTACTTCACGGCGGAGGTGGGGAACGACTCCATCGTCGTCGTGCGCGACGGCGACGCGCTGCGCGCCTACCACAACGTGTGCCTGCACCGCGCCGGCCCGGTCGCGCAGGGCTGCGGGCGGCGCAACACGCTGCAGTGCCGCTACCACGGCTGGACGTACGCGCTCGACGGCACGCTGAAGCGCGCGCCCGAGATGGACGGCGTCGAGGGGTTCCGGCCGGAGGAGATGCGGCTCGTCCCGGTGCAGGTCGCGCGGTGGGGCCCGCTCGTGTTCGCGAACCTCGACGGCAAGGCGCCGCCGTTAGGCGAGGTGCTCGAGGACGTGCCGGCGCGCGTCGCGCCGTTCCGCTGCGAGGAGATGCGCTACGTCACGCGGAAGCACTGGGACATCGCGTGCAACTGGAAGGTCTACGTCGACAACTACCTCGAGGGCTATCACCTCCCCGTCGTGCATCCGGGGCTGCACAAGGAGCTCGACTACGACAACTACAAGGTCGAGCCGCATCGCTACTTCTCGATCCAGCACGCGCCGCTGCGGCCCGTGCACGGCGGACAGCCCGACCGCAAGTACGACCCGGCGGCGACGGACGTGCCCGAGGCGGTGTACGTGTGGCTGTTCCCGAACGTGATGCTGAACGTCTACATGGGGCAGATGCAGACGAACGTCGTGCTCCCGCTCGCGCACGACCGCACGCGCGTCGTGTTCGAGTGGTTCGCCGCGGAGCCGCCGGCCGCGGACGATCCGACCTGGACGAAGCTCCTCGCGTTCAGCGACGAGATCCAGGACGAGGACATCGAGATCTGCGAGGCGGTGCAGCGCAACCTGCGCTCACGCATCTACGACCGCGGCCGGTACTCGGCGGCGCGGGAGAACGGCGTGCATCACTTTCACGGGCTGCTGCACGAGTTTCTCACCTGAAGGCCTGAACGGCGGGACGAACCACCGCGGGACGTCGTCTGGGTCTTTCGACCCAAGACGCGGGCGCGGGATCGGGCCAGCTTGTCGTCCGCTTCCCCCCCCCGCGCCCACGCCAACCCGCTGGTCCCATGCGACGACTCGTCTCGCTCCTCGCCGCGGCGCTGCTGCTCGCCGCGCGCTCCACGCACGCCCAGGACGTCACGTTCGGCGGCTCCGTCGACGGCACCATCGGGTCGCCGTTCACGTTCTACAACTCGCCGATGCCGAACCGGTATCAGCAGATGTACGTCGGGTCCCAGTTCCCGCAGCCGGTGTGGATCGACGCGGTCCGGTTCCAGAACACGCGGGCGGTCTCGTACGGCACCGCCGGCCCGATCGCGCCAGGCAATTACCTCGTGCGCTTCGCGATCACGGACCGCGCGGAGAACGGCCTCACCGCCGACTTCGACGCGAACGTGACCGGGTACTCGGCCACGTTCTTCAGCGGCGCGATCGTCGGCAACACGCTGCGCATCGCCGGCGCGCCCTACCTGTTCGACCCGTCGCGCGGCAACCTGCTGCTCGACGTCACCGTGCTGTCGCAGGACTACGTGTCCTACTACGGCTTCGACTTCTCGCGGAGCACGACCGACGGCACGAGCCGCGTCTACAACAGCTCCGCGCTCCCCGGCGTCCCGTCCACCGTGCGGACCGACGCGCTCGGCCTGATCACGACGTTCGAGACGCGGCCGTACGTGACCACCCCCGAGCCGGCCACCCTCGCGCTTCTCGCCGGCGGGGTGGGACTGCTCGTCGTCGTCGCCCGGCGGCGGAGGGTCTGAGCCCGGTTCGGTCTCACGCGGAGGCGCGGAGCACGCGGAGAACTTCGACAGCAAAGACCTGGGGATGAAGAGGATCCCGGGATCTCGAGGGATCCTTTTCATCCCCGGGTCGTTGCTGTTCGAAGGGGCGGTTTTCCGCGTGCGCCGCGCGTCCGCGTGAGACGACCATGGCCCGAATCCGCCCGGCGCAGTAGATTGCATCACCACCGAACAGGACCCGAAGCGCCGCAGAGTGTCGCGGGCGGGAGTCGGCTTCGGGCGGTGGACGGATGGATGATCCGGACTGGACGCGTCGCGACGAATCCCGGGAGGACGAACGAGATGACGAAGCCCACGGCGGCCCACGCGGCCGCCCCCCTGCGCACGAGCTTCCTCGACCAGGTCGAGGACAGCACGCAGCTCGCGATGGGGGCCAAGATCCAGGTCTGGGGCGGCCCCGAGACCGGCAAGAGCCACGACGCCTACGAGAACCTCCCCCGGCCGCTCATCGTGGTCGACTCGGACGTCTCCGCGGGGCTGTTCAACGACGACCGGTTCGAGGGGTTCAAGCGCCTCGGGCCGGACAAGATCCCCGACATCGAGACGCTCATCGCGTTCCTCGACGAGTTCACGAGCGACGCGCGCTGGTACCGCACCTACAAGTCGCTCCTCATCGACTCGCTGACCCAGTTCGTGGACCCGAAGGTCGCGCAGCTCGGCATCGACATGACGTCGGCGGCCGAGAAGCAGGACGGGCGGGCGCAGGCCGACTGGGCGCGCGTGGCGAAGGAGCTCACGCGCCTCGTCCGGAAGGTCAGCGCGCTCGGCGTCAACATCTACGTCGTGGCCGAGGAGCGCACGCGGTTCGTCGGGAACCGGCCGGGTGACGGCGAGGAGGGGGCGAAGTCGTCGCTCTCGCCGAAGAAGTTCACGCACGCCTTCGACCTCATCCTGCAGAAGACGTCGAAGGGCGACGTCATCGTCCGCAAGACGCGCTACCGCAAGTGGACGAAGGACCAGAAGCTGGCCGGGTACCAGGCGCCCCGCGACCTCGCGCCGATCCTGCAGGGGACCGAGCAGAAGGCCGCGGGGCTCGAGGACTTCGACCCCGGCACGGCGGCGCACGAGGAGCTCATGGAGCTGCTGAAGGCCCTCGGCTCCGACGTGCGCGGCGGGAAGATCCCGCTCGCGAAGATGCGCGAGTACCTCGCGCTGGCGAAGAACAACGACGCCGGCGAGCCCGAGGTGCGCCGGTCGATCAACGAGATCAAGCGCACGTACGGCGACGCGGCGCGCGCTGCCTAGTCGGGACTCGGGACTCGGGACTCGGGACTCGGGACTCGGGACTCGGGACTCGTGGGCGAACAGCTCCCGAGTCCCGAGTCCCGCTTAGCGACTAGAAGTCGTCGTCGTCGCTGCGACCGCCGCGGCCGCCGCCGCCCCAGTCGCCGCCGCCGCTGCGCTCGCGCCGGCCGCCGCCTTCACCGCCGCGGCCGCCCCCACCGCCGCCGCCATAGCCGCCGCCGCCCCCGCCGCCGCCGTAGCCGCCCCCGCCGCCGCTGCCGCCGTAGCCGCCGCCACGTCCGCCGCGGCCACCACCACCGCCGCCGGCGCCACCGCCACCGCCGGCGCCACCACCGGCGCTCGGAGTGCCGCCGCCGAGGCGGACGACGTTCTCAGCCTGCGGACCCTTCTGCCCCTGGCCGACCTCGAACTCCACGCGCTCGCCTTCGTCGAGCGACTTGAAGCCCGAACCCTGGATCGCCGAGAAGTGCACGAAGCAATCCTTGCCGCCGTCGTCCGGCGCGATGAACCCGTATCCTTTCTCTGCGTTGAACCACTTCACCGTTCCGGTCGTGCGCATCGTGCCTCTCCAGGCG
Organism: Gemmatirosa kalamazoonensis; assembly: GCF_000522985.1. Taxonomy (NCBI): domain Bacteria; kingdom Pseudomonadati; phylum Gemmatimonadota; class Gemmatimonadia; order Gemmatimonadales; family Gemmatimonadaceae; genus Gemmatirosa; species Gemmatirosa kalamazoonensis. Next base: position 766,214 of record NZ_CP007129.1, read on the forward strand.
TGGTGTTCGGGTCTCGAGTTCGACGGGTCGGCCCGCGGCCGTGCGGGTGATTCGTCGGGCCCCGCGGATCCCCGTTGCCGATACGGGGGATCCGTCGAGTTGGGGCCAAGGGTTCACGAGACGCAGCTTCCGCTCCACTGGCGCCGAGGTCGGGTGTGACGCGCGGCGCCGTCCCCTCGATCGACTCCCGGGGCACCTGCCGAGAAGATACCAGCCCCGGGCCGGCCGTACAGACGGCGCCGCGTCAGAGTCTGTGACCTGGAGAGCTCGCGGAACATTCCCCGCTCCGTCGCCTAACGCGGTGGCGGTGGCCGCGGCGACCCCGTAACGTCCGCGGGTCTCGCACGACACCACCCTCAGAGCACGGAGCACGTCACCATGCAGCGATCGGGGAACGCCGTCTGGCGCGGCGCGGGGAAGGACGGGTCGGGGACGGTGAGCACGCCGAGCGGTGCGCTGAAGGAGCAGCCGTACTCGTTCCGCACGCGGTTCGAGGACGAGAGCGGACGCGCCGGGACGAACCCGGAGGAGCTGATCGCCGCCGCGCACGCGGGGTGCTTCTCGATGGCGACCGCGTTCCAGCTCGCCGGCGCCGGCTTCACGCCCGAGGAGCTGCGCACCGAGGCGCAGATCACGATGACCCAGGGCGCCGGCGGCTGGTCGATCAGCGCCGTGAAGCTCGTGCTCCGCGCCCGCGTGCCCGGCATCGACGACGCGAAGTTCCAGGAGCTCGCGAACAACGCGAAGGCCGGCTGCCCGGTGTCGCGGGTGCTGAACGCGCCGATCACGCTGGACGCGAAGCTGGAAGGCTGACGCGGCGTGGCTGCGTGGCTGCGTGGCTGCGTGGCGTTACGCATCCACGCAGCCACGCCGCTACTCGTTCCGCAGGACCCGCATCGGATCCACCCGCGCCGCGCGGCGCGCCGGAGCGTACGCGGCGGCGAGGCACGACAGCAGCACGACGGCGGCGCCGCCCACGTAGCCCGCGGCGTCGAACGTGTTCACGATCACGAGCACACTCTCGAAGAGGTGCGACACCGCGATCGCGAGCACCACGCCGGCGCCGAGGCCGACCGCGGCGAGGCGGAGCGACTGTCCGAGGACGCCGCCGACCACGCCCCGCGCGGCCGCGCCTAACGCCATGCGGATGCCGATCTCGCGCGTGCGCTGCGCCACGAGGTACGACAGCACGCCGTAGGTGCCGAGCACCGTGAGCAGGAGCGCGATCGCGCCGATGGCGCCCGACACCATCGAGAACGCGTGGAACGGGTAGCGCTGCACGGCGAGGTAGTCGTCCATCGTGTGGATCTCATCCACCCCGCCCGGCACCACGCCCGAGATCTCGCGATCGAGCCGCTCGCGCGCGTACGTCGCGTCGCCCGCCACCCGCGCGAGCACGCGCACGCCCGGCGCGTCGACGCTCACCGGGAAGTAGACCAGCGGCCGGTCGAGCCCCGTCCCGATCCACCCGCTGACCGCGTCGCCCGCAACGCCGATCACCTCCGCGGTGCGCACGCGGGCGAGCCGGCTCCCCGCCGTCGGCTCGGCGCCGAGCTGCACGTGCTGCCCGATCGGGTCGCGCCCGGGCCACAGCCGGCGCGCCGTCGCCGCGCTCACGACCGCCACCGCGGCGCCGGCGCGCTCCTCCGCGTCGGTGAACGTCCGGCCGCGCACGATCGGGATGCCGAGCACGGGAAAGTAGCCGCCGGATACGAAATCGTACGCCGTCTGCGCGAGCGGGCGTTCGCCGAGGGCGCGCATCGGCGTCGTCGGATAGCTGCCGTCGAGCGGCGCGGACACGGAGCCGGCGAGCTCCAGCACGCCGGCGTCGCGACGCAGAACGTCGAGCGCCGGCGCGCGCGACCGATCGTCGAGCGCCACCTGCACGCCGTGCGCGGTCCGCATCCCGGTCTCCAGATGCCGCGCCTTCTGTGCGCCGCGCAGCAGCACCCCCGTCGCGATGAGCAGCAGGGCGCAGACGGTGATCTGGCCGACGACGAGCGCGCTGCGCAGCCGTCCGGGCCGGAACTCGTTCTCGAAGTTCCCGCGCGCGGCCTGCACGACGCTCGGCCGCGTCGCCTGCAGCGCCGGCACGAGGCCGAACAGCAGCGCCGAGCCCAACGCCGCGGCGAGCAGGAAGAGGAACACGCGCGTGTCCGGCGCCAGCGGCACGACGCGCATGTAGGGCACGAACTCCTGCGGCATCGTCGCGAACATGACGCGCACGCCGGCGTCGATCGACCAGCGCGACAGCAGAAAGCCGAGCACCGCCGCGGGCAGCGCGAGCAGCGCGCTCTCGGTCAGCAGCTGCGCGACGAGCCGCCCGCGGCCGGCGCCGAGCGTGAGCCGGATGCCGATCTCGCGCTGCCGCGCCAGCGCGCGGGCGAGCATCACGTTCATCACGTTCGCGCACGCGATGAGCAGCACGAGCGCGAATGCGGTGAGGATCGGCGCGAACATCGCGATCGTCTCGGCGTTCCGCGGCATCGCGCTGGCGATCGACGTGAGCTCCGCACCGACGGCGCGCAGCGAGTCGGGATTGTCGTGGGTGAGACGCGCCACGAACGGCGCGAGCGTCGCGCGCGCGTCCGCGTCGCTGCGGCCGGGACGCAGGCGCAGCACGACGGTGAGCGACGGCTCGCCCTTCGGCCCGAACAGATCCGGCGCGCCGGTGAGACGGCTCGCGAGCGTGATCGGCACCCAGAAGTCGGGAGGCACGGCACTGATGCCGCCGAATCCCTTGTCCAGCACGCCCACGACCGTGAGCGCGATGCCGCGCACGAGCAGGCGCCGCCCGACGATGCTCGAGTCGCCGCCGAAGTGGGCGCGCCACGTGTCGTAGCTCAGCACCATCACCGGCGCGCCGACGGGGGGCTCGGCGTCCTCGGGCACGAGCGTGCGGCCCAACACCGTCGTCGCGCCGAGGATCCCCAACGCGTCGCCGGTCGTCGCGGCACCGAACAGCGGTCGGCCGTCGATGCGCGTCGCGACGCGCTGGTAGGCGAAGGCCGCGGTCGCGACGGGCAGCGCGCGTGCCGCCTCGTAGCCGGTCCAGGTGAACGCGTGGCCGTGCCCCATGCGGTCGACCCACCCCAGCTCGTACAGCGAGAACGGATCGCGCACGGCGATGGGCCGCAGCACGTACGCGTCGAAGATCGTGAACGCGGTGGTGTTGAGGCCGAGGGCGAGCGCGATCGTGAGCACGACCGTGGCGACGAACGCCGGGGCGCGCCGGAAGCTCCGCAGCGCGAAGCGCACGTCGCGCTGCGCGTCGGCGAGGCGGTGGACGCGCCACACGTCGCGGACGTCCTCCTTGTGCGCCTCCACGTCGCCGAACTCGTGCCGCGCGACGCGCCGCGCGTCCTCCGCGCTCAGCCCGCGCCGCATCAATCGCTCGGCGTCGCGCTCCAGGTGGTAGCGCAGCTCCTCGTCGAGCTCCGTCTCGGTGCGCGCGTGCCGTACGAGTGCGCGGGCGCGCACGAGGAATCGTCGGAGCATGTGCTGCCTGGTCTCAGTCCTGGTCGAGGATCAGGTCGAGCGCGGAGGCGAAGCGCTTCCACTCGTCGCGCTCCACGTCGAGCTGCCGCCGGCCGGCGGCGGTGAGCGTGTAGTAGCGCGCGCGGCGGTTGTTCTCCGACGTGCCCCACCTGGCCGTCACCCACCCCTTCCCCTCGATGCGCCGCAGCGCCGGGTAGAGCGTGCCGTAGTTCACGTCGAGCACGCCGCGCGACACGGCCTGGATGGACTGCGTGAGCTCCCACCCGTTCGCCGGGCCGGCGCGCAGCAGCTTGAGCACGATGAGGTCGAGCGTGCCTTGCAGCAGGTCGGTCTTCTCGCGGTCGCGGCTCACGCGTGCTCCCTTGAGCATCCCATAGGAGCCAACGTGCGGCCCCGCGCGCGTCCTGTCAACTCCTATGGGATGATCAAAGGAACCCCGAGCTCCTCGCCGTACGCGGCGAGCAGCGTGCGCATCACGGCCGCACGCCGCCGGGCCTCGGCACGCCCCGCTTCCGTATGGAACGTGTCGGGGAGGCGCAGAAGTTTCGTGAAGAAGTGGTCGATCGAGTACCGCGCGTCGTCGAGCGGCCGCGACCCGGCCCAGGGGTCGTCGGGGTGGCTGAACTGCGCGCCGAAGCGGACGCCGGTCGCGATGCAGCGGAACGTGCCGATCACGCCGAGCGCCTCGAGCCGGTCGGCGTCCTGCAGCGCGCGGCCTAACGGCGACGCGGGCACCGCGCCGCGCGTGAAGCTGTGGTCGCGCACCGCGTCCGCGACGAGCGTCGTCTCCGCGGCCGAGTAGCCTAACGTCGGCAGCAGCTCGCGCGCGACCGCGGCCGACAGCTCGCTCGCCCGCGCGCGCTCGGGGCTCGTCTTCGGCACGTTCACCACGTCGTGCAGCAGCGCCGCGGCGACGGCGAGCCGCGGATCGACCTCGGGGCCCCCGAGCCGCAGCGTCCAGTGCGCGACACGCAGCAGATGTCCCTCGTCGTGCGCCGCGTCGGTCGCCATGCGCGCGCGCACCTCGGCGAGGATGGCGCGCAGGGCCGGATCGGCGTCGATGACGTCGTGGATGGAGGTCACTGCGCCCCGCGATCCACCTCGGCCACGCGGCGCGCCGCCTCGGCCCAGTCCACCGCGGGCGCGACGTCGAGATCTTCCATCTCGAGCGTGGCGAGCGCGCGCTCGATCACGGGCGCGCCGAGCGCGGGGGGCAGCGCCTGGCCGAAGTCGAGCTCCGCGCGGCGGCAGAGCCGCTCCTCGCGCGGCATCTGCGACGGATCGTCGCCCGAGCCGAACGCCTCGCGCAGCGCGTGCACGCGCGCGTGCATCCCCTCGTGCACGATCGACGCGGCCACCGGCGCGGCGGTGATGTCGCGGCGCGCGAGGAAGGTCAGCTCCGTCAGGCACGCGCGCCCGTCGGGGAAGAACGCGCCGCGACACGGGAACCGCGCGACCCGGAACTCGCGCAGGTCGCGCCGCAGGTGGCGCAGCCGCAGCGGCGCGTGACGCTCGATCAGGGCGAGCGCCTCGTCGAGCCGCGCGATCACGTCGGCCGTCGCGATGTCGGGGCGCGTGTTCTCCACCACGACGCGGAACCCGCGCACCTCGCGCACCTCGGGCTCGGGCGCCGCCGGACGTCCCAGCAGCGCGGAGATGATCTTGGACAGCATGCGAACCTCTGTTGAAGCGGCGCTGATACCTCGGCGCTGATCGTGCGGCTCTGATACGGCGGCGCCGATACCACGCCTTATCAGCGCCGCGGTTCCAGCGCCGAAGTTACAGCGCCGCCGTATCAGCGCCGCCCCACCCACAATATGGCGTCCTCAGCTCGCGGCGTCCTCCAGCGGCGCGCCGGCCGCGCAGAGCGGACACTCGCCGGGGTTCCACAGCGCGTACGCGGAGCGCGCCGGCGACACGACCGGAATTCCCTGCGCGTCGAAGTGCGCTGCGCCCGCGTCGCCGAGGACGAGCAGCGCGCCGACGACCACCGGCTCGGCCCCGTGCGCGCGCAGCTCGGCGACCGTGCCGCGCATCGCGGAGCCGGCGCTCATCACGTCGTCGACCACCGCGACGCGACGCCCGCGCACGCGAGCCGCGAGCGCCGGCGGCAGCCGGTACTGCGCGCGGTACATCCCATGGGAGTCCGTCGGCATGTGCCGCTCGGCGAACGCGAACTCCGCGTCGAGCTCGCGCGCGACGAGCTGGGCGAGGAACGCGCCGCCGAGCAGCGGCCCGCACACGACGTGCGGCGCGTACGGGCGGATCGCGGCGGCGAGCGCGGTGACGAACGGCGCCACGCCGCGCGCGTCGGCGAACAGCGGATCGAGGTCGAGCCACAGCGCACCGTGGTGCCCCGACTCCAATCGGAAGTGCCCGCGCCGCCCGGCGACGAGCGCGAGGAACGCGTCGGCCGAGGCGTCGGGCACGCGCGATCTCGTTAGGCGCCGCGCGGCGCGATGCCGCCGAGCAGCGACTCGATCTGCCGCGCGCAGATCGCCGCGAGCCGCGCCGGCGGCACCCCGCGCTCCACGGGATCGCGCAGCACCTCCGCCACACACAGCAGGCTCGCGCCGAGCGCGGCGCTGAACTGCGCGTCCTGCGGGAGCGCGAGCAGCTCGGCGCGGCTGCGATCGCCGAGGTGGCGCGAGAGCTCGCCGCCGACGCGGTCCGCGAACTCCATCGGATCCGTCGGCATCACGCGAAGCGGCGGCGGTTGCGCTCGCGCGCCTTCTGCAGCTCCGTCTCGCGGTCGCGCGGCGGCGCATGGATCTCGAGCGAGCGCACGAGACGCTCGGCGGCCGCGGCCACCTCCTCGACGGCGCGGTCGAACGCGGCCTCGTTCGCGCGCGACGGGCGTGTCGTGCCGCTCAGCTTGCGCACGAACTGGAGCGCCGCGGCGCGGATCTCGTCGTCCGTCGCCGGCGGCTCGAAGTTCGCGAGCGTTCTGATGTTACGGCACATGCGCGCGGTCCTCGGCGGCGGAGAGGGGAACGTTGGACGGGAGGTTTTGTCCAATACTGCCGGCGCCGCGCGGTTCGCGCCAGCGCACGGTGCCGACGAGCGCGAGCAGCACCGCGAGCGTCATCGGCACGAAGCCCCACGACGGGTGCAGCACGCGGCGCAGCAGCGGGTCGGCGATCGTGCCCGACGGCGCACGCGTGAGCCGCCAGTACACGACGGCCAGCACGAGCGCGGACAGCGCACCCGGCACGCGGCGCCACCATCCGCGCCGCCAGAGCGACACGACCAGCGTGGCCGCGCCGAGCGTGACGAGCGCCACGCCCGCCGTCGGGAGCCGCACGAACGGCACGCCGCCGACGACGCGCGCGTGGGCCGCCGGCGTGAACACCGCCGCGAGCTGGAGGAGTCCGGCGACGAGCAGCACGCGGTCCGCCGCGCGCTCGATCAGCGCGGCGACGAGCACGCCTAACGCGTACGCCGCGAGGTCGCGCGCGTCGAAGCCGGAGCCGAGCACGAGGTGGCCGAGCGTCGTGCCGCGCACCGCGTCGAGCGCGGGCGCGTGATACAGCTGGCTCACCTCGACCACGAAGCAGAGCGCGAGCGCGACGGCGGCGCGACGCGGCAGCGCTACGTCAGGCACCGCCGCGCCGACCCACCACGCGATCATCGCCGCCCACAGCGCGTCGCCGACGAAGTCGCGCGCGGCGGCGGGCATCGCCGACCCGCCGAGGTGCACGGCGAGGCCGACCGCGATCGTGGCGACGGCGAGCGCGACGTACGTGCCGCGAGCGGGCCTCACGCGTCGGTCACTCCACCGTCCGGCGCAGGTCGGCCGGCGCCTGCGTGCGCCACGCCGCGGGGATGAGCGTCTCGAGGTCGGCGACGGTCACCGCATCGAGTCGCACGAGCACGGCGGGAAAGCCCGCGTAGTGCGGCTCGGTGAAGAACTTCTCCGGTTCGGCGGCGATCATCAGATCCCGCTGCGCGAGATTGGGCACGCGGACGGCGACCACGCCGTCGTTGGGCACGCGCGGCTTCTTCGGGATGACGCGCTCCATCCAGACCCAGAGGAAGCCTTTCGGCTTGCCGCGATGGCGGACGCTGAACGCGAAGCGGTCCGCGGCCTCCTCGACCTCGGGCAGCGCGAGCGCGATGCGGCGGACGTCGGCCTGGGTCGCCATGCGGGTCGTCGTCACGCGCCGGCGAGCTGTCGCACCGCGCGGTCCGCCTCGCGGATGGAGTTGCGGTGGTCCGCCGCGCCCGCGAGGTCGGTGTTCGCGAACGCGATGCGGCCGTGCGGCCGGTCGCGCAGCACGTCGCGCGGCGCCGGCTTCCCGTCGACGCCGAAGAAGAAGCCGGGCTGCGGATTCACGTACGCGTGCCCCCATCGGTTCAGGATGATCCCCGCGATGTCGCGCCTCGGGTCGAAGCCGCCGGCCGAGAACATGTCGCCGAGCTGCTCGCGGAACGCGCGCTCGTACTGCGCGAACGACGTGGCGAACAGCTCCGCGCGTCCGCGGCTCCCCTGCTCGCCGATCGGCAGTCCGGGGCGCGCGAACAGCACCTTGATCGTCAGCGCCGTCGGCGAGTCGGGTCCGAAGGTATCGGTGCCGACGAGCGTCGGCATCTTGCGCACGGCGAGGTAGTCGCCGAGCCCCCCGAACCAGCGGCATCCCGTCATGCCCATGCGGTACAGGAAGCGCCAGTTGCGCACCGCGACGTTCGCCATGAGGCACGGCGAGCGGTAGAACTGCGCGTACGCGTCGCGGTGGCTCTGCGGCAGATCGTGCACGACGTGCTTCGTCGTCCAGCTGCCGCCGGCCATGACGACCTTTCGTGCTCTCACGCGAAAAAGTCGGCCGCCCTTCGCGTAGGTGAGCGCGACGTGCGACGCGCTCGTCGGATCACCGGCGTGCTGCACGCGGACCACCGTGGCGCCGAGCCGGATGCGCGTCGGCCGGCCGGCGCGGTCGAGCGCCGCGAAGCGCACGCGGTCGTGCCACACCGCCTCGACGGTGCGCGGCCCGTCGAAGGCCTCGGGCACGAGCGTCTTCACCATGAGCCGCGCGAAGCCCGCGTTGCCGTCCGGGAACATCTGGTCGCCTAACGCGTCGTCGCCGTCCTCGGGGAACTCGGTCTCGATCGCATACGCGCAGTAGCCCGAGAGCGCGTCGGGTCCCAGGCCGTAGCCGCCGCCTTCCACGGGCGACAGAAACGTGCGCACCGTCTCACGGCTGATGCCGTGCCGCTGGATGAGCAGATCCTCGAGCGTGATCGTGTCGAGCTGGCGCGAGATCGCGTCGCCTTCGGTCTTCGGGCGCGGACCGCCGTCGCGTACCGTGCGCCAGCGCAGCAGATCCGCCTTCGCCGCGTCGCTCAGCGGCGCGCCCTCGAGCTTCCGTCCCCACGGGTCGAGCACCCACACGCCCGGCTTCACGCCGAAGCCCGGGCCGAAGTAGAAGCCGTAGTTGCGCGGCTGGTCGTAGGGGCTCTTCGCCAGCGGCATCTCGGGGTCGGGGCCGCGCCAGCGCTGATACTCGAACGCTCGGCGGTCCATCCCGATCGTGTCGTAGAAGCTCTCGGTGTAGCCGCCCTTCCCCGGCACGAGGAAGATGGCCGAGCCCTGGTGCGCGACGACGCGCTGGCCGTCGACGAGGAACTCGTTGCGCTTCGCCTCGCCGCCGAACATCGGGTGGTTGTCGAGCACGAGGCAGCGGCCGCCCTCGCGCTTCTGGAAGAACACCGCCGCGGCGAGGCCGCTGATGCCGCCGCCGACGATCGCGAGATCGTACGTCTCGCCGGTGTCGACGGCGCTCGCGATCGAGCGCTCGTACCTGCCGTCGCGCATCGCGTGCGCGGCGCTCATCACCTCGTAGGTGTTGCCGTTGGAGCGCGCGTAGTCGCCGACGCCGCCGTAGCCGGTCCAGTCGTCGTCGGCGAGCGGCATCGAGAGCACGTTAGGCAGCAGCATCCCCGCGCCGGCGGCGAGCGTGCCGTTGACGAAGTCGCGCCGGGAGATCGGCTCGTGCATGCCGAGCCGATCGTCGCCCCGTCCGTCGTACGCGCTCATCGGCCGAGCGGCCGGATCATGATGTTGCGGTAGTGCACCTCGCTCCCCGGATCGTGCCCCTGCAGCGCGATGGTGCCGCCCGTCAGGCGGGTGGGCGACCCCTCTGGCTCGGTGTAATCCACGAGCTGCCGGTCGTCGACGAAGATCTGCACGCGGCGGCCGCGCACGATGGTGTGGATCGTGAACCACGTGTCGTCGCGCCCCGCCTCGCGGATGTCCCGCACGGCGTAGAGGCTCCCGGTGCGGCGCCAGTCCTGCGCGAACGAGTTGTTGACCTGCACCTCGTAGCCCTTCGACGGCCAGTCGCTCGGCTGATACTCGGTGCGGATGAAGATCCCCGAGTTCGCGCCGGGTCGCGTGAGCACGTCGGCCTTCAGCTCGAAGTCGCGGAAGTCGTGGTTCATCACCGGACCGTCGTAGAACAGGTGCGCCCGCGGCCCGTGCACGACGATCTCGCCGTTCTGCACGCTGAACGTCGCCGGGTTCTCGCTCGCGCGCCATCCGTCGAGCGTGCGGCCGTCGAACAGTGGGACCCAACCGTCGGTGCGGCCCGCCGTCGCGGCCGAGGAGCAGGCGACGATCGCGAGCGCGGAGGCGAGCCGAGTGATGGTCTTCATGCGCGGTGCGGTGAGAGGGTCGGCCGGGCGTCCGACAAGTATGGCACCGGAGCACCGCTCACGCGCGCTCACGCGCGCACCCGCCACTCCACGGTCTCCCGCACGACGGGGAACGCCGCCGCGGCGAGCGCGCGCCACCCCGGCCGCTCGACCGCCGGCGCCGGAAGCAGCGGCCGCAGCTCGGCGCGCGCCGTCGCCGCGTCGGGGCGGTTCGCCCGCGTGCGCGACAGACAGCGCCGCAGCCAGCGCAGGAACGGCTCGCCCATGTGCACGAGCGGCTCGCCGTCGAACGACGGCGTCCCGTGCAGGTGCCCGTGCACCGCGCCCTCGATGTCCGTCGCGTCCACCGGCGGGCGGCCGAACACGAGCTCGTAGAGCGTGCAGCCGAGCGCGTAGACGTCGCTGCGTCCGTCGACCGGCCGGCCGAGGATCTGCTCGGGCGCGCAGTAGCTCGGGCTTCCGACGAGGCGCCGGGAAGGCGCCGCCGCGTCGCGCGGGCAGGCGACGCCGAGGTCGATGAGCACGAGCCGACCCGACGCGTTCACGAGCAGGTTCGACGGCTTCACGTCGCGGTGCACGAGCCCCGCCGCGTGCAGCGCGGTGAGCGCGGAGAGTCCCTCGTCGGCCACGCGCAGCACCTGCTCGCGCGCGAGCGTGGCCGCGCCGTCGATGTGCGCGCGCAGCGTGTCGCCCTCGATCCACGGCATCACCATGAAGAACGTGCCGAGCGCCGCGAAGACGTCGAGCACGCGCACGATCCCCGGGTGGTCGAGCTGCACGAGCAGCCCCGCCTCGCGCACGAACTCGTCGGGCCCGCCCGGCGCGAGCGCGTGCGCGTGCGACAGCATCTTCAGCGCGAGCGGGATGCCGAGCAGCGGGTGACGCGCGCGCAGCACGCGCCCCGACCCGCCCTCGCCGATGATCCCGTCGACGACGAAGCGGCCCGCGAGCGGCGCGGCGCCCGGCGCGCACAGCGCCCGAGCCACCATCTCCGTGACCGCCTGCCCCAGCTGCGCCGCGACGGGGGCGCCGTCTGTCAGGCACTCGCCGCGCAGCAGCGCGTCGGCGAGCGCCCGCGCCTCATCGGCCGAACTCATAGGCGCGCTGCTGCAGTCGCTCGCGTCCCCCGTCGGCGATCTCGAGGCCGAGGTCGAAGCGGTCCAGCAGCGCGCGCACGTCGGGGACGTCCATCGAGCCGTAGCGCTCGAGGCGCAGCGCGGGGCGCCCGTCGACCATGGCCGGCCGGTGGAACGAGATCACGGTCGTCGACATCTCCGCGTAGCCCGGGTAGTTGTCGTGCGCGACGTTCTCCGACTCGTGGCGGATCAGCTGCATGTTCACGATGTGTCGGAAGTCGAAGATGAGCGGCGCCGGCTTCCAGTGCGCGGGCTCCTCGATGCCCGTGCGGTGGTGGCTGAGGTTCGCGGACGTGATGTAGAGGTAGCGCTCCGGGAGCTGCTCGATCGCGCGCGCGACGACCTTGTTGCTCGGGCAGCGGTAGCCGGGGACGATGGTCTGCGCGGTGCGCACGTCGCCGTCGCGGCCCGTCATGTGATCCGGCAGATCCGCGGCCGCCGGCCCGCGAATGCCGATCGGCCCGCGGTTGAGGAACGCCTCCATCACGTCGAGCACGCGCTTCTCGCTCAGCGTGTGCGGCAGCTTCGCGAAGTCGAACAGCGTCGGGATGCGCAGCGTGGTGGTGCCGATCGATCCCGTCTGCGTCGGCGGCCGCCCCTTCCACACGTTCATCTGCGCGACGGTCGCGGCGTCGGCGCGCGTGTAGATGACGTAGAAGTTCGCGAACCCCGCGGCGAGCGGCAGCCCCTCGACGAGCGCCTCCGCGGCGAGCTCGATGTCGGCCTCGTTCGCGAGACAGAGCAGCTTCGTCACATCGAGCTCGTAGCCGCTCTGCGTGCGCGCCACGAGCGTGCTGAGCTCCGCGCGCGGCGTCGTGGAGTGCGTCATCGCGTCACCTCCCGCGGCCGCGTCGCCAGCGCGTCGTACGACGGCACCGGCGCCGCCGGCCGCGCGAGGAAGCTGCCGAACCCCGGGATCGCCGGGTCGAGCTGCAGCGCGCGCAGGATCGACCGCGTGGTCGCCGCGGCGGCCGAGAGACAGGGCAGCCCGACGCGCGCTTCGGCCGGCTGCAGCGCGCGGAGCGACGGCATCTGCACGCAGCTCGAGAGCACGACCGCGTCCGCGCGACGCACGTCGAGCCGCGTGGCGGATAGGTCGACGAGGTCCTGCTGCGGGAGCCGTCCGACCTCGCAGTTGTCCGACACCGAGAGGCTGATCGCGTCGACGACCTCGACGCCGGCGCTCGCCTCGATGTACGAGACGACGATCCGCGTCAGCTCCGGCACGTACGGCGCGACGAGCGCCACTCGCGCGTAGCCGGCGGCGCGGATCTCGTCGACGAGGGCGCCCGCGCTGGTGACGATCGGCGCCGCCCACCCCGACTCGGCGGCCGACGCGTGCAGGCGCTCGGCCACCGCCTCGTGCGCGCGCGGGCCCTGGACCATGACGGCGACGAGGCACGCGTACGCCTGGACGTCGCACTGCGCGTCGGCGAGGTAGGCGGCGCACGCCGCGCCCTCGCGGTCCATCGCGAGCAGCGCCTCGGCGGTCACCTTCTTCATGCGCATGCGCGCGCCGTGGAACGTGAACGCGACGCCCGCGGCGGCCTCGTACGCGCGCAGCAGCGCGGGGACCTCGGTCTCCATCGTGACGTTCGAGCTGGGCACGATGAGCCCGACACGGTAGGGCGGAACGGTCGACACGCACGCCTCCCGAAGGACGAGGGGGCCAAGGTAGCATCGCCCGGAGAACGGAGCGAGCTCGGGCGGCTCGACGGAATCCGTTAGGCGGTCCCCGGCACCGCGGGCGTTCGTCCCGCGCCCGATGCGTCCCATCACTGGTGCACGCGACTCGGCGCAACGGGCGTCGCGGCCGCGCGCGCGCCGAGTATGCTTCCCCGCACCGCCGTCGACCGCCCGCCACCGACCATGCCATGACGCGCCTCCTTCTCGCCGCGCTCGTGCTCCTCGCGCTGCCCGCGTGCCGTCCCGCCGCGCCCGCGGAGCACTACGGCTTCGTCGCCCGACTCGGCCGCGACACCGTCTCCGTCGAGAGCGTGACGCGCCGCGGCAACGAGGTGACCAGCGACGCCGTCGACCGCTTCCCGGTCGTGCGACGCCGGCACACCGAAATCGAGCTCGCCCCCGACGGCGGCATCCGGCATCTCGTGATGGACATCCACACGCCGAGCGAGCCGACGAACGAGCGCGAGCGCCACGTCGTCGCCGACGTGACGCGCGACTCCGTGCGCGTGACGAAGACCGACGGCGCGGGCACCGTGGAGCGCGCGTTCGCCACCGGCGGCGGCACGGCGATGGCGCACGTGCCGCAGATGTACAGCCTCTACGAGCTGTACTTCGACGCCGCGTTGAAGCGCGCCGCGGCGACGCACCGCGCCGCCGGCGACACCGTGCAGATGCGGCAGTTCTACGTCGACCGCGAGTTCGACCGCTTCCCGCTGCACCACGGCATCGTGCGCCCGCTGGCCGGCGGCCGCGCGGAGATCATGCACGACTGGCTCTCCGGCATCGGCGAGGCGACGTTCGACTCCGCGTACCGGATGCAGAGCTACTCCGGCGCGCGCACGACGTACCTCGTGGACGTGCAGCGCGTGACGACGCCGCCCGACGTGCGCGCCGTCGCCGACCGGTTCGAGGCGCTGGAGACGAAGAGCGGCCCGCGCCAGCTCAGCGTCCGCGACGTGCTGCACGCCGACATCGGCGCGGCGACGTTCACGGTCGACTACGGCCGGCCGCTCGCGCGCGGCCGCACGCTGCTCGGCGAGGTCATCCCGTACGACCGCGTCTGGCGCACCGGCGCGAACGCCGCGACGGAGTTCACGACGTCGGCGCCGATCACGCTCGCGGGCCTCGCCGTGCCCGCGGGGAAGTACACGCTGTGGACGCTGCCGCACCCGGGCGGCGCCGTGGAGCTGATCGTGAATCGCCAGACCGGCCAGTGGGGCACCGGCTACGGTCCCGCGCACGACCTCGGGCGCTCGCGCATGACGACGGAGACGCTCGCGACGCCGGTGGAGCAGTTCACGATCTCCGTGGTGCCGGGCGACGCGCGACACGGCACGCTCGCCATGGCGTGGGGGCCGTTCCGGTGGACGGCGCCGATCGAGGTGCGCGGGGGCAACTGACGCGGCCTAACGCGCGCTCCCCGACGCGACGTTCGGGCGCAGGTGCTGCTTGAAGAACGCGTCCACGCGCTGCCACGCGTCGCGCACCACGAAGCTGCGGTCGAAGTAGTGGAACTCGCCCGGGTAGACCATGAAGTCGACCAGGCTGCCCTTCCCTGCCTTCAGCAGGTGGTCGATCAGCAGCACGGAGTGAACGAACGGCACGTTCACGTCCGCGCTGCCGTGCAGGATCAGCAGCGGGCGTTGCAGCCGGTCCACGTGATACATGGGCGCCGCCTGCGCGTAGACCTCCGGATGCTCCTGCGGCGTGCCGATGCGGCTCGTCGTCCACCCGCCGTGGTACGGATCGTCGTAGTAGAGCGTGTAGTCGGCGACGCCGGCGACGTCCACCGCCGCGCGGAACAACGTCGGCTCCTGGGTGACGGCGAGCAACGTGAAGAAGCCGCCGTAGCTCAGTCCCCACACGCCGATGCGATCGCCGTCGACGTAGCCGAGCGACTTGAGGTAGGTCGCGGCCATGCGCGCGTCCTTCGCGTCCTTGCCCCCGACGTCCATGTACACGTCGTTGCGCCAGTCGCGCCCGTACCCGATGCTGCCGCGATAATCCGGTGCGATGACGACGTAGCCCTGCTGCAGCAGGTACTGATGGAACTCGTAGTAGACGGCCTCGTTCCGGTCGGTGTGCCAGCCGTCGTAGTTCTGGTTCACGCCGTCCGGATGGATCCACACGATCGCCGGGTGCTGCGTGGCGCGGTCGAGGTGCTTCGGCACGAAGAGCCACGCCGGCACCGGCTTCCCGTCGGGGCCGGGATAGTGGATCAGCTGCGGCGCGACCAGCTCGTTCTTGTCGATGCTGTTAGGCATCGACGAGGTCAGACGCGTCACGGCCGCGTTCGCGCGGGCGTCGGCGACGTACAGGTCGGCGGAGTTCCGCGCGTCGGTATGCTGGAACAGCAGGCGTCTGTCGTCGGGCGACCACTGCGGGGCGGTGTTCGTGCCGGGGCCCGAGGTCACGGTGACGATGGTCGCGGCGGCCGGGTCATCGCCGATCGTCGCGACCTCGATCTGACGCGTGCCCGGCTTGTCGGCGGTGTTCGCGTCCCACGCGATGCGCTTGCTGTCGTGCGACCAGACGGCGCGCCAGTGCTCGCCCGGTGCCTTCGTGATCTGCACCGGTGTGCCGCCGGCGGTGGACACGACGTAGAGCTGGTCCCAGCCGGTCGCGTCGCTCGTGTACAGCAGCCAGCGTCGGTCCGGCGAGAGCGCGTTGGTCGTCGTGTTCACGGAGCTGAAGAACCGCGCGACCGTGTCGACGTGGAGCACCACCGGTGGGCCGCCACCGACGTCGATCGACTCCGTCGTGCGCATCCGCCCGTCGCTCGAGCTGCGCGTCGACAGGAAGTGCGTGGCATCGATCCACGCACCGCGACCGCCGCGCGCGAGCGGTTGGGGCGTGCCGCCGCTCGCGGGGACGATGAACGTCGTATCGCCACCGCGTCCGCCGAACTCGGTGGCGACGAAGATCAGCTTCGCGCCGACCTCGGGGGGCGACGCGAAATGCTGCCTCGGGCCGCCTCGGCCGCCGACGCTGTACGTGAGGCGCTCGCCGGTGGGCATCCACGCGAGTGCGCCGAGGGTGCTGTCGCCGTGCGCGATCCTCTCGTCCGCGTTCGTCGCGATGGTGTGCACGATCAGGTCGACGCCGCCCGACGACGATGGCGCGAGGAAGGCGACGCGCGTGCCGTCGGGCGAGAGCGCGAATCCGCGCGCCTGCGCCGCCGACGGCCACGCGGTGTGCGGCGTGCCGCCGTTCACCGACACGGCGAGCAGGCCGCCGTCTCGAGGGAAGAAGAAGGTCTGGCCGTCCCTGCTCCAGAAGCTCCCGCCGGCGGTCTGCCCCTCGGCGTAGCTGGTGAGCGCGACCGCTGGACCGCTGCCGTCGGCGGGGACGGCCCACACGTTGTTGATCCCGCCATCGTCGTAGGTGAACCAGACGTGACTGCCATCGGGCGTCCACTGGTGCCCCGACGGATGCTTGATCTGGATCAACTGATCGATCGTGAGCTTCGACGGCGCGCGCGGCGTGGCCGTCTGCGCCGCGGCGGCTCCGGCGAGCAGCGCCGTGGCCGCGAGGAAGAGCGTTCCCGAGGTGTGCATGGCTGCTACGCTAGATCGGTGTCGTGAACCGCCGCCCGGTGTACGCGAGCCCGCAGGCGGGGTAGAACGCGTGCGCGTCGGCGCGCTGCTCGCCGCTCGTCACGGTGAGCCGCACGCAACCACGCGCCGCCGCCCATCGCTTCGCGTCGTCCACCAGTCGGCGTCCGACGCCGCGTCCCCGCGCGGCGCGCGTGACGACGAGCGCGGTGATCAGCGCCACCGGCCCCGCCGCGTGCAGCACCGCATGCGCCGCGATCGTCATGAGGCCGAGCGGCTCGCCGGCCGCGTCGAGCGCGAGCCATGCCGCTCCGCCTTCGGCACGGAGCGCGTCGAGGCGCGCCGGCAGCGGCGCCTCGTCGGTCGGGTGACCGAGCTCGGTGAGCAGTGCCGCGACGGCCGCGGCGTCGGCGGCGGTCACGTCGCGCACGACGACGGAGTCGGTGTCGTCGGTCGACACGGTCTCGATGCGCACGTCAGCGGAGGGCCGCCGGATCGGACCGCGTCACTCGTCGCCGGCGCTCGAGGAGCCGCCGTAGCCCGGCCGCTTGCGGCTGCCCTTCGGGGGCGGGGCTCCGGCCGGTCGTTTTCCCGGCGTGGGCTTCGGCTTGCCGCGGCCGCCGGGTGGACGGCCACCGCCCGGCTTCGGGTCGCGTCCTTTCTTGCCGCCTTTCATGAGGTCTCTCGCGTCGAATGGGTGGGTGCGGCCCGACGTCGCCACGCCGCCTAACGCTAGTTGTCGCCCGCTTCCCGCTGCACTTCCTCGCGACATCGCGTGCACAGCCACGTCCGGCGCGCACCGATCGCCGCCGCGTCGCCATCGGCCGCCGACATGAAGTCCAGCCATGAGCTCCCGGGCCGCGCCCGACAGCGCGCGCACGGCTCGGGCTCGACCGGCCCGCGGTCCTTTCGCTCCGAGAAGATCACGAGTGCGACCCGTTAGGCAGCGTCGGGGCTCGGCGCCGGTGCGCGCCACCGCGCGAGCAGCGCCGCCGCGGCCCGCGCGCCGAGGTACACGCCGAGGTACGAGCACGCCAGATCCGCGGCCGAGAGCGTGCGATCGGGGAAGAACGCCTGCGACGCCTCCTCCATCGTGATCGCGGCGGCGACGAGCACGCTGCCGAGCTGCGGCGCGAGACCGCCGAGCCGGATCCGCCGCCCGCCGAGCGCGAGGTCGACGAGGAGCGTGAGCACGGCGAGCAGCGTCACGTGGCCGACCTTGTCGCCACCCGGCCAGTCGTAGAGGTGCTTGATGAACGGCGGCAGCGTGTTGCGGTCCGCCGCGACGACGATGGCCGCGAAGCCGAGGAGCGACGCGGCGGCGAGGACGGCGATGACGATTCGCCGGGCGTTAGGCACCGGCCGTCAGTGCGGGGTCGGCACGCGGAACTCGCTGCGCGGCGTGACGCGCGCCGCGGCATCCGGGCGTGGCGCGCGCTCCGCGGCGGTGCGCTCGGCGAGCAGCCGCGCCGCGAACCGCTGGGCCTCCGCGACGCGCTCCACCTCGACGGCCGTGCTCTCGACGGTGTGCCGGAGCCCGTCGAGCTGCGGGCGCAGCGCGGCGACGGCGCGCTCGACGGCCCGTTCCGCGACGCGCGCCGCGTCGTCGGCCGCGTGCCCGGCCGCGTCCCGAGCGGCCCGCCGCGCCCCGAATCGCGCGCCGAGCCACGCGGCGATGGTGCTGCTCACCGTGGCGATCGCCCCGGCGGCGCCGAACAGCAGCAGGTAGTGCTCGCGCATGGTGCCGTGCCAGAAGGGAGGAAGCATATGACGGCGGTGTGGGAGCGGAACGGGTGGACCTCGAATGCTAACCGAACGATCGCCGCGCGTGCGGCTCACGCGCGCGCCTGCACCCCCGCGAGGATCTGTCGGATCGCTCCGAGGTGATACGCCGTGTGCGCCGCGGTGGACAGCGCGGCGGGAGCGGCCATGCCGTCCCAGTTCGTGCGCTCGGCGACGACCTTCCGCCACGTCGCGGCCTCGTCGCGGAGCGCGTCGCGCAGCGTGCGCCACGCATCGTCGGTGACGGTCGTGCGCCGCCAGCTCGCGTTCCAGTCGCTGCCGGCCCACGGATTCGCCTCGCCCGCCGCCCATCGGTTCAGCATCGCGAGGCCGAAGTGCAGGTGATCGACGTGCGACGCGATGGTCGATCGTTCGAAACCGGGCCGCTCGGACGCGGTGCTCGCATCGATGCTGTCGAGCTGGCGCAGGAGGCCCGGATCGCCGGGGTTGAGCACGTACGCTTCCTGCCCCGGCGGGCCGTCGAAGATCTCCGTCAGCATTGCGGACAACGCGCGCTGGAAGATCGAGTCCGTCGTCGTCATCGATGCTCCCGTCGAATCGGAATCGTTAGGCATCGGCCTGCGCCCATTCGCGCGACCGCGTCGTCCACTGCCACAGCCCGTCGGTGGCCTCGCGCGGCAATCGGTGTCCGAGCTGGCGGGCGACCATGACGATCTGCCCGCGGTGATGCGCCTCGTGCGCGACGAAGTACGTCAGCACGTGACCGACGTCGAGCGGCAGGTTGCGCCAGACGTACCCCTTCGACGGCGGCACGACGCCGCCCGCGCCGACGCCGAGCGCGATCAGCGACTCGATGCCCGCGCCGCTGCGCCGCAACGCGGCGAGGAGATCGGCTCGCGAGACCCGCCCGCGATCCACCAGCGCCGGTGCGGTGATGCCGTGCTCGCGTCCGAGGGTCTTCAGCCACTGCGCGCGGGCGTTGTGCAGGTGGGCCGCGACGCCGCGCACCGTGCGTCGCGGTGCGCCGGGCACGGCTTCGCTCCAGAGCTCCGGCGGGATTCGCTCCACCAGGAACGCCGTCACGCGGCAGTTCGTCCGCCACGCGCCGAGCAGCGTGTCGCGCAGATCGGGGGCCGGTGCCATGACCGGGTGGTGGCTACTCGCGCGCCGCACGTCGCCGCGGCCGCTGCTTGGCGGATACCGAGCGGATCACGAGCGTCCCGGGCGGCCCGTCGCGCAGCGGCACCGGCGCGGACGTCGCGGCGGCCGTCAGCAGCGCCGCCACCTCGGGCCGCTCGAGATCGGCCGCCGACGAGACGCGAAGGAAGCGCGTCTGCTTGCCCGCACCGTGCAGCAGGCCCGCGGGATCGGCGAGCGCGGCACCGTGAATGAGGCACACGCTGACTCCCTTCGCCGATGCGGCGATCGAGAGCGCCGCGTCCGACGGTCGCAGCGTCGCCGAGTAGCCGATGACGAAGAAGTTGTAGTTGTCGTACACCAGCTCGTGCGCCGCCGGGAAGCGCCGCCGCAGGGCGTCGCGCACGTCGCCGATCAGCGCCCGATGCGCGGGCTCGAACTTGGCGATGAACTCCGCGAGCGTCGCCTCGGCGATGTCCGTCACCGGTATCTCGGGCACCGCGCCGGGGAACTCCGACGACATGGGCGATTCCTCACTGCGAGCGGGGATGCCTAACGCCTCGGCGTTCGTGCCGGCGCGGGCGCTGCGATCGCGTACCCTGTCCATCGTCAGAACGCGCGCTCTCGCAAGACGCGCCGCGGCACCTCGAGCAGCTGCACGACGGCGCCCCGGCCGGCATCGGCCGTCAGCAGCACCCATGCGAGATCCTCGCGCAGGAGCACGCGCGCGGCGGACGGACCGTGCGGCGCCGGCATCCGGAGCGAGGGCACGGCGACCCAGCCGGCCTCGATGCTCGCGCGCTCGACCGCTGCCCGCACCGCCGACGCTTCGTCCCGGCTCGCGCAGGGCCACCGCGCGCCCGGCGACATGCCGCCGTCCCGCGTCTCCGTCGTGAACACCGGCCGATCCGGCAGGAACGGGAGCCGCGCCGGATAGCTCGGCGGCCGCTGCGGCGCCGCCGAGTACTCGGTGACGATCTCCGCGCGGCCGGCGGCCGCGAGGCGCTGCCGGACGTACGGGTCGCTCGGCCGCGCGTCCACCGGCGTGTACGGCGTCGCGGCGACGCCCTCGGGCCCTCGCGTCACGAGGACCATCTGCGGCAGGGATGGCTCGCTCATGTCTGTCGCTTCACCTCGTAGCGGAGCGCCACCATGCCGCTCCGGTATGGCGTCACCTCGAGCAGATGCAGGGCGACCGTCCGGTCGAGGCCCTCGAAGAACGCGATGCCGTGGCCGATCACGACCGGCAGGATGGAGTAGCGAAGCTCGTCGGCGAGGCCGCGGCGCAGACACTCGCCGGCGACCGCGCCACCGCCCACGAACCAGATGCTGCGAAAGCTCGGCTTCAGCCGCTCGTCCACGAAGCGCTGGAGATCGCCCGCGTGGAACTCGACGGTCGGCCTCGTCCGGCGCAGCTCGCGACGGGTCAGGACGAACGTCGCCTTGTCGCCGTACGGCCAGCCGAGGCCCCGGGCCTCGAAGCCTAACGCGGTCT
The DNA here is from genome assembly GCF_000522985.1 of Gemmatirosa kalamazoonensis. Taxonomy (NCBI): domain Bacteria; kingdom Pseudomonadati; phylum Gemmatimonadota; class Gemmatimonadia; order Gemmatimonadales; family Gemmatimonadaceae; genus Gemmatirosa; species Gemmatirosa kalamazoonensis. The sequence continues at coordinate 787,114 of NZ_CP007129.1, forward strand.
CGTAGGTTCGCGACCCCATGACGTAGCAGTCGATCGTCCGGAGGAAGTCGGCGACGGAATCCGGCGCCATGATCTCGCCGCCGTCGAAGTGGTCGGCGGTCTCCAGCCAGTCGACGCTGCCGTCCTTTCGCGCGATGAACCCGTCCAGGCTCGCCGCCATGTGGATCGTGACCCGAGAGTCCGCGGTCGCCATGCGTCAGCCACCCGTGAAGGGAAGCTCCACTCGGCGCGCCTCTCCGCGAACGTACCGCTCGACGACCTCTCGCGCCGCCGGCTCGTACGCCGCGACCGGCGGCAGCCCGCCGTCGAGCAGCGGCCCGCTGTCCCGCAGCAGCCGCGCGACCGCGTCCACGAGCAACTCCGTGTCGTGGTGGTCGGTCACGCAGGCCTCGACCAGCTCGACGAGATAGCTCGCCAGCTCCTCGGGGCTCGGCTCGCCGACGGCGCGCCACCCGATCGCGGTGAGCGCGGCCGCGAGTCCGGGCAGGGCACCGCCGCCGTGTCGGTCCGCGAGGAAGCGCTCCCGAAGTGAAGTGAAGCTGATCATGAAGGTGCGATGGGTGTCACCGCGGCGCCCACCGGGATCATGGAGCCCAGCCCGAGGCGGAGGAAGACCGTCCATCCGGCCACCCTTCGAGCGATCGGACGGGTGGCGCGGCGGAACGCCGTGCGGCCATCGTTCGCGGCGATGCGTCTCTCCATCCCGATCGCCCTGCTGCCGCTGCTCGCCGCGTGCGCGTCGTCCCCACGCGTGGCGACCGTCCCTCGACACGGGCTCGAAGCGCGAGCCGTGCACGCGACGTCGAACCCGATCCTGTCCGACGGCACCGACTACACGGCCGATCCCGCGCCGCTCGTCGCCGGCGGAAAGCTCTACGTCATCACGGGACGCGACACCGCGGGGCCGCGCGTCAACGACTTCAAGATGCCCGAGTGGCAGATGCTGGTGACGAGCGGCGACCCGATGGCCGGACGGTGGACGCACTATCCGCATTTTCTGAAGCCCGACGAGGTCTTCGAGTGGGCGGCCCCCGGTCGAGCGTATGCCGCGCAGATCGTGCGGGGGCCGAACGGCAAGTTCTATCTCTATGCCCCGGTCATCCATGCCGCCGCGACCACGAGAGACAAGTTCGCGATCGGCGTCGCCGTCGCCGATGCGCCACTCGGCCCGTGGGTCGACGCGCATCCGGCCGGCCCGGTCGTGTCGCAGTCGTATCCGATCGCGAACGACATCCAGAACATCGACCCGACGGTGCTCGTCGACGACGACGGGCGCGTCTATCTGTACTGGGGCACGTTCGGGCACCTGAAGGGGGTCGAGCTCGAGCGGGACATGGTGACGTTCAAGGGCACGCCGATCGACGTGCGCACGCTGAACGGCTTCTTCGAGGCCGCCTGGCTGTTCAAGCGCAACGGCACGTACTACATGGCGTACGCGGCGAACACCGCCGGGCCGACGTCGGAATGCACGGAGGCCGTGTACTACGCCTGCATCGCGTACGGCACGTCGCCGTCGCCGCTCGGCCCGTGGACCTATCGCGGCGTGATCCTCGACCCGGTGTCCTCGACGACGTCGCATCCCGGGATCGTGGCCTACGAGGGGAAGTGGTACATCACGTATCACACGGCCGACGCGAAGGGCGGCGGACACTTTCGTCGCTCGGTCGCCATCGATCGCGTCGAATGGGACGACGGCGTGAGCCCCGCGCGCATTCGCAAGGTCGTCCCGACCGGCGCTCCGCTCGACACCACGCCGATCGCGAACATCGCGTCGCACGCCCGCATCACGGCGTCGAACGTGCCGGTCCCCGTGCAGTACTGGCTGCGCGCCGTCAACGACGGCAAGGTGCGCCCGAATCCACTGCCGCCGGACATGTGGGCCACGTGGTCGCGGAACAACCCGCCGCAGCAGTGGATCGTGTATCAGTGGGAGCAGCCCGAGACGCTCGTCGGGTCGAGCCTCCACTTCTGGGGCGATCATGCGGCGGGCGCCGGCGCCGGCGTCGCGCCGCCGAAGGCGTGGCGGCTGGAATACTGGGACGGCGGCGCGTGGAAGCCGGTCAGCGCGACCTCGCCGTACACCGCCACGCTCGGCGCCGACAACCGCGTGGACTTCGCGCCGGTGACGACGCGCTGTCTGCGCGCGGTGTTCGACGCGTCGACCGATGGGACGAGCTTCGCGGCCGTCGCGCTCCAGGAGTGGGAGGCGTTCTCCACCCGGCCGCGCGCGGCGCGTCGACCATCCGTGAAGGGAGCCGCGACGGCGAACTGCTCGTAGGCGGGCGGGCGCGAGCCGTTAGGCGGCGGCACCGAGCGCGGTGCTAGGGGCGCGTGAGGTCGACGGTGGCGATGCGGAGATCGCCGCACCGCCGGCGCCGGTGGGCCGCCGAGTCCGCGAACGACCGCAGGTCCGTCGACACCGTGTCCGCGTGCGTCCGGGCAGTGGCGTACGCTCGCGCGCACGCCTCGGCGTTCGGCGCCGCGTGGATCGGCGCGAGGGCGAGCCGAGCCGCCAGCACGGCGAGCGCGAGCAGCAGCGCCACCGCGCCGCCGTACGGCACCGCATCGCGACGACGCATCATGTCCTCCGAGCCGAGGGTGGTCGGGCGCGCCTCCGTCAGCTGCAACGATGCGTCACGCGTCGCGCGGCGAGGAGATCGTGAACCGGAAGCCGTCGGGGTCGCGCAGCCGGAAGGCACGCTTGCCCGCCACCGTCATCGGCGCCGATTCGAGCACGCCGCCGCGCGACTCGACTCGCGCGGCGAGGGCATCGATGTCCTGCGCCGTCGTGACCTGCAGCGAGAATCCCTCGCCCCGGACCCGGTCGACTCCTCTCGCGCCGTCGTCCTGGACGAGCAGCAGCTCCACGCTCCCCGCCTGCATCGCGATCGCGATCAGGCGCTCGTCGCGTCGGTACTCGCGCGCCACGGCGAAGCCCACGACGTCGCGGTACCACGCCGCGCTCGTCGAGAGATCGCGCACCGTGAGCGACGCCTCGAGACTCCGCGCCACGAGGCCGTCGGTGGGCGGGAGACGCTCCGTCATCCGCGGCGCGCCGCCTCGATCGCCGCGACGTCGATCTTCGTCATCTGCATCATCGCGTCGAACGCGCGCTTGGCGGCGGCCGGGTCGGGGTCGGTGATGGCCTCCGTGAGCGCGATCGGCGTGATCTGCCACGACAGCCCCCATCGATCCTTGCACCAGCCGCACGCGCTCTCCTCGCCGCCGTTGCCGACGATGGCGTTCCAGTAACGATCGGTCTCCGCCTGATCCGCGGTCGCGACCTGGAACGAGAACGCTTCGGTGTGCTTGAACGCGGGACCGCCGTTCAGCCCGAGGCACGGGATGCCCAGCACGGTGAACTCGACGGTCAAGACGTCGCCCTGCTTCCCCGACGGGAAGTCTCCGGGGGCGCGATGCACCGCCCGGACGGACGAATCGGGAAACGTCTCGGCGTAGAACCGCGCCGCCGCCTCGGCGTCGCGATCGTACCAGAGACAGATCGTGTTCCGTGCGGGCTTCGCCATGGCACCTCTCCATTCGATGGGGATCGGCGCCGAGCCGCGCCGACGCTGCAGTCTAGCACACGGCCCGCGCGGCCGGGTCTAACGTTCGAGCTCGGACAACCGCAGGAGTGCAGCCTCGGTCGGACGGAAGCCGACGGCCGCGTAGAAGCCACGCAGCGCCGGATCGTAGTCGACGTGCAGCCATACCGCCCCCCTGTCGCGTGCGAGACGAGCCGCACGCCGGACCAGCTCGCGGCCGATCCCCCGCCGCCGGAAGCCGGGATGCACCGTGGGGTCGAGGAGGAACGCGTGCGCGCCGCCATCCCACGCCACGTTGACGAAGCCGACGAGCTCCTCGTCGACGAACGCCGCGAGGTAGGCGAGGCTCCGGTCGAGGACCGCGCCGTACGCGCGCGGGGTGTGCGCCGGCCAGGCGGACGCGAACAGCGCATTCAGCTCGTCGTCCTCCAGCGTCGGGCACACGGCGATCGCCACCTGGTTCATGCTGCGAGTCCTCAGTGAGATGCGCGGGCCATCGAGGCAGCCGCGTGCTCGCACCCGGGCACCTCGGACAGCGCGTGATACACGGCCAGGCCGCGAGCCCGCGCCGTCTCGACCATCAGATCCGCGCCCTGCGACGCCCCGCCCACGCGCAGCACCGCGTCGCAGTGCGTCAGCAGCCGCTCGGCGATCGGGTGGAACACCTCGACGAACGCCGCATCACCCGTGTGCCGCGATCCGGCGAGTGCGGCCAGCGGGAGCGCGAGCCACTCGCCGACCACGGGAATGTGGCCCGCGCGGAAGAGCGGCAGCGCGTACGCCTCCATCGCCGCCACGTTGGCCGCGAGCTTCTCCGGGTGGTCGTCCGTCCCCGATCGATACGGACCGGCGACGAGGATCATGAGGGGCGAGGTGCCGGACATGGGTGGGAGCCGGGTGATCGGCGAGACGGGGTGCTGCCTAACGCTGCCTAACGCGCCGCGATCCGTCGGGTCAGAACGTGAGCTGGAACTGGAACGGCTGCTGCACGCGTTGGCGCACCACGACACCCGCGATCCGCGCGGGCTCGAACCGCATCCACCCCAGCGCCTCCTGGCCGCGGTGAACGCCGGGGCCGTCGACCGGAGGGCGTGGAAGGAGCCGGGCTCGACGCGCCCCGCCGTATCCACGATGAAGTCGGCCAGCACCACGCCCTCGACGTTCGCCTGCTTCAGCTCGGGCGGATAGTGCGGCCCGCGATTGCCCGGCAGCGGCACGGCCGGCCGGTCGACGTTCACGGCGTGGGCCGCGGCAGGCCGTCCACCACCTCGAAGATCGAGAGCGCCGGCTCCGCACCGGCGGCGCGGAACATCACGACGCCGGCCGGCGTGCCCGTCCCGCGCATCGCGTCGAGCGCCTCACGGCTGGCCCACCACGTCTGGATCCGCCAGCGCGCGGCGTCCCGGACATCGCGCACCAGCTCCGTGCGTACGAGGCCGGGTGGCAGCGGCCCGGTACCGGCGGCGGCGTACGCCGCCTGCAGCGCCTCCGCGCCGCCGGAGGGAAGCTGTGCTTCGAGGACCGTCAGGATCATGCGCTCTCACCGTCGTCGTGTGTGGGCCGCCTAACACCGGAACTCAGCGCCCGGGCGGCCGGCGGTCGCCCCGGCGCCGATCGGCAAGCATTATCACCCGGAGCGTCGGATTCACCAGACCCGAATGATTGCCCCGTGCCCCATGCACGACATGCATGACGAGCAGGTAAGCCGGCGAGCGTTCGCGACGTCGGCCGTCGGCACGGTGGTCGCGCTGGGCGCGGCGTCCGGCCTGACGCAGGCGTGCGCGCGCCTCCCGACGGCCGCGTCGATGCAGCCACCGCCCCCGCTCCCGGAGAGTCGGCGGGTCGAGCTGTCGGGCGCGGACTTCAGCACGTGGCGCGACATCGATCACCTCGCGCGGCTGGCGCCGACGCCGCACAACACGCAGCCGTATCGCATTCGACCACTCGATCCCAGGACGGCCGACATCGTGGCGCTGGGCGAGCGGTTCCTGCCCGAGGAGGATCACGGCAACCGCTACGTGGCGAGCGCGTTCGGCATCCTCTCGTCGGCGATCGAGATGGCGGCGAGGACGCTCGGCGTCCAGGTCACGACCACGCCGGCATCGTCGGTCGACGTCGCCGGGCTGCACCGCGCTGCAGCGCCGACGACGCTCGGGAGGGTGACGGTCGTCGGGGTCACGGAGCCGTCGCGCGACGCCAGCCTCCTGGACGTCCGCCGAACGTCGCGCATCCCCTATCACGATCGCATCGTCGAGCCGGAGATCTGGAGGGGGCTGCAAGGCATCGCCGCGACGTACGGCCACCGGCTCCTGGAGTACCACGACCGCGACGTCGTCGACGCCACGCTGCGGCTCAACGTCGACGCACTGATCGACAATCTCGGACTGCACCGCGAGCGGGAGGAGATCCGGCACTGGTATCGGACCGGACCGACGCCCCCGTTCGGCGACGGCCTGTGGGAGAAGCCGCTGAACCAGCGCGCGATCGAGATCAAGACGGCGTTCGGCAGCCCGGGATTCTTCCGTCTTCCCGTCATCCGCCCGATCGCCACGCACCAGTACCTGAAGACGCAGCGCGGAACCCGCCACGTCGCGTTGCTCTGTGGTCGGTTCACGACCTGGCCGGACCTCGTCGGCGCCGGCCGCGCGCTGTTCGACGTCTGGATCGAGATGGCTCGGCACGGGGTCTACATGCATCCCATGGGGTCGATGCTCACCAACTCCGTCTACGCGACCGAGATCGCGCGACGATTCGGCGTGACCGATTGCTGGCTCGCGATGCGCGTCGGCTACAGCGACGCGCCGCCGAGGGCGCCCCGCCTCGCGTCCATCCTCCTATGAACGAGATCTTCGACCGGGCGTTCGGCTTCGTGGCGAGCAAGACCGGCAGCGCGACGAACGCGTCGTGGCTCGCGTACCGCATGCTCTTCGCTCCGGGGATGATCGGCCGCACGAGGGAGTGGATCAGTCGCCACCGTGCGACGGCGGCGTTCTACAACGCACGGCGTCGTGTGCCGGCGTATCGGGAGTTCCTGACGAGGCACGGAGCGACCGATCCGCGTCGCTTCGAAGAGATCCCGCCGATGGACAAGCGCAACTACATCACGCAATGGCCGATCGAGCTGCGCTGCCAGGGCGGCCGGCTCCCGTTGCGCGACGCGGTCATCGACGAATCGTCGGGCTCGAGCGGCACGGCGACGAACTGGGTGCGGGGCGCCGCCGAGCGCGCGGCGACGCGGCGACTGATCCAGTACTCGACCCGAGCCACGCTCGGTGACGACGGCTTCATCCTCCTGAACTGCTTCGCGCTCGGGCCGTGGGCGACGGGGATGAACGTGTCGATGTCGCTCGTCGAACGGAGCCTCGTCAAGTCGATCGGGCCCGACGCCGCGAAGGCGCTCGCGACGCTCGAGCTGTTCGGACCGACGTACAAGTACGTGATCGCGGGCTACCCGCCGTTTCTCAAGTCGCTTGTCGACTCGACCGACTTCGACTGGGCGCCGTACGACATCTCGGCCATCGTCGGTGGCGAGGGGATGTCGGAGCCCCTGCGCGCGGCGCTCAACACGCGCTTCCGGAGGACGATCTCGTGCTTCGGGGCCTCCGACCTCGAGATCAACCTGGCGGTTGAGACGCCGTTCACGATGGCCTTGCGGGAGTCGATCGCATCGAACGAGCGTCTCGCCGGCGACATCTATGGAAACGAGGGGCTGCCGATGGTCTTCCAGTACGACCCGCTGCTGACGTACGTGGAGAGCGACGCCGAGCGCAGTCTCCTGTTCACGCTCAACCGGTTGGAGAACGTCAGCCCGCGGATCCGCTACAACCTGCACGATCGCGGCGTGGTCCGGACGGTGGCCGAGCTCGAGCCGATCCTGCGAGACCACGGGCTGACCCCGCGCGCGATGGGGCTCACGGTGGCGCTGCCGGTGATGTTCCACTGGGGCCGGCAGGATTCGTCGGTCGCGTTCTACGGATGCAAGATCACGCCGGAGGACGTGCAGCACGCGCTGCTGCGTCTCGCGCCGACGATGGGCGCGGTGGCCAGCTTCGCGCTGCACCCGTTCGAGGACGCTGCCGCGAACAAGCGCCTGGAGGTGTGGATCGAGATGGAGCGCGGCGTCGCGCCACCGGTCGACCGCGATGCCGCGACCGCGGACGTGCTGCGCGAGCTGGCGGCGGTGAACCAGGACTTCAGGGAGTCGGCGAAGATGATTCCGGCGGCGCTCCAGCCGACCGCGGTGTTCTACGCGTTCGGCGACGGTCCGATGTCCGGCCAGGACGTTCGCCTCAAGCGGCGGTACATCATGTAAGCCGACGTCGCCGCCGCCGCCTAACGCCACACCGATTCGTTAGGCGGCCGTGCGATGCGCTACGCGCTCAACACGCGCGCGACCTCGTCCACCCAGCGGCCCGTCTCGCGCGCCGGCGCCCGCGTGAACACCTCGCCGACGTCGCCGAGTCCGGCCGCGACGAGCAGGCGCTTCTCGTTCAGCGTCCACTGCCCGCGCTCGCAGACCCGCGCGTGCGCCTCCTCCATCGCCGCCTTCGCTGCCTGCCCCACCGCGCCCACCACGTTGCCGCGCGCCGCGTGCATCCGCGCGTACTCCAGGCTGAAGTCGCGCGCGAAGCGCCAGCGCGGCGGCGCGGTCGCGACGAGCTTCGCCGGCACCGGCCCGACCGCCGGCAACTCGCCGACGAGGACGCGGCCCGACGCCAGCTCGGCCGCGAGGCTGTACGTCGGGATCCCGGCGAGGTAGCCGAGGAGCGCGTCGAGCTCGAACACACCTTTCTCCGCCTGCCGCGTCCAGTGCAGGGCGACGTCGAGGTCCCGGAGGATCACGTCGACGTCCGCGTCGCCGACGCGCAGCCACGCCCCGCCGTTCATGAGCCGGCCCCACGCGCCCGGCGGGTGCACCTCCCCGTACGCCTCGAGCGCGCCGAGCTCGATCCCGCCGCGGTAGTACACGGCGAGGTCCCAGTCGCTGCCGCCGTCGGCGCCGCCCGCGGCGCGCGATCCTCCGAGCGCGACGCCGACCGCACCGGGCAGCGCCGCGAGCGTCCGCACGAGCGCCTGCACTCCGGGAGGGAGCAGCGCCAGCTCGTGCCGCGCCGGTGCCGACGCAAGGAACGTCATCGATCAGACTCGGCGCTGTCTGCCTGCGACCAGTAGGCCGACGCCCACCAGCAACAGCAGCCCGCCATACACCGCCCACTTCGACTGGCCCGTCATGAAGCTGCCCGGGAGCACGCCGATGCCCTGGAGCAGCCAGACGCCGCCCATCAGGCAACACAGCGCGCCGACGACGTACCGTACGATCCGCATCGGTCGATCGGGAGAAGGTGGATTCGGTAGCCGCCTAACGTCAGAGATCGACTGGCAACGAGCGAACGTGACCGCTGCCCTACTCCGCCGGGACCAGCTCGAGCGTCGTCGCCTCTCGCGCCGGCTCGGCGAACCCGCGCACCCACTGCTGCGACGCCGGCGTCCGGTACTTCCGGGCGTACGCCGCCGTCACCGCTGCCCGGAGGCGCGTGCTGCGCACCGGCCGGGCGCGGACCGCGATCTCGCGCGCGTCGACCCCGCGCCGTCCGCCGAACGCGATCGTGCCGCGCGGCTCCGCTCGCAGCGCGCGATACCACCCGGTCGGCTTGTCGTTCCAGGAGCGCACGAACACACGACCCTCGACGACGACGACCCAGACGCCCGTGTGCTTGTGCGACGTCCCCGAGCGCACGCCGAGGATCGACGCCCGGTCGAGTGCTTGCACGTCCGATTCGGGGAACCGTGGGGTGTTGGCCATCGCCCGCTCACTGTGCGTGCCGCGCTGCAGGCTGCTCCGCTACTTCTTCGCCGGTGGGGAGCGGGAGCGGGTGGAATCTCCGAGTGGGCTCCGAGCGCAAAGATGTGCGGCCCCGGGTGTGCGGCAAGGTTCGGGTCAGGCGACGGTGCGCGCGCTTCCGGCAGGCCGGCACCGTGATGCGGCGCCGGCGCCGGGTTCGGAAGCCGCGCCCCACGTCAGCTGCAGCGGTTCGTTAGGCGTCAGGGCGCGGCGGCCATCACCTGCGAGGTGGTGCAGTCCGCGCGCACTCGAGCGGCGCTCGCCGGCTCGGTCCTCGCCCGCTCACCCGTCGTGCCGGACGCGCTGGTCGGCGCGTACTCCCCGAGGGCGCTCCGGAGCACCCCGGTCGTCACGCCCTGTGAGCGCCGGGAGTCGTGCGTGATCTCGGAGCGCATCAGGAGGTACTCCTGCCCGGTCACCGTGTCCCGCAGCCGCATCGCGCAGGCTCGATCGAACCCGGAGGTGCCGGGACCCACGGGGACGCCCGGCGGCGTCGGGAGCTCCGCCACGCGCGCGAGCCGGGTGCCTGGCACGGGCGTCGCGGGCCGAGCGGATCGTCCACACGCGCCGAGCACGGCGGCGACGGTCGCGGTGAGCGGGAGCGACGAACGAAGTCTGCTACTCAATCTCCTATCCATGTGCGAATGATGACGCGTTGGCGCCTAACGCCGGAGCTCAGCTACGGAGCCTGCTACGGATGCAGTGTCTCCCTTCGCTGAAGCATCGCGATGAACTCGGCGATCCGGCGCGCTCTCGTCTCGGCTTTCACGGCGGTCTGGATCCGGTAGAGGATGCTGTATCGGTGCGCGCCCTTCAACGTCTCGAAGAAGGCCTTCGCCTCCGGATGCTCGGCGAGTGCCGCTTGGAAGTCCGCCGGCACCGTCACCGTGCCCGGTGAATCATAGGCGCGGTCCCACCGACCGTCCGCCTTCGCTGCGTCGACGGCCGCCAGTCCCGCGGCGTGCATCTCGCCCGCTGCGAGCAGCCGCTCCACGTGCTCGCGGTTCCGCTTCGACCAGGGACTCCGCTTCTGCCGAGGGGTGAACTTCTGGAGGAAGGAATCCGCATCGTAGCTCCGTTTCTGTCCGTCGATCCAGCCGAAGCAGAGCGCGAGATCGAGCGCTTCGGCATAGGTGACGGATCGGAGGGGCGAGTCGGCCTTCGCAATCCGTAGCCAGAGACCTGGCTGTGAGGCGTGATGCGCGGCGAGCCACGCTCGGAACGCGGTGCGGTCAGCGAAGAGAACGATCGGGTAGTCGGACGCGGGTGCCACGTTCGGTCAACGGAGAGTCGCTGGAGTCAATTGCGGAGCGCCGTCAGCTGCAACGATTCGTGAGCCCGTCGCGAGGTATGATCCGGGCCCATAGGTAACGGAACATTGTCGGGTGATGGGTGACGCTCGCCAGCCTATGGGCACCGGCCGGGACGGAGGCGCCCATGCCGTGGAGCGATCACCCCGATGGACGCGCGGCTGCGCTGCATCGCCGACGGGCGCGGCGGGGCGGCGCGACTGATTCACGACGGGGCATACGAGTGGATCGTCGTCGACCGACGACTGCTTGCGCGCCTCGTCCGGCGCGCCTCGTCCGGCCCGCCTCGGCGACACTCGCGTTCGCGATCGAGTTCGTGGTGCCGGACGTCGCGGCGTGGGACGTGCGCCTGACGATCGCGCGAGAGCTGCGCCGCGTGCTCGGGTCCCGAGCGGCGTCCGCGTTACGAATGGACGCTTGACATTACTCGTTATCACAACTATCCTTATAAGGGAATCAGACAGGTCGCGATCACGAACCTGGGAGCCGAGCCATGCCGAAACGTCGATTCGAGACGCCGCCGTTGCTGGCGTTCGACCTGCTCCTGCGGACGGCGCTCGAGCTCGACCTGCAGCTCGGTCAGGCGCTCCGGCCGGCCGAGGTCACGCCGGCGCAGTACAACGTGCTCCGCATCCTGCGCGACGCGGGGCGGCAGGGCACGGCGTGCAGCGAGATCGCCGAGCGCCTCGTGCGCCCCGACCCGGACGTGACGCGGCTGCTCGATCGGCTCGAGGCGCGGGGGTTCGTCACCCGCGCGCGGGACACCGAGGACCGCCGCGTGGTGCTCGCCCGGATCACGCCCGAGGGGCTCGCCGTGCTCGACAAGCACGGCGCCGCGATCGCCGCGCTCCACGCGGAGCAGTTCAGCCGGCTCGACGCGGACGAGTTCGATACGCTCGGCGCGCTCCTCGAGAAGCTGCACGGCGGGGATCGCTGATCCCACATGTATTCGGCGCGCCGTCCCATTTATTCGTTATCACGACAAACCCTACAAGGAGGGATAGCCGATGTCAGCCATCCACGCCACGCACCACGCGCACGCGCCTGACGGTCCCCGCTTCTCGGCGAGCGACCGGCCGCTGCCGCCGACCGAGTCCCGTACCACGTGGAGAGCCCGGGCATGGCTATGGGGGTCGATCGTCGTGGTCTACGCGCTCGCGGCGCTCGCCATCGTGGCGCCCACGATGACGCTCGCCCTGCTGTTGGGCGCCGCCGTCGCCGGCGCCGTGATCTGGATCATGTTCCGACTGCTCGACCGACGGGTGAAGTCGCTCGGTGCGGAGCCGTCCCGCGCGCGCCATGCCTGGCCCCATCGCGCCACGCGGAGGGACGCATGATGACGCCGCGCGAGCTGGCCGCTTTCGCACGCGAGGGCGCAGGGGCCCGGACGCTCTCCGTCTATCTCGACGCGCGCGTGACCGACCCGGCGATGCGAAATGCCTGGCGTCCCGCGCTGACGACGGCGCTGCGCGACGCCCGGGCCGCGGTCGCCGACGAGCGCGAGCGCGCCGCGTTCGACCGGGCGGCGGCGTTCCTCGAGCAGCCGCTGACCGCACCCGGCGGCGTCTGGGGCGCACGTGGCTGGGTGGCGATCGCGACCGCCGACGGGCTCCGGTACGCGGCCGAGCTGCCCGTCCGGGTGCCGACGCTGGCGGTCTGGCGTTCGGGGCCGGTCGTGTCCCCGTACGTGCGCGTGTTGAAGGAGCACGTCCGGTCATCGTCGCGCTGGTCGACTCGCGCTCCGCGCGGTTCTTCCGCTACACCTGGGGCACGCTCGCGGCGCTGCCCGAAGCGACGCTGACGGCGCCGAGCGACCTCGCGGCCGCGACGCCCGGTAGCTCCGAGCTGCGCGCGACGTCGTCGCCGGCGCCGCGGGGCGCGCTCGACACCGAGCGGGCGGACCGACGGCGCGGCGCACTGTTCCGCCGCCTCGCGGCATCGATTGCCGCGCGGCTCGCGGAGCTCGCCGGCGACGACGGCTGGATCCTGATCGGCGGGACGCGCGAGTGGGCGCGGCTCGCCGCCGGGACGCTCGCGCCGCGCTTCGCCGACCGGCTGCTCGTGAGCGCGTCGCTCGACCACGACGCGACCGACCGCCAGATCGTGGATGCGGCGCGGGAGGCGGCGAGCGGCCTGCGGGCGATGCACGGCCGCGCCCTGCTCGACCGCCTGCTGGAGCGGATGCTCCCGCAGGGGCGTGGCGAGGTGGGCGTGCCGGCCACGCAGCGCGCGCTGCACGCTGAGGCCGTCGACCTGCTGCTCCTCTCGCCGCAGTTCCTCGAGACGGACGCGCCGGTCGCGGAGAACGCCGTGCATGCAGCGCTCGCACAGGGCGCCGACGTCGAGGTGCTCTCGGGCGAAGCGGCGGCGCACCTCGATCGGGCAGCGGGCGGGATCGCGGCGCGTCTTCGCTTCGCCATCGACGGCTCGCCCCGGCCGGACACCGGACGTGACGACAGACCTGACACCCTGAGCTGAGGAAACCCTGCCATGCACGAACACCACGGCACCACGATCGCCCGGACGCCGTCGCGACTCCCGACACCGCCGCCACTCGCCCTCGATCTCAGTCACGCGGGACGACCAGTCGGCTGGGTGCGCGGCGACACGATCGGCTTCCGTGGCTTCGCGAGCAACGTGGAGGCGGCGCACGCCGCGTGGGTCGCATACCGCGCCGTCGCGCTGCGGCTCGCCAAGACCGACGGCCGCCGGCCGATTCCCGTCGACATCGGGCGCCTAACGCTGAGCGCCGGCGACGACGGCGACGACGGCGACGACCGCACCGTCGTCATGGCCAGCGGTCAGCCGATCGCGACGCTGCTGCCGCCCGACCCCGGGAGCCGTAGCGGTGACTCGTTCGGCTTCGAGCTCCGCGTCCCCGCGCCGACGTACGAGACGAGGATGCGCGCGATGGCGTATCTCGCGCACCGCGCGCTCCGGAAGTCGGGGGTCCGCTGGGCCCTCTGGGCGCGCGACGGTCAGCCGAGAGAGCGCCGCGGCGATGCGGTCCCGGCAGAGGCCATCACGTCACCTCGTCCGCCCCGCGCGGAGGCTCGTAGCGCGCGGCGCGCCGTGGACCGGGGCTTCGCCCTGCTCTGTCTCGCCCTCGTCGTCTCTGTCGCGCTCATCGTGCCTCGCAATGCGGTGCTCCCGCTCGGCGCCATGGTGCTCGCGGCGCTGGTGCTCGTCGGCGCGATCGAGCTGCCGCGCCGCTGGTGGGTGCGTCGCGTGCGTGCCGCCGAAGCGCGCGCGGGACTCGTCACCGTCGACCACGCCACCGCCACGCGGCGCGCGCCGGCAGCCGAACCGCAGACGCGAGGCGGTGCGCTGCGGCGGCCAGTGGCGGTCGCGGTGACCGTGACGGCGAGCGTCGCGGCGCTGCTGCTCGCGTTGGTGATGCCGGATCACCTTGCAGGCCCGGTGGGCGTGCTGGGACTGACGGGTCTCCTCGCCAGCCGGCTGTTGGCTCCGCGGCCTGGGATCCACGAGCGGGAGGAGATCGAAGCCCGACGAGAGCCTGACGAGGGCCTAACGAGAGCCTAACGGGGCGAATCGCGCCTCATGGGTCGTTGGCATCAGTGCCGTCATTCACGTCAACCACGGGAGGCTCGCATGCACGCCATCCGCGCATTCATTCGCTCGCACCTGTACGGGGCCCATGCGACGCCCCACACCACGCGTGACGCGGCCAGATCCCACACGCCCGTCGTCGCGACCAGGCCCGACGCCATGCCGCGCCGCCGCCGCGCGCGTGCGCTCACCAGGGCGCTCGTACGGGCGCTCCGGTCGTTCGATCCGCGGCACCACGGCGCGCACGCGGACTGGCCGGCGCCGGTCCCGCGCTGACGCCGAGACGGCCGGCATCGGTCACGCGCGACGAGCATCGTGCGGAGCTCCTCCGGCAGATTGGCCAGGAGCGGCGTCCCGATGTGCGCGGGCCCGACGCAGTTGATTCGTGGCCCCTGGGGTCCGTATTCGGCGGCCGCATTCTTGGTGAGGCCGACGACGCCGTGCTTGGCGGCCGTGTACGCGGCGTTGCCGATGGCCGCGACGGCTCCGTCGATTGGCCGTCAGCCGGCCACGCGGGCGAACGCGGGCTCGGACGGGCGGCTTGCCGGGGGACCGATGCGCAGCGGGCTCCACGAGGGCGCGTCGCTCGCCGGGAAGCTGTCCAGCGCCGCGTCGTGCACCTCGTCCCGGTCGCGCGTCGCCGGCGTCGATGCCGGCTGCTCAGCGCGCGTGGCCAGGTCGACGGCGCGGAGGGCCGCCGTCACGGCGGCCCCGTAAGGCAGGCGTCACCCTTCGGACCGCCGCCAGGTACGTGTGTTGGTGTGCATCGGGTCTCCAGTTTCTCGAGTGAAGTACGATCTCGTAATCGCGCTTACGATTGTCGTTATCACGACTATAAGAACCGCGGGGCTGGCATTTCCAGCACACGCGGCGCAGCTGAGTTCTACCTTGTGAGTATAGTCGTTATAACACTTAAATGGAAGGCCGGACGCGCGTCCGCGTCGCGCGAGGCGGCGATCCGGCGCCGTGGCCTCACGGCGTCTGATCGCGCGTCGCGCGCGGCAGCGGCGCCCGCCAGCCGCGGTAGATGGCCATGAGGCGGAGAAACAGGCAGACCGCCGCTCCGAGCAGCGTGTAGAGCGTCGGCGGGCCGTGGATGGCGTGGCCGATCGCGACGACCACGCCGCCCGCGAGCGCCGCGACCGCGTACAGGTCGCTCCGAAGCACGAACGGCGTGTCGCGGGCGAGCACGTCGCGCACCATCCCGCCCCCGATGCCCGTGAGCATGCCCATCAACGCGGCCATCGCCGGATGAATGCCGTACACGACCGCCTTCTGCGCGCCGACGACCGCGAACAGCGCGAGGCCGATCGCGTCGACGAGCAGAATCGGCCGCTGCCACAGCGCGATCTGCTGCGCCCAGTAGAACGTGATCACCCCGGCGGACATCGAGATGGCGAAGTAGTGAATCTCCCGCATCGCGGCGGGCGGCGTGGCGCCGATCAGGACGTCGCGCATCATCCCGCCCGCCACCGACACGACGAACGAGAGAAACAGCACGCCGAACAGGTCGAACCCCTTGCGCACGCCGAGCATCCCGCCGCTCAGCGCGAACGCGAGCGTCCCGACCCAGTCCAGCACCACGGCCGTGCGCGCGAGCAGCGCGTCGACCTCACGCGGCGCGAGCGGCAGTCCGATCCTCGGCTCGAGCATCATGTGGGACCGAGTGTCGGACCGAGTGTCGGACCGGCATCCGTGGCGCCCGTCCACGCGCCCACGGCCGCGAGCATCGCTTCGATGCCGGTACGCAGCGTGGGATCGATCACCGGCGCGAAATCCGGCGCGTGGTTGGCCGGCAGCTGGTCGAGCGTGCCGGCCGCCCGCGCCCGCTCGTACGTGGCGGGGTCGATGCCGCCGATCACCCAGAACACCGTCGGGACGTTCCACGCGGTGCCGAACAGCCCGAAGTCCTCGCTCGCCGTCGCGGGCGTGATCTCGTGCACGCGCGCCTCGCCGAACCGCGCCGCCAGTGCGGCCACCACGCGCCGCGTCGCCGCCTCGTCGTTGTGCGTGAGCGGGAACTCGCTGAGCACCGAGAACTCCGGCGACTTGGGCGCCCCCGAGGCGGCGGCTTCCGCTTCCAGAATGCAGCGGATCGCCGCGAGCACGCGCGTGCGCACCTCCGCCTTGAACGTCCGCACGTTCAGCCGGAGGAGCGCACGATCCGGGATCACGTTCTCGTTCATCCCCGCGCTCAGCGTGCCGACGGTCACCACGGCCGAATCGGTCATCGCCACCTCGCGCGACACGACGGCCTGCAGGCGCATCACCGCCGATGCCGCCATCACGACCGGGTCGACGCTCTTCTGCGGCATCGAGCCGTGCGCGCCACGACCGAACAGCGTCACCTCCCAACTGTCGCCCGCCGACAGCATGGTGCCGGCACGCCAGCCGATCTGGCCGGCGGAGAGCGGCATCACGTGCTGGGCGAGCGTGACGTCGGGCTTCGGGAATCGCTGCACCATCCCGTCCTCGATCATCGCGCGGGCGCCCTGCCCGGTCTCCTCACCAGGCTGGAAGACGGCCATGAGCGTGCCGTGCCAGGCATCGCGGTTGCGCGCGAGGATCTCGGTCGCGCCGAGCAGCCACGCCACGTGCATGTCGTGCCCGCAGGCGTGGCTGATGTACGTCGTCTGTCCGAAGCGATCCGTGCCCGTCGCCTGGCTCGCGTAGGGCAGCCCGGTGCTCTCGCGGATCGGGAGCGCGTCCATGTCGGCGCGGGCCAGAACGGTCGCTCCGTCGCCGTTGCGCAGCACGCCCACCACGCCAGTGCCGCCGACGCCCTCGGTCACCTCGTAGCCACGCTCGCGTAGCCACGAGGCGGCGATGCCCGACGTGCGATGCTCCTGCATGGAGAGCTCGGGATGCGCGTGAATGTCGCGGTAGATGCCCTCGAGCGTTGCGAGCAGCTCATCGGACGGTCCGGGCAACGGTCCGGGCAACGGGCCGGACGCTACGGCATGAAGTTCCGCATGGGAAGTCATTCGTACCGCCACGCGCGATGCGCGA
Organism: Gemmatirosa kalamazoonensis; assembly: GCF_000522985.1. Taxonomy (NCBI): domain Bacteria; kingdom Pseudomonadati; phylum Gemmatimonadota; class Gemmatimonadia; order Gemmatimonadales; family Gemmatimonadaceae; genus Gemmatirosa; species Gemmatirosa kalamazoonensis. The sequence continues at coordinate 804,390 of NZ_CP007129.1, forward strand.
GCTCGCGATCCGACCCGTCTGCACGGTGCGGACACATGAAAGCCTCCGGTTTCGAGAGGTCGAGTGCGCCGACATGGCTTGCTCCGTCAGGCGTGCCTGACTGACACGGTGATCGGCTCGTTCGATGCCTGTCAGGCGGGCGCGCGTGCCGTCGCGAGCGCGGGCGCGGGCGGCAGCCCGGTCACCTCGAGGATCTCGCGCTCGTCGAGCGTCTCGCGGGCGAGCAGCGCCGTGGCGAGCGCGTCGAGCGCCCCGCGATGCTCGGCGAGCAGTCGCTTCGCGTCCTCGTGGCACTCCGCGATGATGCGGTGCACCTCGGCGTCGATCGTGCGCGCGGTCTCCTCGCTGAACGGGCGCGATGTGCCGTCGAACCCCGCCGCGCCGCTCGGGCCAGCGAGGTACGGGTTCGCGCGCGGCGCGAGCTGCACGAGCCCCAGCCGGTCGCTCATGCCCCACCGCGTCACCATGTTGCGCGCGAGGCTCGTCGCCTGCTCGATGTCGCTCTCCGCGCCCGTCGTGCGCGTACCGTAGACGATCTCCTCGGCGGCGCGGCCGCCCAACATGCCGACGATTCGCGCGCGCAGGTACGCCTCCGGGTAATTGTAGCGGTCGGCGTCGGGGCGCTGGTAGGTCACGCCTAACGCCTGACCGCGCGGCACGATCGTCACGCGGTGTACGGGATCGGCGCCGGGCACGACGAGGCCGAGGATCGCGTGCCCCCCCTCGTGATACGCCACGCGCTCCCGGTCCGCCTGGCTCAGGAGCAGCGCCCGCTCGGGGCCCAGCACGATCTTCTCGAGCGCGTCGAGGAAGTCCTTCTGGTGCACCGCGTCCTGCCCGCGCCGCGCGGCGAGCAGCGCTGCCTCGTTCACCAGGTTGCGCAGGTCGGCGCCCGCGAGCCCCGGCGTCGCCGCCGCGACCTCGGGGAGGCTGACGTCGGGCGCCAGCGGCACCTGCCGCGTGTGCACGGCGAGGATCGCCTCGCGCCCGTTCCTGTCGGGGAGGTTCACCACCACGCGGCGGTCGAAGCGACCCGGCCGGAGCAGCGCACGATCGAGCACGTCGGGCTGGTTCGTCGCCGCGAGCACGATGATCCCCTCGCGGCTCGAGAAGCCGTCCATCTCCGTGAGGATCTGGTTCAGCGTCTGCTCCTGCTCGCTCGACCCGCCTAACGCGACCTGGCCGCGCGCGCGCGGCCGATGGAGTCCAGCTCGTCGATGAAGATGATCGCGGGCGCATGCTCCCTGGCCTGCTTGAACAGGTCGCGCACGCGCGCCGCGCCGACGCCGACGATCATCTCCACGAACTCGGAGCCCGACATCGAGAAGAACGGCACGCCCGCCTCGCCCGCCACCGCGCGCGCGAGAAGCGTCTTGCCCGTGCCCGGCGCGCCGACGAGCAGCACACCCTTCGGCGCGGTGCCGCCCAGCCGCGTGTACTTCTTCGGGTCGCGGAGGAAGTCGACGATCTCGACGAGCTCGTTCTCGGCCTCGTCGATCCCCGCCACGTCCTCGAACGTGACTTTCCCTTCGACGTTCTGATCGAAGCGCCGCGCCGTGCTCTTCCCGAGGCCGGTGAACATGCCGCCGATCCCGCCGCCCTGCTTCGCGGCGCGACGGAAAAGCCACACGTAGAGCCCGACGATCACCAGCGTGGGCGCGAAGCTCGCGAGCAGGCCGAGGACTCCGCCGCCCTGCTGGATCGGCTGCGCGCTGATCTCCGCGCCGCTCGCGATGAGCAGCGTCTCGAGGCCCGGATCGACGAAGGCCGGGAGCTCGGTCGCGAAGTCGGTCACGGGCCGCGGCGCGGGCCGCGACCTGGCGAAGAACGTCGTGCGCCTCGCCGTGTCGCGCCTCGAGGAGTCGCGCGGCGTGGAGTCTCGCGTCGCCGCCGAGTCGCCGCGCGGATACATGACCGGCGTGCGGAAGCGGCCGGTGATGCTCGTGCCGCGGCTATAGATCGCCTGAACGTTGTGCCTCGTGATCTCCTCGCGGAACAGCGTGTACGGCACCTTCACCGGCGCGTTGCCGCTCGGGAACAGGAACCGCGCGAGCAGGAAGTTGACGAGCAGGATGAACAGGAACGACAGCCACGTCCGGCGGGGCGGCATCCGCCGCTGCGCCGCGGGCGGCTCCCCGGCGCTGCCGGGGCTTCCGGTGCTGGGCGGCGTCCGCGTCGGCACGCTCGGGGCGGGGGCGCCACGGGCTCCTGGCTCTGCCTGCCGACTCGCCATCGTTCCCCCGTCGTGACGGGCGCGCGTGCCCTCATGGCGCCATGTCGCCGACATGGCGGCGTAGTACGACACGGCACATTGTGGTACATCGTCGCGCCGCACAACTCGACGGTCCCCACGCGGCCGCAAACCGCCAGGTCTGGTGCGGAGGATCGACGTGACAGCAGTCCACCATCAGTCGGTGGCGGTCGTCGCCGCGGCGCTCGACGTCGATCCGCGCCGCGGCCTCTCCGAGACCGAGGCGCGGGCGCGGCTCGCGCGTGCGGGGCGCAACGAGCTGGAGGCGGCGCCGGCGGCACCGGCGTGGCGCCGATTCCTCGCGCAGTTCCAGGACGTGCTCGTGCTCCTGCTGCTCGCCGCGACCGCGATCTCGACGGCGCTCTGGCTCTACGAGCGCGACACCGCGCTGCCGTACGAGTCGATCGCGATCCTCGCCGTCGTGCTGCTCAACGCCGCGATGGGATACATACAGGAGGCGCGAGCGGAGGCGGCCGTGGCGGCACTGCGCGCGATGTCGGCGGCGGAAGCGACCGTGGTCCGTGATGGTGAGCGACGGCGCGTCCCCGCGGCGGAGCTCGTGCCCGGCGACGTCGTGCTCATCGAAGAGGGCGACACGATCCCCGCCGACGCGCGGCTCGTCGAGTCGACGGCGCTGCAGACCGCCGAAGCGGCGCTCACCGGCGAGAGCCTGCCAGTCTCGAAGGACCCCGCGCCGCTCGACGCGGACGCGCCGTTAGGCGACCGGCACGACATGGTGTTCAGCGGCACGGCGGCGACCTACGGGCGCGGCCGGGCCATCGTCACGGCGACCGGGATGCGCACCGAGATGGGGCACATCGCCGGCCTGCTGAAGGGGACGCGCGACGAGGCGACGCCGCTGCAGCGGGAGCTCGACCGCACGGGGAAGCTGCTCGGCCTCGTCGTCGTCGTCATCGCCGTGGTGATGATCGCGACCATCATCCTCGTCGAGGACGTGCGGGGGTTCGGAGCGATCGTCGACGTCCTCATCCTCGGCGTGGCGCTCGCGGTCGCCGCGGTGCCGGAGGGGCTGCCGGCGGTCGTCACGGCGGTGCTCTCCATCGGCGTGCAGCGCATGGCGCGGCGGAACGCGGTCGTCAGGCATCTCGCGGCCGTGGAGACGTTAGGCTCGGCGAGCGTGATCGCGTCGGACAAGACGGGGACGCTCACGCGCAACGAGATGACGGTACGGGTGGTGGCGACGGCGAGCGGCCGTGTGACGTTCGGCGGCACCGGCTACGCGCCACTCGGCGAGGTGACGCGGGACGGCGGCGGCCCGGTCGACGGCGCGCTCCGTCACGAGCTCGAGCGCGCGCTCGCCGCGGCCGATCGCGCGAACAACGCGGCGGTGACGGAGCGTGACGGACGGTGGACGGTACAGGGCGATCCGACCGAGGGCGCGCTGCTCGTCGCGGCGCGCAAGGCCGGGCTGCGCGCCGACACGTTAGGCGCGCGCTTCCCGCGCGTCGCCGAGGTGCCGTTCTCGTCCGAGCGGAAGCTCATGAGCACCGTGCACCGCGACACCGAGCGCGCCGAACGCGTGCTCGTCTTCACCAAGGGCGCGCCCGACGTGCTGCTCGGCCGGTGCACGCGCGAGCTGGTCGGAGACGACGTGCGGCCGCTCACGCCCGAGCGACGCGCCGAGATCGCCCGGGCCAACGAGGCGCTCGCCGGCGAAGCGCTCCGCACGCTCGGCGTCGCCGCGCGCTTCCTGCCGTCCGACGCCCTCGACGGGGATGGCGATCCGGACCCCGAGATCGAGCGGGACCTGGCGTTCGCGGGACTGATCGGGATGATCGACCCGCCCCGGCCCGAGGCGCGGCAGGCGGTCGCACGCGCGCGGCGCGCCGGTGTGCGGCCCGTCATGATCACCGGCGATCACCCACGCACGGCGTCGGTCATCGCGCAGGAGCTGGGCATCGCCGACGACGACCGCGTCGTGACGGGCGCGGAGCTGGAGGCGCTGCCCGAGGCGGCGCGCGAGCACACCGTGCGCGACGTCTCGGTGTATGCGCGCGTCGCCCCCGAGCACAAGCTCCGCATCGTGAAAGCGCTGCAACGCGGCGGGGCGATCGTCGCGATGACCGGCGACGGCGTGAACGACGCGCCGGCGCTCAAGACGGCCGACATCGGCGTCGCGATGGGCATCACCGGCACCGACGTGTCGAAGGAGGCGGCCGACATCGTGCTCGCCGACGACGACTTCGCGACGATCGTCGCCGCCGTCGAGGAGGGGCGCGCCATCTTCGACAACATCCGCAAGTTCCTGCGCTTCCTCCTGTCGTCGAACATCGGCGAAGTCCTCACGATGTTCTTCGGCGTCCTCCTCGCCGAGCGGATCGGGCTCCGCACCGGGGGCGACGGCACCGTGCTGCCGCTGCTCGCGACGCAGATCCTGTGGGTGAACCTGCTGACCGATGTCGCCCCGGCGCTGGCGTTAGGCGTGGACCCGGCGGACGCAGGTTTGATGGAGCGCCCGCCGCGGCCAGCAGGGGAGCGCGTCATCACGCCGCGGATGTGGCGCGGCATCGCGTTCGTCGGCGTGGTCACCGCGGCCGTCACGCTGCTCGTGCTCGACGCGTCGCTGCCGGGAGGCTTCGTCGCCGGCACGGGCACGGTGCCCTACGCGCAGACGATGACGTTCACCACACTCGTGCTGGCGCAGCTGTTCAACGTGTTCAACGCGCGGTCCGACGAGCGGAGCGCGTTCAGGCGTCTCTTCACGAACCGCTGGCTGTGGGGCTCGATCGGCGCGGCGCTCGCGCTGCAGGCGCTCGTGCTCTACGCGCCGCCGCTACAGCGCGCGTTCGGCACGGTACCGTTAGGCGCGGGCGACTGGCTGCGCTGCGTCGCGGCGGGGAGCGCGGTGCTCTGGCTTCGGGAGGTCGCCAAGCTCGTCGGTCATCGGCGGGTGTGAACCTTGCCGGCTCATCCACGATCCCATTGCCCGTGGAGCGATCACCATGTTCACGGTCGGCTACTTCGTCGGCAGCCTCGCGCGAGCGTCGATCAATCGCAAGCTCGCGCTCGCCCTCACGCGTCTCGCGCCGCCGGAGCTCGCCCTGCGCGAGATCCCGATCGGCGACCTGCCGCTGTACAGCTACGACTACGACGCCGACTACCCGCCGCCGGCGCGCGCGCTCAAGGACGCCATCGCCGCCGTGGACGCGGTGCTGTTCGTGACCCCCGAGTACAATCGCTCGATCCCGGGTGCGCTCAAGAACGCCATCGACTGGGCCAGCCGGCCATGGGGCAAGAACTCCTTCACCCGAAAGCCGTCGGCCGTGATCGGCACGTCGCCCGGCAAGATCGGCACGGCGGTCGGCCAGCAGCACCTTCGCAGCATCATGGCCTTCTGCAACTCGCCGCTGTTCAACGCCATCGAGGCGTACATCCAGTTCGAGCCGGGGCTCATCGGCGACGACGGCGAGGTGACGAACAAGTCCACCGCCGAGTTCCTGCGCAACTATCTGGCGGAGTTCCACGCCTACATCACACGCGTCTACACCGCCCTGCCGCGCGGAGGCGGGTGAGGCGGGGCCGCGGGAAGCGTGATCGCCCGCGCGTCGTGCAGGTCGTCGAGGAAGATCGCGTCCATGCGCGCGCAGAACGATGATGCGTGACGGACCGCGTCAGCTGCAACGATTCGTTAGGCCGGCCAGTAGACCGGTCATCGAGGCGTGGGCGTACCCGAGTTTCGAATGTGTCGTGAGATGAGCCAGTGACCGTCGGGCTGGCGGCGGAGGATGTCGAGATGTCGGACCGCCTGGTTGCTGATCTGTCCCGTGCGACGGTTTCGGAAACGCGACGTCGAGGTGCCTCGCGAATACGCGAGGTCGCCGGCAACGACAATCTCACCCGGATCGAGGTCGAATACCTCGAGCGAGTCGTCAGCTTCGCGCGATGTCCACCACGCGCGCAGCGCGGCCTTCCCGGCAACGTCGGGCATGCCGGGCGGCGTGTACACGGCATCATCCGTCACGAAGCTCAATTCCCTCTCGACATCCCGGGCAAGCTTCGCCGCGACGAAGGCCGGGTAAATCTGCCTGATGGCATCCGCGTCTGTCGCCGAACTCGGCGAAGTCGTCGCGGGTCGTTGCGTCGTCGCCTGGGAGCAGGCAACGCAGGCAAGAACCAGCATCGGGTGGATTCGAGAAATCACGCTCCAGACCTCCTCTCGAGCGGAAGGGGTAGTGCGGCCTAACGCGGGATCTCAGCTGCGGAGCGGCCATCACGGGGCCGTCACGCCAGGTCGAGCGGCGGGCCGCTCCGTCAGCTGCAACGATTCGTCAGCCGTCGGTTTCATCCGCGCCCGCTCGCCGAACGCTGCGGGCCCACGCCGGGACTGACGTACCGTCGGCATCGAACAGCGTGAACACCAGCAGCTCGCCGGGGGCCGCGAGCCACACGTCGACGCGGGCCGCCACCACGACCGCGCCCAGCGCGTCGCGCCACTCCACGCCGTCGCTCAGACCCCCTGCGCCGACCGCCGTCACGCCCGCCGCCTTCCAGCGCGGCACCGAGCGCTGCAGCACCTCCAGGCTCGCCAGCGGCGACGCGTGCACGACGCCGAGGCCCGCCGGCCCCGACGCCTCGACGCTGCCGAATGGGACTCCGTGGTGGAAGAGCGTGTACAGCATGTGGGCGAGACGCGGGTGCCGGGCTTCACGAGGACCGATCGAGGAGTGCCACGACGCTGGCGGTTTGCACGTGGCAGTCCGCGCCGCGTGTGACCGCCACGTTCTGCTTCGTCCAGCGCTCGTACCCGGGCGTGTCGACGCTGACCTGATACGTACCCGGTCGTTCGGCCACGCCGTAGTAGCTCGGGGGAGCGGCGACGCCCGGCATGCCCGGCCCCGGCGACAGGACTTCCTGAAAGCTGCCGTCCGTTGCTACCACCGTCGCCGGCAGCCACGCACCGGTGGCGGCGTCTCTCACGGCCACGCTCACCGCATAGTGGATGCTGGGGTCGGTCGCGGGACACGTGACCGCGTTCCGCACCACGAGCGGCCGCGCGACGACAGGCGACCGCCCAGCCGGGTCCACGTAGCTCGCCTCGAGCTGCGATCGCGGGCTTGCGCCGACTCCCAGGTCGGCACCGGTGAGCGTGGCGATCAGCGAATCGTTAGGCGCCAGCGTCGCGGGGCCGGCGACCGCGCCGCCACAGGGGCCGGCATCCAGATCCCGCGCATAGCCGGACGACACCACGCGAACCCGGAACCCCTGCTCGGCGCACGGCGACAGGATCGTCACCACGCCGCGGGTGCGATTGTACGCCGCGACGGTCACGGTGAACGCCCCCGCGAACCCGAGCGTGTCCGGAGCGCGCACGAATGCGACCTGGAGCGACTCGGGACCAAACGTGGGCAGGCGGCGAAGCTCCTCCGATGCCTCACGGCAGCCCCCGATACCGAGGGCAACGGGGAGGAGGACTGCGGCAGCGACAGCAGACCGACGAATCAGGGCCATGCAGTATCTCCGGCAAGAAGGTGGCGGTCCGCCCAACACCAGCGTTCAGCCGCGGCGTGGTTGGGCCTTTGAATCTCGAGGGACGCTGCGCGGCTCCGCCAGCTGCAACGATGCCTTAGCCGGCGGGCAGGAGGCCGAGCGCGCGTGCGGCGAGGAATGCGCCGGCGACGGCCGCTCCGATCAGCGCGAAGATCAGCAGCTGCACGACGCGGCCGCGGGCGGTGATCTGGATCTCCACGGTCGACACGACCGCGCCTCGCTCCCGCGCGGCCTCCCGCTCGGCGAGCGCCCGCGCGACATGATGCCCAAGACCGGGCCGGCGATCAAACGGAGCATGAAGCGGCTGCCTCCTTCTCGAGGATGGCCAGATAGGCCGGAGGAAGCGGGGCTCGACCTCCAGCTCCGCGATTCGAACCATCATCGGCGGCGGCCAGCGGGATGGTGAACGCTCGGTCCGCTCGGCTTCGACGTTTCGTTAGGCGGCGTGCACGGGAGCGGCGAGCGCAAGACTCAAAAGGAGGTGCCCGCTGTCCACGTACCCGGCACGTGCGTACAGCCGACGCGCGACCGCGTTCCCCGGCCCGACCTCGACGTGCAGCGCACGGACGCCCCGCGCGGCGGCCCCGGCCCGCGCCGCCGCCAGGAGGCCCGCGCCCGCGCCGCGGCCGCGCGCGGCAGGCCGCACGTACAGGTCGTCGATGAACGCCCGCAGCCCGCCGTACTCCATGCTGAAGCACACCGTCAGCACGACGTGCCCCACCGCCTCGGCGCCCTCGACGGCGAGCCAGGCCCCGCCGAGCCGCGGCTCGGAGAGCAAGGCCTCGAAGGCGTGCGCGGCCGGCCCGGCCGACAACGGGAAGTCCGCCTCGGCGTAGAAGGCCTGCATGAGCGCCACGAGGGTGGCCACATCCGGGAGGCCCGCCGGCCGGACTTCGACAGCCATTCGGATTCACCCCCCGAACTGAGGTTGGTGCCGCCTAACGCTGGAGCTCACTCGCGGAGCGCCTGGAGCCGGCGCGTCGGTACGGGACGCTGCGCCGCTCCGTCAGCTGCAACGATTCGTTGGCCCGCGGGACGGGCTGCATGCATCACCACCGGCCAACGCGCCAGCTCCATACCCCGTACAGGAGCGCCGCCACCCCCAGCGGGCACCAGATCGTGAAGATCCGGCCGAGCCCGACGAGCGGGTCGCGGGTGGGGGTCAGGACGTACACCACGGCCGCCGCCGCCACGGAGAGCCCTACCGCGCTGCGCCGCACGATGGCGCCGACGAACGGGGGCCATGCCGGCGCACTCGCCGCCCCGATCAGCAGCACCAGCGCGAGCGCCACCAGGAGGAACAGGAGCGACTCGTCGTACGGCGTCGAGACGGAGGAGCCAAGCATCGCAGGGCGCGGACCTCGATTGGCTGTGAGCGGGCTAACGCTGGAGTTCTGCGGCAGAGCCGCAAATCGGAGTCATGCGTGCATTCGGAGCGCCGGGCGGCTCCGCCAGCTGCAACGATTCGTTAGGCAGCCGGTGTCGGCGGATCCCGCTGGGCGTCCGATCCCACGGTCCCACAATCCACCGTCACGGTCGCGAGATCGCGCCACCCGTAGCCCCCGTGAAACTCGCCGCCCGCGGAACACAACCGCTCGGCGTGCAGGTGCTCGTAGAACCCGTTGGATCGACTCCGCGCGTCGCCAAACAGCAGCATCGAGCGCACCCCGAGACTCAGGAAGCGCTCAGCCACTCGCCGAACGAGAAGCCGCCCAAGTCCGTGCCCCTGGTGCCGCCTCAGCACGTAGATCTTGTTCAGCTCGCCCCCGAACCCGGGCACGCCGCCGTCGTGCGGAGCTCCGCGGGCGAAGGCCACCAGCCTGCCGTCGGCGTCCTCGACGAGGAACGTGAAATCCTGCGCGTCGGCCCGGCCGAGGATCGCTTCCCACTGGGCCTGGCGTACGGCGACGCTGGGACCGCCGCCGTGCGTCTCCTGGAACGCGCGGACGTGGAGGAGCGCGAGGGTCACCGCGTCACTCGGGGTCGCGTCACGAATGCGGTATGTCATGCGACTCCTTCGGTGGCTGCCTAACGCCGGAGTTCGGGTGCGGAGCGGCGGCGCCGGAGCGCGGCTGCCAGTGCGGGACGCCGCGCCGCTCCGTGAGCTGCAACGATTCGTTAGGCCGCGGATCAGCGGGGGACGGCCGAAACTGCTTCACCAGCCTCCGGAGCGTTCCCACGGGGACGGCGAGCGTGAGCGCGCCATAGCCCGTCAGAAAGATGATGCCCGGAATGCCGCCGCGCACGACGCCGGGCACGTACCGCGCGCCATTCAGGCCGAGCACGGTGCCCAGCAGCGCGAGCGGCATCGCCGGCTCGCGGTAGTCGCCACGCCGGCTGCAGGGCGGCCGCGCTCGGGCCCGAGCACGGCGAGCACCGCCAGCTGCGCCGCCACCGTGGTTCCAATCAGCAACCAGGCCAGCTTCACAAGAATCCTCCGTCCGTACGAACGACTCCGTCGCGGCCCAACGCGGGAGTTCAGTCAGCCGCCACCAGCGTCTCCGGGGGCGTCTTGGCGAGCACACGCTTCGGCGCGTACCCCAGCACCACGCCGGTGTCGCCATACACCGCTCCCGTCGCCGGATCGCTTCGCACGGGAACCGGTTGCCGCACACATCCACTGAGGAGAAGGCTGCCGGCAACGAGTACGTGTGAAGTGCGCACGCGATTCCGTCCCGGCGATGGATTCATGCCGTACGAAGGCGCTCGTCACTACGTTGCGCGTCTTCGTCAGCTGCAACGATTCGTCAGGCCGCCCGCGCGATCACACCCAGATTCGACGGAATCGCGTCGGCCCATCGTTGTCGACGTCGACCACGAAGGCATCAGGATTCGAGAGACTCGACCAGACGTCGAAGCCCACCGTGGCGTCGATCGAGTTCAGGATCAGTGCCAGCAGGTTGCCGTGTGTCACCAGCACACACAGCGCCCCCGACGCCAGGGCCGACCGCACGACCGAGGTCCCGCGCGCCTGCGCGGCTCGAGCGGATTCCCCACCGTCCAATCGATAGTCCAGGTCTTCGAACGACCGACGCAGGTGCCCGCGCCAATCCACCAGCGGTCGCCCGCTGAGCACCCGCTCGACCAACCGACCGTCCGTTTCCAGGCGCAGGGTGGCGCGGTCGCAGAGCGGTCTGATCGACTCGGTTGCCCGAGCGAACGGACTCGAGATCACTCGCTGAACCCGATAGGGGGACAGCAAGTCGGCTAGCATGTGCGCCTGGCGTTGGCCCTCGCCGGTGAGGGCTGCCGCCGGGTCCTGGCCGGTCGCGGCCGCGTGCCGCACGAGGATGATCTCTTGCATTCGGTCGACGTCCGACTGGGTCGGTCTAACGCTGGAGTTCAGCTGCGAGGCGGTAGGGCCAGGGCTTCGGGCGTCGGTGGAGTCATGCGCCGCCTCGTCAGCTGTAAGGATTCGTTAGGCTGCCGGCGAGTCCGGCGTGGCCGTCCCGAGCACCAGCGCGTGGATTGCCTCGGCGAGCGCCCACCGCTCCGCCGCCGTCGATCGCGGGAACACGAAGCGGTCCTCCTCGGCGCGCCGCAGGTAGCCCACGACGTCCGCGAGCGGGCCGCCGCCGCCCAGCACCCCGAGGACGGCCCCGGCGTGCGCTGCCGGCTCGCAGGTGCCGTCCGGCGCGGCCAGCTCCGCGCCCGGGTCCCAGCGCTCGGCCAGCAGCACGGCGACTTGCCGTACGATCTCGGGGTTCGTGCCCGCTCGGGCCAGGCGATCAAGCGGTCGGTCCATCGATGATCCGTGTGGCGGCGTAACGGTGGAGTTCAGCTGCGGAGCCGCGCGGCTGGAGTGTTGAATGCAGTAGGAACGCTGCGCGGCTGCATCAGCTGCAACGATTCGTTAGCTGGGGGGACGCCGACGCCCACGCCGTGAGAACCGCAGGGACTCGCGTACCCGCTCCTCGTGCACCTCCGACCGCACCTGATGGACGAACACCATCGCGTACGCCAGCACCAAGCCGCCGAGCGCCAGAAGACCGGACAGGCGCGGCGCGGTATGGGCCGTAACCACGCCGCCATACCAGCACCCGACCTCGCCCGCGACCAAGAGGGCCCAGGAAATCCGAGCGACAGCCACCGACCAGGCGCGGATGGCGCGCGCGACCGGGCCTTCCGTGAGAGCCCTGGGGATGCCGTAGACGAACGCGCGGGCCAGGAGGCGATCAAATGGCATGCGTAGATGCGTGTGAGCCAGCTAACGCGGGAGTTCAGCGGCCGGCGGAGACAACCAATGCGAGCGAAGCGAGCTTCCATCGCCCGCCGGTCAGCTGCAACGACTCGTTAGATCTCAGGAGTGCGATGCTTGGCCGTCCGAGCCCCGACCCAGCCGAGGCTCCGGAGCGCCGCGCACACCTCGGGTCGCAGTCGGCACGCAAACTCCCCGAGCTCGTCAATCGCCGGCGCCGGCCACGTCGCCAGCACCCAGATCTCGAACTTCGGCCGCGGCACGTCGAGCTCGCGCCGTACTCGCGCCGCGAAGCTCCCATAGACCCAGTTCGCCAGCCGATGATCCGGCTTCCCGTACACGTCGCGCGCCAGATGCCGCATCGTCGTGATGCGGTCCGGCTTCCCGTAATGCGCGACCAGCATTGCGCGTCCGGCCGCGAAGATCTCGCGTTGCGCCAACATCTCGAACACCGCCTCGTAGGCGTCGGCCGGTGCCAGGGGTGCGTACACGGGAGCGTGGTTGAGGTCCAACGCTGGAGTTCAGCTGCGGAGCGGCGTGGCTCGAGCTAGGCTGCCAGCGCGGCGCGTTGCGCCGCTGCGTCAGCTGCAACGAATCGTTTGCCGGCGGCGGCGTTACGGGTCGCTAGCCGGTAGTGCATATGACTCCAGCCAGCCGCAGCGGGAGCAGCGAAACGTCACCACCGGCAACACCTGGCGCTCGCCGAGCTTCAGACCCGTCCAGATGCTGCTCTCCGGCGCACCCTCGATCCACTTCGTGACCGACCGCGCGCCGTGATCGCCGGATTCGAGCAGAAAGCCGCGCTCCATTTCGTGGTGACACCGCAGACATTCGGGAGAGGACGCTCGCATGTGCACCAGAAGCAGGAGGGAACGTGGTGACCGGCTAACGCCGGAGTTCAGCTGCGGAGGCTTGGGATTGGCGCTCTGGATGCCGTCGGAGGCTCGCACGCCTCCGTCAGTTGCAACGATTCGTTAGGCCGCGCCGCGCGGCGGCCGCGGTCAGCGCAGCCCGATGGGCGCCAGCATGAGACACCCGACGCCCACCACGCCCCCCATTGCCGTTCCAACGATGAGGAAGAGTGGGAGGGCGAGACCGAACATGCCCAGCCCCTGCCCGCGCCGCGCGTCCCACAGGAAGCTGACGATGACCACCAGACCCGCCAGCGCACCGCCGGCCGCTCCGGCGCCGACCGACCCCCAGGCCCCGGCGTGCCAGTAATGCCGCGCCAGCCAGTACCCTCCTGCTGGAAGCGCCAGGACTAGCGTGGTGAAGACTTCGAGTTGGTAGGGCCCGTCGAGGTGCACGCAGTACCCGTGATGGGGGACTTCGTTGCGGCCTAACGCCAGAGTTTAGCTGCAAGGCCGCGGGGCTGGAGCCGTGCTCTGCCGATGGCCGCTGCGCGGCCTTATCAGCTGCAACGATTCGTTAGGCCGACGGTGGGGAGAGCCTCCTTCGGCGAGCGCCCGCGAGCGGCGTGGCCGCGACCCTCGGGTGGACGCCACCTAGGGCCGCGCCCGAGATTGCACTGGCGGGTCGGCCTCATAGCGAAACTCTACCACGAACACGCGCCGCCCGGGCCCATGCTTGGCCACCTTCAGTAGATCAACGAGCCCCGCGAATCCGGAAGCCCGGGCGAGATCGGGTGTTATGTCAGCCAGGGACACCTCGGCAATCTTGGTCACGACGACCGCCCCGGGCCGCAACGCATAGCGACCGCCGACCCTCACGTGAGGGCGCTGCCACAGGCGAACGGTCGTGGTGATCTCGCCGCGGCGGATACGATCCCGAAGTGGTTCCAAGAATTGCATGTCGGTCGGCCTAACGGCAGAGTTCAGCTGCGGGCGGATTCCAACCCTCGCAGGCGTAGCCCGCCATCCGAAGACCACCCGTCAGCTGCAACGATTCGTTATGCCGCGGCTGAGAGCTCAGTGCGCGCGTGGGCGGCGCATCCTGCTCGCCAGCCAGACGCCCGCGGTGAGGTACAACGCGGCATCAACCCAATCGCCGCCGCGCGTACCGCGTAGGAGCCAGCTGCTAAGCACCAGCATCAGTGCCCACACGGTCGCGATGGCGTACGGGTGGATTTGACGTCGCGACATGGGCACCACCGTTTGGGAGTGAAGCATCGGTGAGTCGGCCTAACGCCAGAGCTACGCTGCGAAGGCGCGGGGGTTGGAGCTGTGAATGCGGTTGGAGCGCTGCGCGCCTTCGTCGGCTTCAGCGACTCGTTAGGCCGCACCGCGCCGGATGATGTGGTCCTGCCGCCACCGCAGCATGAGTGCCGCATTCAGCAGCGCCAGCCCGGCGAACCCGAGACCGAGCCGCCCGTGGCCCCGGTCGCCGAGCGCCAGCGCCGCGCCCGCAAGCACCAGCAGCCCGAGCGCCATCCGCGCGCCGGTCGGCAGCACCACCCGGGCCCGCGGCGCGACGAACATACCCCAGAACACCGCCGCGGCCAGCGGCAGCCCGACCGCAAGCGCCGTCTGCGCGGCGGCGCCGGTGGGTGCCGTCCCGCCCCAGTACCCTAGCGAGGCCAGGGCGGCCAGCTCGAGGAGGAAGCGGAGGGCGAGGTTCGCGGCCTTGGCGGCTGCCATACGTTCGAGTCTGCTTGCGGTCTAACGCTGGAGTTCAGCTGCGGAGGCGCAGGGTTGGAGCGGTGCCGCCGGCGTGGAGCGATGCGCGGCTTCGTTAGGTGCAACGATTCGTTAGGTGGCGGGTCGTGAACGCCGATCGCCCTCGGCCAGAATGCCGCGTGCGAGTTCGAGGCATGCCGCACAGATGGCGAGTGACGGCCACGCACTCGGGATCGGCACGTCGCGCCGCCCGCAGAACGAGCACCGCTTGGCGGTGCCGGCCGCCGACTCTCGGGTGGCGATCGAGGCGATACATGACTCACAGATGTAGACGCTGGGGCCGGCGATCAGCCGCCGACCTTCGGCGCTGGGCAGGCGGCAGACGCGACAGCAGGGGACGCGATGCGCGAAGCGACGGACCCGCTCAGTAGTGTTTGCCACAGACCCTCCTTTCCGAGAATGCATGTCGCCATCTAACGCTAGAGTTCAACTGCGGAGCGGCGGGGTTGGAGCCCTGGATGCTCGCGGGAGCCTGCACGACTCCATCAGCTGCAACGATTCGTTAGGCCGCGCCCCCGCGGCCTCAGCTCTCGTCGACCAGCTCCGCGATCAGTCCGTCACGGAACACGAAGGTTGAGCGCCCGGTCAGACGGAGCGTGTCGCCCGCCCGCAGCTCCGGGCCGAGGTCGGCCGCGAGCACGCCCTCGTACTCGACAGTAATCCACGCCCGCTCTCCCTCCGCTCGGTACCCGCGCACCGCCTGCCGCCGGCTGCGGAAGAGCGTGACGGCGCGCTCGGCCAGCGCGCGGAACTCCGCGCGGCCGTGTGCCTCCGCCGTCACCTCGCCGCCGGCAAGGTTCCGGAACTCCACCTCCGGGTGCAGGACCTCGAGCATGCCCGGGACGTTGAAGCCGTTGTACGCGGCCAGGTAGCGGTCGATCACCGCGCGGTGCGGGTCGGGCGGAGCCATGGCACCTCCTTGAATGTCTCTGCCGGCCTAACGCTGGAGTTCACCTGCGAAGGCGCGCACGTGATCTGTGCTGCCGGCGCGGAACGATGTGCGCCTTCGTCAGGTGCAACGATTCGTTAGCCGGCGGCTCAGTGATGTTGGCCCAACGACTTGCGCGGGTCCAGGCCGACGACGGTGACGCCGGCGCCCCGCGCGATGTCGATCGCGGTCACGACGTCCTGATACCTCGCCGCGCCGTCCCCGCGGACCGTGATCGTCTTGTCCGGACGCCCAGCGTACACCGCCCGCAGCCGAGCGCCGAGATCCCCGAACGTCAACGCTTGCTGGTTCAGAGCCAGCCGGCCGCCAGGCCCGACCTCCAGGACAATGGGCGTCCCCGGCCCGCCGGGCTGCTCCACCGGCAGCTGCACGTACGTCGCCCGCTGGCTCATGGGGACCATGAACATGAAGATGATCAGCAACACCATCAGCACATCGATCATCGGCGTCACGTTCGGCTCCGCCTGCATCGTCACCGCCCTCGATCCTAGCTCGCGCATACCGTCCCCCGGCGGGTGTCGCCCGGAGGCTACGCCGCGCTCGTGAGGCGCTCATGAACGCGAGATTGCGGGACGGTGAAGGCGCGATGACGTCTGGATGAGCGCGCCGGCGCTCGGCTGCCCCCGAGGCGCGTGTGAGCCGGCTAACGCTGGAGTTCAGCTGCGGAGCGGCGGGGCTGGAGCCGTGGACGCGGCTGGAGCGCTGCGCTGCTCCGTCAGCTGCAACGATTCGTTAGGCGGCGCCGCGCGGGCACCCGTCGGCTTCCGGCCTCCCCTGCGCCTCATTCTGTTCGGCCGCGAGGCCCGCGTCCACCGGCGGGTCGAACAGCCCCCGCTCCTCCTCGGTCGGTACTTGGAACGCGTCGCTCCACCGCAGGATGTCCGCTAGCTCCATGGGCGGGTCCTCCCGTCCCCGGCGCCGCACCCGCTCCAGGAGCACGTGCGGCGGCGCGGTGAGGTAGTGCAACTCCACGGTGGCGCCGAGCGCCCGGGCGCCGAGCCGGAGCGCGTCCCGCTCCGCGCGCCCCCACGTGCCCCACTCGATGACCACCGTGAGCCCCCGCGCGAGCAGGGTGCGAGCGAGATCCCACTGCAGCGCCTCGACCCTGGCGCGCGCCTGCTCGTCGTAGAGGTCCAGCGCGAGGGCCTCCATCCACTCGTCGGGGGCTAGCCGCACGGCCCCGAGGGCCGCCTCCAGCTGCCGGGCGCGCGTCGTCTTGCCCGATCCGGGCAGCCCACAGATGATGATCAGTCGCGCACCGCTACTGGGCGTGCTCATCGGAATAGGTGAGGCGAGGGCCGGACTCGGTACACCACGGAGGCCGATGCCGCCTAACGCCAGAGTTAAGCTGCGTGGCCGACGCGTGCCGGCATGATAGAGATCGCTCCGCTCGATGCAGACGGCGGGCGCTTCAACAGTTTGCGTGACGGGCCACGTCAGCTTCAACGATTCGTTAGGCGGCGATTCGGACGTCCGCCCCGTCAGCGCGGAGTGCGCCGCGCTTTGCGGAGCGTCACGAGCCCGAGGACTTCGAGCCCCAGGCAGACGCCGAGCCAGACGCCGTGCGCCGCATCACCGGCGAGGGCCGCGGGGAGGCCGGCGCGGGCCGCGACCGGGTAGAGGGCCGCGCCGAGGAGGCCACCGGCGAGGAGGGCGAAGGGCAGACGAGGACGAGGCTGAACGACCATCGTGAGTTCTCCGGAGGGGTAAGCCGCCTAACGCCAGAGTTAAGCTGCGGAGGCGCAGGGCTGGAGCTATGCTGCCGGGCCGGGACGATACGCGCCTCCGTCAGCTTCAACGATTCGTTAGCCAGCGGGTTGACGGACTATGCTTGCGGACGCGCTGGGTCGGCGTCACTCCGAGCCGATTCTCGCCACAGGTTGTTGGGGAGCAAGCGATTGATCTCGGCCAAGAAGCCCTCTCGGTACGCCGGCTTCGAGAACCGGAACGTCACTCGGTGACCGTCTCGCTCCCAGTCCTTGTCCTTGGTGCCACCCCAGCAGATCCGGTTGTTGCCTGTCTTCTGGCTGAACTGGCTGAGCGATCGCAAGCAGTTCACCAGCGCCGGGTCATCAGACTGAATCGTGATGCTATAGCGGTAGTCTGCGTGGTCGCCCATGGGAGGAAACGGGTTGCGATTCGAGGATGCGCGTCGCTGGCTAACGCTCGAGTTCAGCTGCCGGCGGATACAACCAATGCGAGCGAAGCGAGCTTCCATAGCCCGCCGGTCAGCTGCAACGATTCGTTCGGCCGCAGCCCGTCGAGTTCAACCTACTCGACCACCGGCCGCAGCCGACGCGGCGCTCCCGGATGCGCCACCCCACCGACCATAGCGCGTAACCGAGGCCCAGCGCCAGCGTGTCCACCACCACCCCAGCCACCGCGCCGAGCGCGTATGAGTCGTTGCCCGGCGCGAGCCGTCCGTCCGCCGCGGGCGGCCCGCTCCACCAGAGATAGCCCAGCATCACAACGCCCCCCGCCGCGAGCGCCAATAGCATGGCACCGAGCAGCAGCGAGAGGCACGCGGCCGCGCGGTGCAGCGGGGGCACGGGTTTTTGCCACGGCGATGCGTGAGAGATCAGTGGGCTGGACTGTGCCGGAGACAATGCGTGTATGCGGCCGAACGCTGGAGTTCACCTGCGGAGGCGCGAGCGTGAACCATGCGGCCGGCGCGGAGAGTTGCGCGCCTCCGTCAGGTGCAACGATTCGTTAGACACCGGCCTCGCTGGAGAGTCCCCACACCTCGCGGGCCCGTAGTCGGGCTTTCAGGATTGCGTGCACGGCGCCGAGGGAGGCCGCGCAGCAGAGTAGCCCGATGCCGCCCCCGGTGTCCCGAACATCGAGGCCGTTCGGCAGGAGCCACGCGCGGCGAAGCACGCCGCCGCGAGCCACAACCCGGGCCGCCCGATGCCGGGGACGGCGAGCGCGAGCCAGATCCACGTCAGCCCGAGACCGAACACTCCGCCCCAGAGGCTGATCCCGAGCAGGGCGAGCACCGCCATCGCGCCGAGCTGCCCCTGCCCGCCGGGCGACGGCGCGGCCCGGGCGACCCTGGCGGTGGTCACGGCGGTCCAGAGGAAGAGCGCCGCCCACGGGACCAGCAACCAGAGCACCGGCACCGGGCGGAGGGGACGCGAGTCGAGCGGCGAAGTCCAGGCCATGCTCTACAAAGGGGCGTGTCGGTGTCTAACGCCAGAGTTAAGCTGCAAACGCGCGAGCGTGATCTCTGCTACCACGAGGAGAGTCGCGCGCGTTTGTCAGCTTCAACGATTCGTTAGGGAGCGGGTGGATCCGGCCTGGCTGCCACGTCGTCGGCGCCACGCGCGGAGGGCGATTGCCACGACGCCGACGACGAGCAGGAAGCTGCCGCCGGCCATGCCGTAGAGCGCGAGGACGAACCGGCCCATCCCACATTGGCCATCCCGATCGCCCGGACCGCATGTATCGAAGCGGCCGATCGCCGCCATCGTCAGCGCGAATAGCACCGCGACCGCGAGCGTCGCCCTCAACTGCAGCGTTACGTTCTCAGCAAGGCGGCGCCGGAACCGGTCGATGGGCGAGGTCACTGTGAGTGTGGACGATGGGGGTCGCTCCCTAACGCCAGAGTTCAGCTGCGTGGCCGACGTATGCCGGCGCGACGGTGGTCGCTCCGCTTGATGGAGGCGGCCGGCGCAGCACAATCATGCGTGACGGGCCACGTCAGCTGCAACGATTCGTTGGGCAGCTGCTGGATTACGGATGCGTGATACCCGCCGCTTTGAGCGCCTGGTGGATCAGCGCGCGAGCCTCCGAGACTACCGCGCGCTCCTCGTCCGTGAGCGCATCAGGCCCCAGTCCGCGCAGGTCGTCGACGGCCTGGGCGAGGTCCAGCCAGGCATCGGTCAGCCCGCTGAACGCGAGGTACGCCGGCAGCAGTACCGCCAGCGGCTCGAGCGCGCGCCGCGCACACCAGCCGTCGACCAGGGCGCCGAGGAGTTCAGCGAGTCGGGACTCTGTCATGCCGAAGGGGGACGTAAAGCTGCCCAACGCTGGAGTTCAGCTGCGGAGCGGCAGGGCCGGAGCTCGGCAGCCGGCGCGGAGAGACGCGCCGCTCCGTCAGCTGCAACGACCTGTTGGTCAGCGGCGCACGGGCTCAGTCCAGCACCTCGACCGAAGCGTAGCGCCGCGTCCCCTTCTCGAACAGCCGGAGGTGCGTCCCAGGCTGAAGCCGCTCATGCGGAGCATGCGCCATCCAGAAGCTGACGCGGGCGACGGAGGGGTTTCCTTGCTCCGAGGGCGGGACTGCGAACCGACAGACCAAGCTCCAGCCGTCGGCCCCTGGTGGGTCATCGACGAACCACGCCGGATCGACCGTCTCGCGCACCGATGGCAGCCCGCGCGCGACGTATTCGGGTGTCCAGTGGATACGCGCTTGGTGCTCCCGTTCCATGCTGCCGGTGAGTGGGTCGTTTGCTGCCCAACGCCAGAGTTCAGCTGCGGAGGCGCGGGGCAGGAGCTGTGGACGCCGTCAGAGCCTTGCGCGCCTCCGCCAGCTGCAACGATTCGTTAGCCGGCGGCGCACCGTACCTCGCACGCCGGGCCGACGAATGCTGTGCCAGCGGCCACTACGGGAGCTCGAGGTCCACGCGGACGCTGTCTCGGACCTGCGGCGGCGTGGTCAGGGTGGAGATTCTGAATGGCACCGCGTCGACACGCGACTCGGCGAGCACGGCACCGCCGGACCCGATCGCCTGCACCGTGACGCAGAGCGTCATCGACCGGGGTGTGTTCAGCACCGTGGCGTAGCGTCCCGCGCTATCGGTTAGAACAATGCGTTCGCTGCGGTACGCATATCGCTCGCCGATTCCGCAGGCGCCAAACACCCACCCGGCGGCCTCTATCTCGACGCCAGCGCGCACAGCGCCCGAGGGGGCATGGACCTGGCCGTAGATCAGCGCCAGCGACGGGTACACGGTTGCCTCAGTGGGCGCATCGCCACACGCTGCCAGCGGCAACGCGAGCGCAAGCAGCCCGACATGCGCTGCGACGCTGCTCCGAGCGGAAAGAGAGGATGAAGGATGCGACATTCGTGTTGCTAGGACTGGAAGGCAGCTAAACTCGAGAGCGGAACTGGGCGGCCGGCTAACGCCAGAGTTAAGCTGCGAAGGCGCGAACGTGGTCTCTGCTGCCGGGTGGGAGCCGCGCGCGCCTTCGTCAGCTTCAACGATTCGTTAGACCGCGGGCCATTCCCGATCGCTCGTCCTAGGTCCGTGGCGCGATGCTTTGCCACCAGCTCACGCCGATGAAGGTGCCGCAGAGTACCGCCACGCCGACCACTCCGAACCAGTCCAGGCGCTGCCCATCCACGATAGTGAAGAGTGTCCCGACCGTTAGACCGAGCGGCAGCGCCGCGAGCACGCCGATCGCCACGCACCGCGCCCGGGACGCGCCGAGCGGCCGCATCAGGCCGAGGACCGCCCCCACTGCGAGACCTGAGACGAAGTAGACGGCGACCACGCCGAGGACCCGCCCGAGCGCCGGCGGCCCGAGGCGCAAGAGCACGATGCCGCCTCCGACGATCGAGTAGAGGGCCGCGTACAGGATTCCGCCGCCGATGCGCCATCGCAGGTCGGCGGTGAGTGAGCGCTGCGGCGGCGGATCAGCCATGAAGCGGCGAAGAATTATGTCGCGGTCTAACGCTAGAGTTCAGCTGCGGAGCCGCAGGGTTGGAGCCGGGCTGCCGGGTCGGGATGTTGCGCGGCTCCGCCAGCTGCAACGATTCGTTAGACGCCGGCGCGCCGAATCAGCGGCGCGATCGCGAACAGCAGCGCTAAGGCAATCACTGCCGCGGCGGCCCAGCGCCAACCGGAACGACGCAGACGCTTGCCCCTCGCGGAAAGTAGCGCCCCCGGCGGCGGCACGTAGTCCCGGCTCAATGGCGCCCACCAACGGCCGGCACGGATGTTCGCGTGGTCAGCGTCCGAGAACCCCGCGTTCGTGTCCGCCCGCGCAAACTGAACCACGGCCGCCAGCCCAGACACACCCGCAATAGCGGCGAGGATGCCGGCAAGGACGATAAGGATCGATCGAAAGCTCACTCAGCTACTTGGCAATGGTGGTTGTGCGTCTAACGCGGGAGTTCAGCTGCGGAGGCGCGGGGCTGGAGCTGTGAGTGCCGGGGAGCGGCGCGCGCCTCCGTCAGCTGCAACGATTCGTTAGCCGGCGGTGCCATTGGGCCACGGGTGCGCGGGCACCCGGCGGTTCCGCTGTCGCCACTCCTCGGCTAGCGCCGGCAGCTCCTCCACCGGCATGCCGTCCGGGACGGTCCGGAAGAACTCCAGAGCGTCCTCCTCGCCGAAGCCGGGCAGACAGAACGAGAACGAGGCCGTCTCCAGGTTCCCGAGAACCCGCGTCAGCTCGCGGTACATCGGATCATTGCGGTAGTCACCGGAGCCGGGCGAGTCAGACATATCGGTGTAATGACTGGTGTGTGTCCGGCTAACGCTGGAGTTCAGCTGCGAAGCCGCAGGCCTGGAGTCTTGGATGTCGCCGGAGAGCTGCGCGGCTTCGTCAGCTGCAACGATTCGTTCGGCAGCAGCACGCAGATGCGTGTCTACGGCGGCGGCACGTCGAGGTCGCGGCAGATCTTCCGCGCGAGGAAGTCGTCGACCTCGCGGTGCCGCGGTACCGTCGACGTCTTGCGCGCCGCCGGGTTCACGTAGACGGAATGGCTGCCGCCCTCGCGCAGGAGGCGGCAGCCCTGTGACTCCAAGTGCCGGATCAGGTCGACGCGCTTCACCGCGCCGTCGGCCTCACGCCGAGAGGCGGAGCGGCTCCCGGATGACCTCCGCGCCGGCCAGCTCCTCCTCGGCCAGCGCGCGGTTCGCCTCGATCACCAGCGCCACGGCCTCGCGTAGGTTCTCGCGCGCCTCCTCGAGGGTCGCCCCCTGCGTGTTCGCGCCGGGGAGTTCCTCGACGTAGGCCACGTACCCCTGGGGGCCGGGGCGGAAGACAGCGGTCAGTTCCAGCTGCATGGCGGGGCTCGGGAAGCGGTGGACTCTGAATCTACGTCGGAGGCCGGTGTGCTGCCGAACGCTGGAGTTCAGCTGCGAAGGCGCGGGGTTGGAGTTCTGCTGCCGGGTCGGGGCGACGCGCGCCTTCGTCAGCTGCAACGATTCGTTATGCAGCCAAGCGCTCAACTCGCCGGCCCGGCGGCCGCCGCCGGGCAGTTCTCGCGCAACATGGCCTCGCCCGTCCGGGGATTCGCCAGCGTGACATTCTCGAGCGCCTGGATACGCCACTGGCCATCCCGGCGCGTGATCACCGTGAGGATCAGCGTATCGATGTCGTGCGCGCCCGCCGGATGCGCCACACCCGTACGGAGCCGGCTCCAGAAATGGACGATCGCGGCGTCGGCGCTGATCGCGGTCGCCTCGATCAGCTCGTTCTCGAGCGCGGAGTCGCGGTAGATGGTCTCGTGGAGGGGCCGGCGGAGGGCCACGATCGCGTCGACGCCTAGCACGTAGTGGGCGAACCGGTTGACGAACGTCGCGTCCGCCTGGAAGAGGCGAGCGAAGGCCGACATGTCGTGCGCGTTCCAGGCGGACTGAAAGGCCGCTGGGACCTCCTCAGGTGAGTCGATCGCGCTCATGGGGCTCGGGCGGGTTGCATGCTTGAGGGTTTGCTGGAACGGGCCTACGGCGATCGAGCGTTGTTATGTCACCGCGGTTCACGCCGACAACGGCGCGGATGATCGTGCCTGCATAACGCTAGAGTTCAGCTGCGGAGCGGGCTGCGTGATCTTGGCTGCCGCGAGGAGCGGTGGCCCACTCCGTCAGCTGCAACGATTCGTTAGCCAGCGGCGCGTCACCCCGATTGTATGACCGTCGCGCCCTCGCCGCACGTCAGGCAGAGGAAGACGTAGACCATGCCGACGTCGCCGAACATGTATTGCTGGTCGTCCGAGAGGGCGTCGATCGCGTGCGGGTTCTTCGGGTCCTCATGCTCGATCGAGTCGATCTGCGCAAGGAACGACATCGGCTCGCTGCACCGGGCGCAGGCTGGCGTTTGGCCCCCGTGCTCCCACGTCGGCTTGCCGCCGAGCTTACTGCGCCGGCCCAGGGCGCGGCGGTCGACCGCACGCGTCCCCGGTGGGACGCGCTCGAACTGCATGCGATACTCGCGGAATTCGAATGCCATGAGGGAGTGTGCAATCGCTGGCTAACGCTAGAGTTCAGCTGCGAGCGCGCGGGGCTGGGGCTCTCGGTGCGGTTGGAGCGGTGCGCGCGCTCGTCAGCTGCAACGATTCGTTAGGCCACCGCTCATTTCTGTTCGAATTGCGCGAACGGCACTCGACCCGGCCCGCGCTCGTCCCGGAAGAGGCTTCCGGGCTCGGCGGACAAGAAGAGGTTGATCTTGTCCTCTCCGAGGATCGCCAGTTCGTCTATGTGCTGCTGGAAGTACTCGGCGGGGACTCAGAGGTGACGGAACCGCGCGGAGCCCGGCGCGGCCTCGCAGAGGATTTCGATCGTCTTCTCGGAGCGGATCGCGGCAGAGGGTATCTGGACCCACCAGGCGTTCTCCTTCGTCCATGACTCGTCCGGTGTGTACCACTTCGAGGTCACAACGTGACCCCTCGGGCCGGGACGCCTGGTGGCTAGCCAGCTGAGGGCCTGGGAGCGAATGGTCATGGACGCCGTAAGCCTCTACGTTGCGGGACGATCGCGATGGTGGCCTAACGCTTGAGTTCACCTGCGAAGCCGCGGGGCTGGGCCTGTGGATGCTCGCGGAGGCCCGCGCGGCTTCGTCAGGTGCAACGAAACGTTAGGCCGCGGGCTGCCGGGCGCGAGGACGCCTCACAACGCGACGACGGCAAGGTGCGGCGCCGCGAGCCACGGCGCCACCCGCGCCCCGCCCGACGCCCGCCCGGCGCGCCGCACCTCGCCCGGCGCGGCCGGCCGCCACTACCTGATGCCGCAGTCGCCGGTGCCGGCCGCGCCGCTCCCCTCGGGCCCCGGCCCCGCGGCGCGCCCGTCTCGGCGCCGCGCGCCCGCCCCGCGCGCTACCTGATGCCGGGCGCCGCCAGCCGCTCGCCCGCGCGCCCCGTGCACCTCACCACCTGATGCCTGGGCGCGCCACCTCGTCCGCGGCTCCGGCCGAGCACCCAACTCCCGCCGCGCACCCTGGCGGTGTCACCCGCACACGTGCGTGGCCTGAGTGCCTACGCGGCCTAACGCTGGAGTTCAGCTGCGAGGGCGCGCGGCTGGAGATGTGAGTGCGGCTGGAGAGATGCGCGCCATCGTCAGCTGCAACGATTCGTTAGCCCGCGGCTGGGCCGCGCCCGCATACCTACGTGCCCGGCGTGAGGAGTTCCCCGCCCCACGTGGCGGGGTCGACGTCGGCGACCGTCGCGGAGAACGTCCAGCGGTGCCCCCCGAGGTCCCGCGCGTGGTACTGGCGCTCGCCGAACGGGAACGTCGTTGGGGGCTGCAGGATCTCCGCGCCGGCCGCCGCCGCCCGGGCGCAGTGCGCGTCGGCGTCCTCCACGCGGACGAGCACCCCGTGCTGGCCCGACCCGCGGCGCCCGGTGCTTCGCGCGATTGGTCCGTGACCACGACCGCGCCGACGCCGGCGCCGGCGAGGAGCTGTACCCGGTGGTCGCCGATGCGCAGCCGCTCCACGAACCCGAACGCCCGGCACAGCCACGCCGCCGCCGCGGGCACGTCCGCGTACGCTAGTTCCGGCATCACGCCGACGTCGGGGATGGACCGATTTGCGCGCATGGATCGCTGAGGGCGAGGTGTGCGATGAAACGTCGGACTTCGTCGCGGGCTAACGCTGGAGTTCAGCTGCGAACGCGCAGGGCTGGCGTTGTGGGTGCGGCTGGGACGATGCGCGCGTTCGCCAGCTGCAACGATTCGTTAGGGAGCGGACTCTCGGACGACGGCTGGGGCACCGCGAGCGGCGAGTTCTCCCGGGACTGGCCGCGGAACGTTCTGACTCTCCGCTTCAGGTTGCGTCAATGGTAACGCCTGGCGGAGCCACCGGTTCGCAGCTTGGACCACTGAAGCAGGACACCGGCGGTCATGAGGATCACGTTGCTCTGCCAGGGCGAAACGAGCGCGAGATGCGAGTCTGCGTAGGACTGGGCGAGCCAGCGCACCACCACGACCGCGGGGAGGAAGATGAGCGCCCGGCCCGGTCTCAAGAGGTCAAGCAGGTAGGCCGGCAGTCCGAGCAAGAAGCCGATCGCAAGCCACGCCTCGTGGGGTCGACTCCAATCGAACCATCCGCTCAATGCGCCTCCCCAGAGCGTGTCGCAGAGTGCCAACGCCCACCCGGCCCAAAATGCCGCGCGTTCGCCGACGCTAGTGTTCATTGGAGGATGCGCACACGATGAGCGGATGACACGCTGCGGCGGAGATGAGAAGCCGCCCGCACCAGCGCAACCTCCCGCTGTCCGGGGACAGGCCCTGCCCAACCGATCTCGTACTCCGGCGCTATCCCTCGGAGAATGTGTGTCGCTCCCTAACGCTAGAGTTCAGCTGCAAGGCCGCAGGGTTGGAGCCATGCGCCGGTGAGGAACACTGCGCGGCCTTGTCAGCTGCAACGACTCGTTAGGTGGCCGCGCGTTAGGCCCTCAGGCCGGCAGCGGCGTGACATGCTGCGCCACCCATTCGGCCAGCCCCTCGCGCGACAGCTCGCCGGCCGCCAGGGCGAGCATCGTCGCCTCCGCCTCGTCGACGCTCGCCGCCAACTCGTACCCGTTCAACATCAGGAACGTCTCCAACGCCGCGTGCGCCACGCGCTTGTTCCCGTCGACGAACGCGTGGTTCAGCGCGAGCGAGTAGCCGAGCGCCGCCGCCTTCGCCGCCAGCGTCGCGTAGAGATCCGCGCCGTCGAACGTCGCGCGCGGCTGCGCCACCGCCGACTCCAGCGCGCCCAAATCCCGCAGCCCCGCCGCGCCGCCCGCCTGCTCGACCACCAGCCGGTGGAGCTCGATCACCTCGGCGAGGCTCAGGTACCGCACCGCGGCCCTCGCCTCAGGCGAGGCGCCGGTACAGCTCCCGGTTCTTCTCGAGCACCCGCCCCGCCGCCGCCTGGAAATCCGCCTCCCGCTGCGCGAGCAGGTCGCGCAGCGCCGCGGCGGCCAGGTCCTCGGCGCTCACGTTTAGCCGCGCGGCCACGGCGGCCAACTGGGCTTCGAGGGCGGGGGTCAGCTCGACAGAGAGGCGCATAGGTGGAATCTGTCCGGGGACCCGGGCGCCGGGTAGGGCGCCTGCCCAGGCCACCTAACGCCGGAGTTCAGCTGCGGAGGCGCAGGCGGAGCTTTCCCGTTCATGGAGCCTTGCGCGCCTCCGTCAGCTGCAACGATTCGTTAGGCCGCCGCCATGTCAGCGCGTGCCCCACTCGTGCAGGGCAGCGTATCCGTCTTCACCATGACGACGGAAGAATATTTCGAACGCCCGAAGCAGCTGGATAGCCCAGAGGCGTGCCGCGCCGACCGGGTCCATGAAGTCAGCGAATCGCGGATCGTCGGGGTCGCGCTGATAGTGGAATACGCCGTGGCGGAACCGGAAAAGCGTGCTGCGATGGCCGGCCTCCTTCCCGCTTGCAAGAAGGGCGTCGATTCTTTCATCGGCCAACTTCAATTCTTCCCACCCTTCGATCACGGGACAGAGCGCCGCGAGCCAATGCCCCAGCAGGCCGCCGATCCGGTACTCCGGGAGGTCGATCGCTAGAGTATCGGAGGGGGAGGAACGCTCACCCTCCTCACCTACCAGCCGATCCGTCGCCTCAAGCAGGCCCTGGCACCAAGCGAAGTAGCGCTCAAGCATCAGGTAGCCACGCATGCGACTTTGACGGACTTGCTTCTGGTCTGGCGTCTCAACGCATGCGCCGATCGCGATCACCGCGGCCCTTCCCAGCTCCTCAGCCGAGGCGCCGCAGAACGGTTCGAGGATCCTAGCGTCGCGCTTCGGGTCGATTCTCCGGTCTTCGGGGAGTTGGGCATTGAGTTCGGCCGCCCAGTGTACGAGGGCGGGTCGAATCGCCAACCCACCGAAATGCGGATCCGCGTTCGCGAGCCGGAGAAGGTACAGGACCGCATCGGGAGTACTTCGATCTGGGAGGCCCTCGGGATGAAAGGACATTGTGTGCGATCCGATGATCCTTGTAGCGGCCTAACGCCAGAGTTCAGCTGCGTGGCGGCCCACCAGGAGCCGTCCGGCCACCTGGAGGGTTGGGCCGCCACGTCAGCTGCAACGATTCGTTAGGCCGCAGGGAGGCGGCCCCACCCTCGGAGGCGCAGTGCGGGTCACTCTGGCCGACCAGGTACCCGCCGAGCGCCCCGGCCGCGGCGCCGGCGAGGATCTGCCCCGCACTCGCCCCGTGCCCGCCCAGGGTGCCCAGCCGGACGGCAAAATCCACCCCGCCCCCGATAATCACAGCTCCCCAGAACGCGTCTCGCAACTTCGCGCCCCGACACGTCAGCCCCGTGTCGGGCTGCCTTGGCTGGGCCGCTGCCGCGGTCGCGCGCCGGCGGACGCGCGGCCCCGGGAGCAAGGCGCTGCCCGCCGTTCGTTCTTCAGGCACGGTCGACGGCTGCGCAAGCGCGGGCACGCTCGTCGTGACCGTCAGCGCGAGCATGACCCATCGGCGCCAGGGCATCCGGGGCATTGCTCAATCCCTCGCTATGAGTTGATTGCGGCCTAACGCTGGAGTTCAGCTGCGGAGCCGCAGCTTCGGAGCTGCGTAGGCGGTTGGAGCGTTGCGCGGCTCCGCCAGCTGCAACGATTCGTTAGGCCGCGGCTATGCGATGTGACCGCCGCCATGTCCCGTGAGAGCGGTCAGAGCGGCGATGTGCTCACTGACAGCGGACCTCATCACATTGCTGCACCACGCCGCGCCTCAGGCCCTCCAGCCCGGGACCGACTCCAACCGCGCCTCGACCGCGCGCATCAGCGGGAGCGTGGCGTCGACCGCCGCCTGCGACGGGTCGCCAGTACCTGCGTCTGAGATGGCGTGCGAGAAGTACACGGAGTCTCGCACCGGCGTGCGGCCGAACTGGACGATCGCCCGGGCCCCGTCACGCCCCCAGTATATATAGCCGACGTACTCGCTCGAGTCACGATGCGGCGGTAGGCGCGAGAGGTCCTGGACGCTGTCCACGCCCGGGGTCCCGCGGATCGCTGCCTCGACGAGGCCACGCGATGGCACGCGCGTCACCCGCCCCTCGCGAGTCACCCCACGGATAGGGGGCTCGCACCCAGTGAGCGACGCCGCGAGCAGGAGCATCGGGAGGGTCGGCCGTCGGGACATGGTCGAGTGTGAGAGCGGCCTAACGCTGGAGTTCAGCTGCGAAGGCGCGAGCGTGATCCAGGCTGCCGCGAGGGGTGCTGCGCGCCTTCGTCAGCTGCAACGATTCGTTAGCCCGCAGGCTCGGGATCCCCCGCTTCCTGCAGGGCGGACTTGAGTGCGTCGATTAAAGACGTGACGAACTCGCACGCGTTGTCCGGTAAGCCTGCGTCGTTGAACGACGCCGGCGCACTCGCGCGGCGGAGTGACCCAAGGCGTGGACCAGACACTGATATTACGGTGCTTACGATCTGATTCCCACCGGGCTTGTTCGAGTGCTCCAAAACGTTGTTTCGGACGCGACCGACGCCCTCAGCTCGAACCCTGCCAACGCCCGGCAGCCCAGCACCACACTGGCGCAGCACGACGAGGATCCTGTGCGCGATGTAGTAGAAGGACTCTGCGTAGGTTCGCACCGCCTCATCCTCAGCGAACGGCTGGTCGCCGAAGATCGTCGCTATGAGCCCAGGCGGAAGCTGGGGCAGTTGGTCGTACGGCTCGGTATGGATCGCGACGCGCTGCACGCCCTCTTCCTCGTCATTGGGCTGCTTCTGTGCATCCCATAGTCGGTCGTGCACTTCCATAGCCTGCTCGTACAGGAACTTGGCCTGTCGAAGTCGAACTCTGAGCTCGAGTACGACGGTGGGGTCGGCCCGCCCGACGTACGACTCATAGTATCGCCCGAGCAGTAGCAGTGCCTCGGTGAACGGAACGTCAGGTCGTGCCATTGCTCTTCGTCGCGATGACGTCTGTTGCGGGCTAACGCTGGAGTTCAGCTGCGGAGCGGCCGACACAGATCCGTCCCGCCACGAAGATGGCTGGGCCGCTCCGTCAGCTGCAACGATTCGTTAGGCCGGCCGGTTGTCGGAGGCCGGTGGCTCGGCCAGAACGTGGGCCGCGGCGAGGAGCTGCGCGAGGGCGCCGCGGCACCCGGCGCGCAGGCTGAGCTGCGGTGCCGGCATCGGCTCGCCACCCTCGGGCGCGCCGGCGCGCATCCAAGCCTCGAGTGCCCGGCGTGTCGCCCGGACCTCTTCCCGAAATCCATGCCGTGCAGCCCGCCGGGCGGCGGGCCAGCAGCGGAAGCAGTACCGTGTCTAGGCCATTGCATCCCCCTCCCCCCGCTCGATGACGCCGACCGTTCCCCGCCGGCCACACCGTCCGCACCGCCCATCGCGCGTCTCCGGCGGATCCGCGTTCACAATCGAAACGGAGGCCCGGCGCCCAAAGGAACTTGTGGAGACGTGTCTCATCGACGGTTACGCTTCTTATCTCACGTGGGCTGTGGCGGCCTAACGCTGGAGTTCAGCTGCGTGGGCGCGGGGCTGGAGCAATGAATTCGCGAGGGACGCCGCGCGCCCACGCCAGCTGCAACGATTCGTTCGGCAGCCGCGCAACTACGGCGTGCTGGTGGCCGCGGCGCCGTCCAGCACGAGAGTGTCGGCGATCGCCTGCCCCGGGTCGGTCACCACGAAGTCCCCGCTAATCCACGCCCGGAGCGTGGCCCCCACGCCAAACTCCGACAGCGCTGCGCGCGAGCCATCTCGGTGCAGCAAGACCGTCGACGCGCTGACACCGAGCCACGTGCGGCCTGTTTGGATCGGTGGCAGCGGCGCGCGACCCTGGACAAGGAGCCGGGGGCGGGCGCCAGTGTCGCACGCGACGACGGGGCCGGCGAGCGTGGCGGCGCTCCGCGGCAGCGGTCGCACGTCGGGCGCATCAGGCCCCGCCTCCGTCCCGCAGGCACTGGCGGCGAGGAGGATGGCGACTAGGCGATATAGGGGCACAACTCTTTGCATCTTGGGATCCTGTTGCTGCCGAACGCCAGAGTTCAGCTGCGAGGGCGCGACCGTGATCTCTGCCGCCGCGAGGGACGCTGCGCGCCCTCGTCAGCTGCAACGATTCGTTAGGTAGCAGCGTGTACGCCGGCACGATGCGCCGCCCACCCAAAGCGCGCGAGGACCACCCCGACTACGAGCGCGACGGCCGCGCCCAGCGCCAGTGGCCAGGCCGGCGCGTTCGGCACCTGTCGGTAGGCATAGGCGAGCGCCGCTAGAACGCGCGCCACGCCCGTGGCGAGACCGAGGAGCCACAGCCTAGGCGCCCAGCGACGCCCGAGCGCTCCCCCAGCGGCCGCGACCACGAGCAGCGCGCCGGCGGCAGCGGCGAGCGCGCACTCCGGCACCTGGTCTCCAGCACCGAGCGCGAGACGGGCGGCGCCGTGCACGAGGTTCAGCGCGGCTATCGGCGAAACGATGAGCGCCAGCATGCGGAAGCGCCGCATCGCGAGTGAGGCGGAGGACTCCATCCAGTTCTCGTGGGTAGGGTGCTACCTAACGCTGGAGTTCAGCTGCGAAGCCGCAGGGTTGGAGCTATGCCGCCGGCGAGGAGCGCCTGCGCGGCTTCGTCAGCTGCAACGCTCGTTAGGCCGCACGGTCATTGAAACCGTGCGATGACCGCGACCCACACGGAATCCGTGAGCGTCCGCCCGCCGACAACTACCGTGCCGACGACCCAGGTCTGCCCGAACTGGTCCCCGGTGGTCAGGATCGCCGTCCCGGGCTCGGCCGCCAGCAAGTCCACCCGGGCAATCCGCGCGTCCCGGACCGTGAAGGTCGGCTGGACGAGGCTGTCGACGCCGCGCCGCGCGTCGATAAACCGCGCTCTGAGCACGATCTGTGCTCGGGTGCCACTGAAGATCGAGTCGGCGTCCAGTTCGAGGCGCAATGGCGGAATCCCGGGCTCGGACGCCGAGTCTTGGCACGCGAGGGCGAGGGCGAGCACCGCTACGGAACCCGCTCCCATGCAATGGATACGGCGGCTTGAGAGCTGCTTCATACGACGGAATCCTATGGTGGCGGCCTAACGCTGGAGTTCAGCTGCGGAGGCGCAGGGCCGGAGCCATGCTGCCGAGAGGAGCATTGCGCGCCTCCGTCAGCTGCAACGATTCGTTAGGCGTCCGCACGACCGTCTTGGTCGCGCCGTGCGGACAATCGCCGCACCCCTGCCGTGGCGAGCGATACGCCCGTGCTCAGGACGAGCACCGCCAGTAGGGCCCAGACCCACAAGGCATGCCACGTGAGATAGGCGGGCGCGTGCAGAAAGCCAAGGAACGTTGACGGGACTGTCCACACCGCGAAGGCGGTAGCGCCGAGCGCTCCCCGGCGCCAGAGCGGGCCTTCGGGTCGCGGGTCCAGCGCGGTCAGGACCACAAGGGCCTCGCCGAGCATGAGTAGACAGACGAACGCGAGGGCCAGCCACGGCACCGTCCACGTCGCGCGTTGCTCCGGTGTGGAAAAGAAGTAGGTCCGCGGATTGAGGCCGAGCCGGACGACGAAGCCGGCGCTGGCCACGTAGGCGAGGCCGAGTAGCAGTGTGATGCGGTGGTACGGCACTCGTGGCATGGTGGACGCCTAACGCTGGAGTTCAGCTGCGAACGCGCGCGGCTGGAGCCGTGAAGGTACTCGGCGGGATGCGCGCGTTCGCCAGCTGCAACGATTCGTTAGGGAGCGGACTCTCGGACGACGGCTGGGGCACCGCGAGCGGCGAGTTCTCTGGGGACCGGCCGCGGAACGTCCTGACTCTCCGCTTCAGGTTGCGTCAATGGTAACGCCTGGCGGAGCCACCGGTTCGCAGCTTGGACCACTGAAGCAGGACACCGGCGGTCATGAGGATCACGTTGCTCTGCCAGGGCGAAACGAGCGCGAGATGCGAGTCTGCGTAGGACTGGGCGAGCCAGCGCACCACCACGACCGCGGGGAGGAAGATGAGCGCCCGGCCCGGTCTCAAGAGGTCAAGCAGGTAGGCCGGCAGTCCGAGCAAGAAGCCGATCGCAAGCCACGCCTCGTGGGGTCGACTCCAATCGAACCATCCGCTCAATGCGCCTCCCCAGAGCGTGTCGCAGAGTGCCAACGCCCACCCGGCCCAAAATGCCGCGCGTTCGCCGACGCTAGTGTTCATTGGAGGATGCGCACACGATGAGCGGATGACACGCTGCGGCGGAGATGAGAAGCCGCCCGCACCAGCGCAACCTCCCGCTGTCCGGGGACAGGCCCTGCCCAACCGATCTCGTACTCCGGCGCTATCCCTCGGAGAATGTGTGTCGCTCCCTAACGCCGGAGTTCACCTACGAAGGCGCAGGGCTGGAACTCGGCTGCCGGTGCGGCGTGCTGCGCGCCTTCGTCAGGTGCAACGATTCGTTAGGTGGCGGCCCGGCGATCTTAGGGGCGTTGCACGGGGACAGCGTTGCCACAGTCGTCGATGGCCTGCACGGCCAACTCGATCCTGAGACGATAGCCTCCCCGTTCAACGACCAGCGTATCCGTCACCAGCCGCGCATAGCCCAGTCGCCGGACATCGATGACATACCGACCCGAGGGCAGCGAGTCAAACCGGAATCGGCCCGCGCTGTCCGTATTTGTCCGGCGCGGTAGCGACGCGATGCTCACGCTCGCCATCCCGACAGGACGCCCGGACCCACGCTCGACCACCGTGCCCACCAGGACGCCCGACTCGCCTGGGAGCGCATTCCGGGAGGCAACGCGGGACACTTCGTGGGGCACCGGACAAGCACCCGAGGCACCGCTGCTCGCGCAGCCGAGCGCACCGCACACCGAGAGCGACAACACTACAACTGCGGGATTCCTGGTTCGAGGATTCGGCGGCATGCCCTCCTGACGACCGAGGATGCCCGTCGCCACCTAACGCCAGAGTTCAGCTGCGGAGGCGCGGGGCTGGAGCTGTGGATGCGGTCGGGACGCTGCGCGGCTCCGTCAGCTGCAACGATTCGTTGGGCGGCGGCTCACTGGACTGCGTTGATCATCTGGAACTCAGGCAGGACCTCCGCGGCGAACCGGCCGCCCGGGACGGCGACAACGAGGCCCGCCGCGACCGCCGCCACCGCCGCGCGCCAGCGGGACCGAGTGGCCCAACGCCGCGCCGCCCGGCGCCCGGCCCACCCGGCAGCCAGGGCCGGAGCGGATAGCGCGGCGAAATAGGCAGCGCCGGTCTGCCACCACGGGGCGAGCGCGCCGAGGCCGGCCGCGTGCGCCGCCGCCAACATCGCCACGCCAACCCCCGCGCTCAACACGCTGTGGGCGAACCAGGCACGTCGCCCGGCCCCACAGTACGTGAGCACGATCGCGGCCCCGGCGAGGACCGCCGCCGCTGCCATGAGGCACCGCGCTTGCCAGAAGAAAGTCTCCATACTCGAGGGACGCGCGAGCGACATAACCGCCACCACTCGCGCCGGCGCGTGTGAGCCGCCCAACGCCAGAGTTCACCTGCGGAGGCGCAGGGTTGGAACTATCCGGCCGTGAGGAGCGTTGCGCGCCTCCGTCAGGTGCAACGATTCGTTAGACATCCGATTCGGAAGTGCCTGCTTCGTCGGCGTCCGGCGCGATCAACCCGAACGCGTTCAAGCTCCCGAATCGTTCCCTGAGCCGCTGCTCCAAGCCGGCCAGCCCCAGCCCCGTCGGAGCGGCGTAGAGTACGTCGAGGACCTCGCCCTCGTCGATCGTCGGCAGAAGCCAGTTGAACGTCACGGCATCGGGCCTGTCCAGCGGGCCGAGGACCCGCTCCAACTGCGCGATGAGGGCCGCCGCGAGGACCGGATCCTCCCAGCCCCGTGCCGGAATGCGGTCGTCGGGAGAGTCCGCCATGCGTTACGAAGATGCGTGTGGATGTCTAACGCTGGAGTTCAGCTGCGGAGCGGCGGGGCCGGAGCCATGCTGCCGGAGTGGGACGCCGCGCCGCTCCGTCAGCTGCAACGATTCGTTAGGCAGCCGGCGGCGCAGGCTTCCCATCGGCGAAGGGCAGCCCGCCACACGAGACACCGCCTGGGCGGAAGTGAAGCACCGGCACCGGCGCGACCCCACAGCCTCGTGCCGCCGGCTGGCCGCCCACCTCGCACGCGAACTCGGCGACCACCGGCCGCGCCGGGTCGCGGGGTCGGACCACGACCGTAACCTCGCCGTCGGGAACTGCCAGCTCGAACGGCGTCTCGCCCACAACGGCCCGCATCTCGCCGCCGCGTGCGCCGCCGAGCACCAGGAGCGCGTCGAACGTCGCTGGTGCGCCGGCGCTTCGGATGCGGAGGGTCGCCCGCCAGCGATCCTCGGGGGCGGAAACGGGATCCATGCTCGTCCTCAGATGTGTGTGGGATGCCTAACGCTGGAGTTCAGCTGCGGAGCCGCGCGGTTGGAGCCGTGCGCCAGCGAGGGCCCCTGCGTGGCTCCGTCAGCTGCAACGATTCGTTAGGCCGCCGGCGCGGGGCTCCGGACCGGCGGGGCCCGTTGATTCTTGCGCTCCACGCTAGTTTCCACCGGCGCGCCCGGTAGTACCAGCACCCGGAATTCGGCCTCAATGACGCTCTGGCTCGACGCTGACGCCACCCCGCGCGACGTGAAGGACATCTGCCTGCGGGCGGCTGAGCGCCTGCGACTCGAGACGATCCTGGTCGCCAACCAGCGTGTGCCGCTGCCGCCGGGCTACGCGCACGTCTTGGCCGTGCGCGTGGAGGGCGGTCCCGACGCGGCCGACCGCTACATCGTCGAGCACGCGGCGCCAGGCGACGTGGCCGTGACCGCCGACATCCCGCTCGCCGCGCTGCTCGTGCCGAAGGGCGTCGCCGTCATCGACCCGCGCGGCGAGGAGTACACCAGCGAGAGCGTCGGCGAGCGGCTCTCGGTGCGGAACTTCATGGACGGGCTCCGGGGCGCCGGGGTCGAGACGGGTGGGCACGCCGCCTACGGCCCGCGCGAGAAGCAGGCGTTCGCGAACACGCTGGACCGGGTGCTCACTCGGGCGCTCCGGCGGGGCGGAGCCCGGTAGCGGCCTAACGCTGGAGTTCAGCTGCGGAGCCGCAGGGTTGGAGCTCTGGAGCTCGAGGAGCGCCGCGCGGCTCCGTCAGCTGCAACGATTCGTTAGGCCACCGGCGCGCGACTCGCCAGCCACGTGCCCGCTGTCGCCCGCTTGCTCGGGTGGCTAAGTTACCGGCGCTATGCGACTTCGCGACAGACTACCCGAACTCCGCGACGAGATTCGCCGCGCCGCCGCGGAGAGCGGCGCGCGCGACGTCCGCGTGTTCGGCTCTGTAGCGCGCGGGGAGGAGCGAGACGATAGCGACGTGGACTTCCTCGTCGCCTTGGAGCCCGGTCGCTCCCTCCTCGACCTGGCCCGCCTAGAACTCCGGCTCGAGCGGCTCTTCGGCCGCCGGGTCGACGTCGTGACGGAAGCGGGGCTCCGGGAGCCCATCCGCGCAGCCGCGCTGCGCGACGCCATCGGTGTCTGAGCGCGGGCCCGCAGCTGCGCGGAACCGTCTCCGCCACATGGCGGACGCCGCGGACGCGATCGCCGGCTATGTGGCGCGCGGGCGAGAGGCGTTTGACGCCGATCCGGCTGTCCGCGACGCGATCCTCTACCAGATCATCGTGCTCGGGGAGGCCGCCAAGGCGGCCCTCGCGGCGGACCCCGACCTTGAAGCCGCCCACCCCAGTGTGGACTGGTCGCCCGTGGCCCGCATGCGCGACCGGGTGGCGCACCACTACTGGGCGACCGACGGCGAGGTCGTCTGGGCCACGGCGCGCGACGCCGTGCCAGCCCTGCGGCGGGCGGTGGCAGCGGCGCTCGCGGCCGCGGGATGACTCTGCGTTCCACGAACTTCGTGGTGGCCTAACGCTGGAGCTAAGCTGCGAAGGCGCGAGGCTGGAGCCATGCGCCGGGTCGGGACGATGCGCGCCTTCGTCAGCTTCAGCGATTCGTTAGACAACGGCCTCGGTGATGTCAGCGAGGCGGCGGTCCGGGAGTCCACTCACTGAGGTCTCGCGGCGCCTGCGCTCCTCGCAGCAGGTCCCAGTCCGACCACCCGGTGACCTGGTCGCCCATGTCGCTCGCGGCTGCCTCGGGTGAGTGGTACGAGCCAAGCGGCATCTCGTCCCCGACACCGAGCCACCACCGGCCATCGCTGTTCGGCTGCGGCCGAATCCAGAACACGCCAACGGGTGTGCGATAGTGCCAGATGGTCGTCATTCGAAGATGGGTGTCGTTGTCTAACGCTAGAGTTCAGCTGCGGAGCCGCAGGGTTGGAGCCGGGCTGCCGGGTCGGGATGTTGCGCGGCTCCGCCAGCTGCAACGATTCGTTAGACGCCGGCGCGCCGAATCAGCGGCGCGATCGCGAACAGCAGCGCTAAGGCAATCACTGCCGCGGCGGCCCAGCGCCAACCGGAACGACGCAGACGCTTGCCCCTCGCGGAAAGTAGCGCCCCCGGCGGCGGCACGTAGTCCCGGCTCAATGGCGCCCACCAACGGCCGGCACGGATGTTCGCGTGGTCAGCGTCCGAGAACCCCGCGTTCGTGTCCGCCCGCGCAAACTGAACCACGGCCGCCAGCCCAGACACACCCGCAATAGCGGCGAGGATGCCGGCAAGGACGATAAGGATCGATCGAAAGCTCACTCAGCTACTTGGCAATGGTGGTTGTGCGTCTAACGCTGGAATTAAGCTGCGAACGCGCAGGGCTGGAGCCGCGCTGCCGGCGAGGAGAGTTGCGCGCGTTCGTCAGCTTCAATGACTCGTTAGCTAGCAGGGGGATGGACTCTGCTCGTCACCCGCTGCTTGCGCTGCGCCCACGGGGGCCGGCGCTTCGGCCGCGCCTCCAACTCGAAGCCGGCCAGGATCGACCCGAACAGCACGCTGAGGGCGACCACGATGACCCACTCGACCGGGTCGCGTAGCGCGAAGTGGTGCCTCGGGTCGACCTCATCCCTGCTCAGGAGCGCGAACGCGGTGGCCATGTACACGGCGACGGCGAGCCACCACTTCACGTAGGTCCCCGGCCGGCCAACACGGCGGGGCGCCGTGCGGGCCAGCGACCACGCGGTGCCGCCGGCGAGGCCGGCCAGCCCGCCGACAATCGCGACCCACAGCGCCTGCAGCACGAACTCCGGTCCCTTCACCAGCACGCCGATGGCGAGCAACGGCAGCAGCAGGATCGCGCGGCCGGCCATGAGCGCGTAGACGAAGAACGCGCCGTAGAACGGCGGGCGTGCCCACTCCGGCAGGCTCTCGACGTTCTTGAGGACCTCGTCGAGTCGCGATGGCGGCGGCTTCGGCTCCTGCTCCTGCTCTGTGTCGGTCACGGATGCTTGGTTGCTAGCTAACGCCGGAGTTCTGCTGCGAAGGCGCGAACGTGATCTGTGCTGCCGGTGCGGAGAGCTGCGCGCCTTCGTCAGCAGCAACGAATCGTTAGGCTGCGGGATGACCGGCGCTGCCGCGCTCCGACAAGCGACAGCGGAAGGGTGCGGCGCCGCGCGCACCGCCGCCAGCGCCGCGCCGGGTTCGCGGGCATCGCGCCGCCGAGCGAGCCGCCGGCACCGGGCTCCGCCCCCGCGGCGCACCTCTCTCTCCCGCCACGCGCCGTCGCGTCCACAACCTGATGCCCGGGCGCGACGACCCGCGGCGCGCCGGCGGCGGCTCGACACCGCGCCACCGGCGTCGCGCCCAGCCGATCACCGCCGCTGCCCCCCGCCGGCCAGCGGCTCACGCGCTCCAATGCGCCGCACACGTGAGATGCGTGCATGGTCCACGCGGCCTAACGCTGGAGTTCAGCTGCGAAGGCGCGAACGTGATCTCGGCTGCCGGTGAGGGACGATGCGCGCCTTCGTCAGCTGCAACGATTCGTTGGGCGGCACGCGCTCGGGGGTCACAGCAGGCCACCAGGCCGAGCGACTCGGCGCTCCCACCTGACCGGCGGATCCGTAGCGCGTGACGGGTGAGCGACTGTCTGGCTACGCGCATCCCCACGGCCGCGGACGATCATCGCCGCGCGCGTCGCGATGCCAGTCTTGCCATCGTCTCAGCGGATGCTGGAAAACAGAACGCTGCTTTCTTGCGCGAGGGTCCCTCCCCGAACTCCGCATTGTAGTGCGGCCCCTTGGCGGGGTCGTCGTCAATGCGCAGGCGCCAGAACGGCTTCGACCTCGGGCTGACCCCGACTTCTGCTCCCTCGAAGGTTCCAAGCCGGCCAATCTCGACGTTGTGATTGAGGCTGAAGTGCGCACCCTTCGCCTCTAGCCACGCAATCGCAGCATTGCGCGCCTGCTCGAGATGCTGATAACGGAAAATTTCCTCCATCTCATCACCTCCATGTTTGACGTCCGCCCAACGCTGGAGTTCAGCTGCGAGGCGGCAGGGTCGGAGCCATGCTGCCGGCGAGGAACGCCGCGCCGCCTCGTCAGCTGCAACGATTCGTTAGACCGCGGCTGCGTGAAGTGTGCGGTCAGGCGCTGTCCGTGACAACCACGCTGGTGACACGGCCGGCACGGGTCACGTCCACGACGCCCATGCCGTCGAGCGTGTGCGGGTTCGCCGGCACCGTCACGACGCGGAACCCGTCGGCGGTATGCTCCACCCGGAACACCCGCGACGGCAGCCGCGCCCCGCGGGCCAGCGTATCGAGCGCGACGCACACCGCCCGCGCACTGTCGCCCGCCGCGCGCGAGCAGTCCGCAGCCCGGCGCGCAGTCCGCCCGCAGGCCGCAGCCGCTCCGGCGAGCGTGAAGATGGTGAAGAGGATGGCGGCTCGTCCGACCATGGATGTCGCGGGCTAACGCTGGAGTTAAGCTGCGAAGGCGCGGGCGTGATCCATGCCGCCGGGGAGGAGCGATGCGCGCCTTCGTCAGCTTCAACGATTCGTTAGCCAGCTCGGCGTAGGACTCGACGGCGCGCGATCGCAGCCGTGAGTCCGGGGCCAAGAGTGATGAATAGCAGAAGTGGCGCGTGCCACCAGCGCTCCCCGTCCCACGTACAACTCGGGTCAGCAGCGCACTGCATCTGCGGGCCAATATGGAAAAGGGCGTAGACCCCGGCGA
This sequence comes from Gemmatirosa kalamazoonensis, assembly GCF_000522985.1. NCBI lineage: Bacteria > Pseudomonadati > Gemmatimonadota > Gemmatimonadia > Gemmatimonadales > Gemmatimonadaceae > Gemmatirosa > Gemmatirosa kalamazoonensis. The sequence continues at coordinate 844,131 of NZ_CP007129.1, forward strand.
CAAGACCGAGGCCCCAGCATGCGGCGACGAAGAGGCGGCTGCGGACCATGCTTAGAAATGATGCGTGCTAGCTGGCTAACGCTTGAGTTCAGCTGCGAAGGCGCAGGGCTGGAGCTGTGCATGCGGCTGGGCCGCTGCGCGCCTTCGTCAGCTGCAACGATTCGTTATGCCGCCGGCGTGCGGACCGGTGCTCCGTCATGCCACGCGTCCTCGAGCGGGCCGGCGCGTACGTCGGACACGCCCGGCTGTGCAGCGAGCCAGTCGAGGAGCGCGTCCCGCTGGGCCGGCGAAACCGTCCCACGCTCCGCGAGAGACGAGACGTACACGTCCCAGCACGTCCCGGTCCCGCCGCCGATTGCGAGGCCGAGCGCCTCGATCTGCGCGATGGCGGCATCCCAGAAGTCAAGCTGCTCGTCGTCGGACCAGTCCGCGGGCGTGCAAAACCCCAGTTCGAACCCGAGCTCCTGAAATTCGCCGAGGCGATACTTCTTCCGCTGACGCTTGTTCACGCGAGGTATCCAGGCCGTAAGAGTTTGGTGGTCGGCATAACGCTGGAGTTCAGCTGCGAGGGCGCGAGCGTGAATTATGCGGCCGCGAGGAGCGCTGCGCGCCCTCGCCAGCTGCAACGATTCGTTAGCCGGCCCTCGAGGGTGCGTCGGGCTCGCGAAGCACAGCACCCCGGCGCACCTCCTCCAGCAATTGGCGTTGGGCGGTGGCGTTCGCGTCGAACGCCACCCTCTGCGCCTCGGTGGCGAGCAGCGCCCGGAGCTTGACGTTGCGCTCGACCATCGAGCGGAGATCGCGCTCCCAACCATCTTCTCCCGGGGCCGGCGGCTCGCTCCGCGCGAGCACATCGGCGCGGATGACTGCCTCCGCGCCCTCCCGCTCGGCGTCGCTCAACGCCACGCCGCGGAAGAGCGCAGCGAGCGCGAAGTCGACCTGCTGGTCCGGCGTCGCCCGAATCTCGAGTATCGGGGACATGGCGTTTCCTCCCAGAGTCTCTGTGAGCTTGCGCGTCCGGCTAACGCCGGAGTTAAGCTGCAAACGCGCGGGGTTGGGACTATGGATGCGGTTGGAGCGGTGCGCGCGTTTGTCAGCTTCAACGACTCGTTAGGCATCAGCGCGCCGGCGGGCGCCAGGCGTCTAGGTCCTGTCGGTGATGGAGGCACGCGAGCACAACGATCTCGGCGCTCGTGACCCGGTACACGACGCTGTACGGGAACCGTCGGAGGAGGGCGCGCCGATCGCCGCTGCTGTCCGCGATCGCCTGGTACATCTCTGGGCGCTCGACAATGTGGGTCATCGTCGCGTCGAGGTCCGCTAGGAACCGGCGCCCCAATCCCGCCACGCGGGCCTCATACCACCCACGGGCCTCCCGAATCTCGGCCCGGGCGCCCGGCCGGAAGACCAGGCGCCGGCGCGGGCTCACCCCTCCCGCCCGGCAGCGCGCTCGGCGGCCGCCCGCTCGTCGGCCTCCTGGTCGGCGAATAGCTCCGCGCGGACGACGTCCCACGGGACCGCGCTCCCCGGGTCGCGCTCCTGCTCGGCGCGCCGCTCGGCGACAAGCGCGAGCTGCGCCGGCGTGAGCGGGAGCAGGTCGGGACGGGCCGCGAGCGAGGCCCAGAGCTCCTCGATGAGCTCGAGCCGCTCAGCCACGGTCAGCTGGGCGATGTCGAAGGCGGGGCGGACCATGGCCGAAATCTGCTCCCCGGCGCTCCGGCAAGCAACTCGGCAGCGGGAGACGGCGCAGGCAGTGACGCGCGCGGAACGCCGATACCTGCGATGATGCCTAACGCTGGAGCTAAGCTGCGAAGGCGCGAGGCTGGAGCCATGCGCCGGGTCGGGACGATGCGCGCCTTCGTCAGCTTCAGCGATTCGTTAGACAACGGCCTCGGTGATGTCAGCGAGGCGGCGGTCCGGGAGTCCACTCACTGAGGTCTCGCGGCGCCTGCGCTCCTCGCAGCAGGTCCCAGTCCGACCACCCGGTGACCTGGTCGCCCATGTCGCTCGCGGCTGCCTCGGGTGAGTGGTACGAGCCAAGCGGCATCTCGTCCCCGACACCGAGCCACCACCGGCCATCGCTGTTCGGCTGCGGCCGAATCCAGAACACGCCAACGGGTGTGCGATAGTGCCAGATGGTCGTCATTCGAAGATGGGTGTCGTTGTCTAACGCTAGAGTTCAGCTGCGGAGCCGCAGGGTTGGAGCCGGGCTGCCGGGTCGGGATGTTGCGCGGCTCCGCCAGCTGCAACGATTCGTTAGGCGACGGCCAGCGTGTAGCCCGGATGCCACCCCTAAACCGACTCACACGGCCGCTCGCGGGCGGCGCGCGCCCATGCGACCCTCGATAGGCCAGACTCGCGGCGTAACCGCGCCTGGGCACGCCGGATCGCGGTCGAGGAGACATGCTCGCACAGCACCAACTCCCACGTGTCGCCGGTGACCCGATTGACCGCGTAGAACCCGCGGTTCACGCTCGTCCCGCCCGACGTCTCCGGCACGATGAGCTGGTAGGCCACGAACCACTCGGGGTAGCCGATCGACGGCGCCCCGGCCAGCGCCTGCGGCTCGCAGACCAGCCGCGGGAGGGAGACGGGGCGCCCGTTCACCGAACGGGCCAGCGTACATGCCTCCGCCTCGCTCAGCCGCCGATGGCTCACGGACTGCGCGGTGACAGTCGGCACGTACGTCCAACTTGTCGCCACAAGGATCAAGGAGAGGGCCAGGGAGATTTTCATTGCGTGACCGTGGACGCGTGTCGTCGCCTAACGCTGGAGTTCAGCTGCGGAGGCGCAGGGCTGGAGCTGTGAATCCGGAGGAGCGCTGCGCGCCTCCGTCAGCTGCAACGAATCGTTAGGCGGCTCGGGAGACCCGGGCGGGCGCCGCGCCGCCCTAGCGCACGTCGACCGTGTCTGAGACTACACGCGACGCAAACGTGTGCCGGAACGTGACGACCGCCCGTCCTCGCGCCACCGTGCGCAAACGGAAGCGCTGCGTCGGCCCGCCGGGCAGCGCGCCTACGTACGACATCTCGACGAACTCCAGACTGGGCGAGCTGATCTCGGGTGGGCTGGCGAATTCCCCGGGCCGAACGGTTCCCAGCGTGATCACGACCTCGGTCCCGACGCCGGCCGAGACGCGCCGATTCTCGCCCGACACCGAAACGGGGTCGTCACACCCTCCGACGATCCCCACAAACAGCAGCAGCGCAGCGGCGCCGGCGGGCTGAGGGACACGCGCAACCAGCCTGCCATGTGGGCTGACTCTGCACTTCGACATCGGGACAACCTCGAGGCACGAGCGGGACGGCATCCAAGCGGACCAATGGACGCTATGTCGGCCCAACCAGGCTTGCAAGCCGCCTAACGCTGGAGTTCAGCTGCGGAGGCGCAAACGTGATCTCTGCTGCCGCGACGAGCGCTGCGCGTCTCCGTCGGCTGCAACGATTCGTTCGGCGGCGCTACGGCGCGAAGAACTCGGTGAGGCGCTCCAACACGGCGAGCACCGTCGCGTCGGGCAGCGCGCCGAGCCGCTGCACCAGTCGCTCGCGATCCACGGTCCGGAGCTGATCTACGGCGACGGTGCCCGCCTTATTGCGGAACCGACACGGCACGCGCCACGGGTACGGTTGCCCCGCGGTGGTCATCGGCGCGACGATTACCGTCCGCAGGTGGTGGTTCAACTCGTCCGGCGACACCACGACGCACGGCCGCGTCTTCCGGATCTCGCTCCCGCGCGTCGGGTCGAGCTCGACGAGGTAGACGGCCCCGCGGTCGGCCGCGTGCCGCACCGCCTTTAGCGCCACTCCCACTCCTCGTCGTCGAACCGCGTCGGCGTCGGCGCGTCGAGCAGCGCATCGTCGCCGCGCGCCGCCATCCGCCGCGCCGCCTCCGCCCAGCCGTCGCGCGGCCGCTTCACCGCCTCGATGACGATGCGGCCGGGCTCCGCATGAAGCTCGACGTGCTCAGCGAGCCCCGCCTGGTCCAGGAGGGGCTTCGGGATGCGGATGCCACGCGAGTTACCGACGCGGACGATGCGGGCCTTCATGGCAGCCTGCCGGCGAGAGGGGTGTGCATACATTGTAAGCACTCTCGCCGGTGCCCACCAGGGCGTGAGTCCGCCGAACGCTGGAATTAAGCTGCGAACGCGCGAGCGTGATCTATGCTGCCGCGAGGAGAGCTGCGCGCGTTCGTCAGCTTCAATGACTCGTTAGGCGGCGGTGTCCGGGCGTCGGCGTCACATCTCTGGTGCGGGGCGGAGCGTGTTCGCCGAGAGCGCCGCGATCCGCCACGCCCCGCCGGGCCCTACCGGGCGCCACACTGCCACGTAGCGGCCCCCACATCAGTAGCAGGCTGCGTGCCTGCCGCCGGCGCGCTCAAGTGCCAGCGCCCGGTCACGTAGGCCAAGTCGCCCGACCGCGCGACGACGACCGAGTCGGTCGTGAGCGGGTGCAGCGCGCCGGGCCGGGCGAACAGCGTCACCCACACTGCGGTGTTCGCGGCCCGCCCGACCGTCGGCTGCGGCCGCGGATACATCACGAAGGCGTCCTCGGCGAAGTACGCACCCATCGCCTCGCCGTCGCGCTCCGCGGCGGCGCGTACCCACTCCGCCGCCGCGGCCCGCACCGCGCGCTCGGTGGAGGTCGGCGGCGCGGTGGAGACGCGTGCGCCGCGGGCGCAGCCACCCCCGCACAGGGTCACGGCCGCAATCGTTACGATCGAGCGGCCGAGTCGCTCTAGCATGCGTCCTCCCTTGATGGAGTCCGGTGCCGCTTAACGCTGGAGTTCAGCTGCGGAGCCGCAGGGTTGGAGCTCTGGAGCTCGAGGAGCGCCGCGCGGCTCCGTCAGCTGCAACGATTCGTTAGGCCACCGGCGCGCGACTCGCCGGCCACGTGCCCGCTGTCGCCCGCTTGCTCGGGTGGCTAAGTTACCGGCGCTATGCGACTTCGCGACAGACTACCCGAACTCCGCGACGAGATTCGCCGCGCCGCCGCGGAGAGCGGCGCGCGCGACGTCCGCGTGTTCGGCTCTGTAGCGCGCGGGGAGGAGCGAGACGATAGCGACGTGGACTTCCTCGTCGCCTTGGAGCCCGGTCGCTCCCTCCTCGACCTGGCCCGCCTAGAACTCCGGCTCGAGCGGCTCTTCGGCCGCCGGGTCGACGTCGTGACGGAAGCGGGGCTCCGGGAGCCCATCCGCGCAGCCGCGCTGCGCGACGCCATCGGTGTCTGAGCGCGGGCCCGCAGCTGCGCGGAACCGTCTCCGCCACATGGCGGACGCCGCGGACGCGATCGCCGGCTATGTGGCGCGCGGGCGAGAGGCGTTTGACGCCGATCCGGCTGTCCGCGACGCGATCCTCTACCAGATCATCGTGCTCGGGGAGGCCGTCAAGGCGGCCCTCGCGGCGGACCCCGACCTTGAAGCCGCCCACCCCAGTGTGGACTGGTCGCCCGTGGCCCGCATGCGCGACCGGGTGGCGCACCACTACTGGGCGACCCCCCGACCGCGAGGTCGTCTGGGCCACGGCGCGCGACGCCGTGCCAGCCCTGCGGCGGGCGGTGGCAGCGGCGCTCGCCGCCGCGGAATGACTCGGCGTTCCACGAACTTCGTGGTGGCCTAACGCTGGAGCTAAGCTGCGAAGGCGCGAGGCTGGAGCCATGCGCCGGGTCGGGACGATGCGCGCCTTCGTCAGCTTCAGCGATTCGTTAGACAACGGCCTCGGTGATGTCAGCGAGGCGGCGGTCCGGGAGTCCACTCACTGAGGTCTCGCGGCGCCTGCGCTCCTCGCAGCAGGTCCCAGTCCGACCACCCGGTGACCTGGTCGCCCATGTCGCTCGCGGCTGCCTCGGGTGAGTGGTACGAGCCAAGCGGCATCTCGTCCCCGACACCGAGCCACCACCGGCCATCGCTGTTCGGCTGCGGCCGAATCCAGAACACGCCAACGGGTGTGCGATAGTGCCAGATGGTCGTCATTCGAAGATGGGTGTCGTTGTCTAACGCTCGAGTTCAGCTGCGTGGGCATCTCAACCAATGCGAGCGAAGCGAGCTTCCGAAGCGCCCACGTCAGCTGCAACGATTCGTTGGGCAGCGGCGGGACGACTAGAGGTGCCGGCCCCGACCAATTACCTCGTCACGGCGATCCTGGTACACGGCCCGGTAGCGGCCTTCCTCGACCTGCTCGAAGAACACCGGGTTTCCGGGACGATAGCTCGTCGCTTGGGGGCATGCGGACTGGATCGCCTGACGGATGGTGCCTTGAAACGATTCCTGGCTCTCGTAGCGGGCGAGGAGATCCGGGTATAGCACGGCAAACTGCTTGTATATGTCCTGCAGGTTGGCGACTCCGCCGAGGCTGTCTAGGGCGCCGAACACGAGCGCAGGATTCATCGCGGTCATAGAACCTCACTTGTCTGCCCAACGCTAGAGTTCAGCTGCGTGGCCGACGCCCGCCGGCGTGATGGAGATTGCTCACCTCGATGCAGACGGCCGGGGCTGAACCATTATGCGTGACGGGCCACGTCAGCTGCAACGATTCGTTGGGCGGCGGCTCATTGCACCGCGTTGATGAGTTCAGGCAGCATCGCCGCGGCGACGCGCGCAGCGGCGCCCCCCACGCCGAGCAGCACCGCGAGCGTCACGACGCCGACGCGCCACCGGGCGTGCGTCGCCCAGCGGCGCGCGCCGGCCCGGGCCGCCCAGCCGGCGGCCAGCGGCGGCGCGCTGAGCGCCGCCAGGTACCCCGCGCCCGTCTGCCACCACGGTATCACGCCGCCGTACACGGCGGCGTGCGCTGCGGCGACCAGCCCGGCGCCGACACCCACCGTGAGCACGCCGTGCGCCACCCACACGCGCCGCGGTGCGCGCCGGTACGCCAGTGGGATCGCGGCGAGCCCCAGCAACAGGGCTCCCGCGGCGAGGCTCCACGCGAGCCAGACCAGAGTCTCCATGACAGATAGACGCGCGACGGCACCTCGGCGCCACGGCTGCCGCACCGGCGCGTGTGAGCCGCCCAACGCCAGAGTTAAGCTGCGTGGCCGACGCCGGCCGGCTTGATAGAGGTTGCTCCGCGCGATGGTACTGGTGGGCGCTCCAACATCATGCGTGACGGGCCACGTCAGCTTCAACGACTCGTTAGGTGTCCGCTCGAGCGTGGTCGGCGAACGCGCGCTCAGCCAAAGCGAGCGCGTCACGATAAAGTGCGCGGTGCGATGGCGCACGCTCGAGGCCCTCGGCAGCGAACACCGCGGCCGTGAAGCTCTCGGCGTCCGGCGGCGGGTCGTTCAGCAGCTTCCGCCGCGCCTCGGGCGGGAGACACAAGCCGAGCCGCTCACAGAGCGCCGCGAGAAGGAAGCCAGTTGCTCGAAGACTCAGCATTACGTCGATGCTCGTGGGACACCTAACGCTGGAGTTCAGCTGCGGAGGCGCGGGGCTGGAGCTGTGAATGCGCGCGGAGTGACGCGCGCCTCCGCCAGCTGCAACGATTCGTTAGACACCGGGCGGCGCAGAGGTTGGTGCCGCCGCTCGGGCGACCAGCTCCGTCACCAGCGTGTGCAGCACCCCGGCGCTGATGACGGCCGGCGCGATGAACAAGACGACCTGCGCCCATGGTGCCGCCGGCGCCGGCGAGGTGACCGCCAGCGCCCCGAGGGCGACGCCGGCGAGAGCCAGCCACTGGAAGCTTCCCCGCCGGACGGGAGGGAGCGCCAGCCACGCCAGCGCGAGCGGCAAGGCGAACAGCGCAAGCGCTCCGAGGGCGACGAGCGTCGGAAGCGCCAAAGCGAGTGCCTCCCCGAGGCCAGCGGCGAGCGTCAGCACGATACCACCGCCTGTGCCGGGGGGAACCGGCGATGCCGGGGTTGGACCCTGCACGGCACCCTGCCAGAAAGCCTCGACGCCGAACCACGCGAGCGGCACGAGCGCCGCCGTCAACGCCGCCCAGATGCCGGCGAGCACTACTACCGCCGAAGTGGAGGCCCGCTCGCGCGAAGAGCCGAGGGAAGGAAGCATGGCGACGATACTCGTCGGTGTCTAACGCCAGAGTTCAGCTGCGTGGGCGCACGGCTGGAGCTATCCCGTTCGCGGATCAAGGCGCGCCCACGTCAGCTGCAACGATTCGTTAGACGTCACGGGTCGCGATATCGGCGTGCGTGAAGGCGGCAGGCGTGGGCAGCAGGTTCGCCACCGCTCGCGCATCCTTCAGCCCGAAGAATCCCACGTCACGGTAGACCGTCCGGCCCTTGCTGCCCTTTGATACTACGCGCTCGAAGATCAGCTCCCCCCGCCCGAGCCAATCCTCGCGCCGGATCACGTCCGTGAGCCGCTCGCCGGAGAACCCCTGCACCGTCGTCCGACCGAGGGGCCGCTCGACGAGCAGCGCCCGGCGGTCCGTGACCGCGTACACGGTATGGCGCGCGACCCACCACGCCCACAGCGGGGAGAGCACCATCGCCGCGCCGAAGAACACGAACATGCCGCCCCACAGGTAGCCGAACCAGCCGAAGCTATCCGTGCCGTGCTTCTGAGCGTTGAAGCCGCGGGTCGCGCCCCACGTCCAGAAGAGCGCGAAGCCAAGGAACGGGATGCCGAACAGGAACGTGCCCGCTGACGCGAGCGCTCGGCTGCTCGGTGCGGGCTGGCCGTACCACACGACCCGCTCGCCGCGAGCGAGCTCGTACTGGAGCACCTGCTGAAGCGCCAGGGGAATGGACTCGGCCATGCAAGAATGCCTGGGTGACGTCTAACGCTAGAGTTCAGCTGCGGAGCCGCAGGGCTGGAGCTATGCCGCCGCGAGGGAAACTGCGCGGCTCCGTCAGCTGCAACGATTCGTTAGGCGGCGGGCGGGTCCGCCTCTAGCCGGGACTCCCACGGGAACCGAACGAAGGCCCCATACGCCGCCCCGTAGCCTACCAGGGCGCCGAGTAGCCCCGTCACCGTCGGCCCCCACGCCCGATCCAGTCCCGCCTTGAGCGCGCCGCCGAGCCCACCCACGAGCCAAAGCGCTCCGGCCGCGCCCAGGAGGAATCGGAGCAGGGAGAAGATCACTGTGTTGAGCTTCTTCATGGTCGATGTTGAGAGTTGGAGCCGCCTAACGCCAGAGTTCAGCTGCGGAGCCGCGAGGCTGGAGCTATGCTGCCGGCGTGGAGAGCATGCGCGGCTCCGTCAGCTGCAACGATTCGTTAGCCAGCCGTTCGACGGACGTAGGCTGCCGGATCGGGGAAGCGCAACAGCGTCCAGCGGAGCCGCTCGCCGAACGTACCCCAGTCATCAACCACGCCGCCGTCGGCCACCGCGCCTAAGACACGACCGATCCCCCACTCCTCCTCCACTTCGTCGTACCCAAGCACCACGGGTCCGTCGCGCGCCACGACCCACACCGGCGCGCCAACCTGTCGGCCATCGAACTCCCAGCGGTGCTCCATCCGCACCGGCGGCACCTGGCATCGCCGGTACGTGGGCAGTACCTCGGCGTCGAGGCTTGCGACCTCGTCGGCCAAGAGCGCCTGGAACTCCGCAGACGTCAAATCCGGGACTTGGTCGGAGAGCGCGGGCTCGCTTGGGGACACTTTCCGCTCCTACGAAATGTGTGGCTGGCTAACGCCAGAGTTAAGCTGCGAAGGCGCGAGCGTGAATTCCGCCGCCGCGAGGGGCGCTGCGCGCCTTCGTCAGCTTCAACGATTCGTTAGACGTCGGCTCGCAGGGCGCTAGCGTATCGGCTCGCCGGTCCGCGCGCGCCGCTCGACGGCACGGACGAGGTGCCGCTCACCCGACGCCGCGGCGGCCGCGAGGACGGACGCCGGGCACTCCGGCAGCTCCACGATGCGGTGCCGCATCGCGGCGCCCATCCCGTGCGCGTCGGGGTCACGCGCCCCGAGTTCGTAGAGCGCCGCGGCCAGCTCGGCGCTGAGCGGCCGCCGCTCGGCGAGGAACTCAACGAAGGCCTGCCACCGGTAGTGCTCCGGGCTCCGGTCCTCACCCGACGCCCACTCGGCCCGCAGGGCCGCCAGGCGCTCGGGCGTGACCAGACCGAGCGCGAACCAGGCGTCGCCGAACTGGAACGGCGTCTCCTCAGGTGTCATCGGATGCTCGTCGACGTCTAACGCTGGAGCTCAGCTGCGAAGCCGCAGGGTTGGAGCTATGCCGCCGGCGCGGAACGTGGCGCGGCTTCGTCAGCTGCAGCGATTCGTTATGTGGCTGGCTCGGAGACTTCAGCAGGGGGATCGTCGAGCGTGAGCTCCGACAGCGCGTTTAGCGCGGCGATCCATGCCTGCCGCTCAGCTGGGCCGTCGGGCGAGCCCAGGTCCAGCGAGACCTGCTCCGCCCCGTCGCCTTGCCGCACGAACTCGACGGCCCGCACGACAGCGGTGAACCCGCCCGCCGCCCGCGCAACCATCCCCGGCCGCACCTCGCCGTCGAGCACCTTCCCGCCGACCGCGACACGCCGGCCAGAGAAGAGCGCCCAGACATCGTCAACTCGGAATCGTGCCATTCGATGGTGTGTGTAGCCACATAACGCCCGAGCTAAGCTGCGGGCCGACTTCATAATTGCGCGCGAAGCGCGCTTCCGCAGCCGACCCGTCAGCTTCAGCGATTCGTTAGGTAGCCGCTCAAAGCGGTCGGTTCGGTCGCTCAAGTCGCCAGTTCGCGACGTGCACGGACTGCAGTCGCGCTAGGTGCTCGTCGAGCTCGGCCGGCCGGAGCACGCTCCAGACCAACCCGCACTCCGAGCAGCCGCGCGCACCTCCTGCGAGGTCGACACCGACCCGCAGACTCGGCAGCCGGGCGGCATTCGCCCGAAAGCGGACGCCGTCGCTCTCGCCCGTGAACTCGCCGTGCACGAGACGACGCGACTCGCAGCGGGGGCAGGCGCTCAGCGCCTCGCGATGGACAGTTCCCATTTCTGTGTGTGCGCGATGAGCCGTGTGGCTACCTAACGCCAGAGTTAAGCTGCGGAGCGGCAGGGTTGGAGCCAGGCTGCCTGGTTGGAGCGGTGCGCCGCTTCGTCAGCTTCAACGATTCGTTAGACAGCTGCGCGCGCCTGTTTGCCTCTGGGACGGGCACGATGGACAAGCGATGCCGCGGCCGGGGCGCAGAGCGCCAGCGTCGCACCCAGCGCGAGAAGGGAAAGGATCAGCACCATCCCGAGGAAGGGGGCGGCGCGGAATAGCGCGCCCCAATCAGGCCACAGGAGTCGCCACGTCGGATACGGGATCAGCCAGTAGAACTTGCCAAGTCGGTGGAGCTGCAGCCAGAGCAGGCCGACGTCCAGGGCTACCGTCACGACCCAGAGGGCGGCGAGTTGCTTCCACAGCGGCGCGGGCTGGAATGACATGATCTGTGAATAGCTGTCTAACGCCAGAGTTAAGCTGCGAAGGCGCAGACGTGATCGGTGCTGCCGGGAGGAGGCATGCGCGCCTTCGTCAGCTTCAACGCTTCGTTAGCTCGCAGGGACGTACGGAGGCCGCCGACTCACGTACACCGCGAGTTCGTCGCGGGCGACCGCCTCCGCTGCCTCAGTGTCCGAGATCCACGGGCGCTCGCCTGCGCGGACCGAGTGGAAGTGGATGATCGGATCGTCGAGCTTCGTCACATACACCCGGAACACGCGGTTGGGAAAGTCCTGGCCGAGCTTCGCCAGCCACATCTGCCCGATCCGCTTCGCCAGCTCCCAGGCAGCCGCGAACTCCGGGTGGGCCGCGTCCGGCCGGTCACTGTCCCACTCTGGGTCGTGGATCAGCGGTATCGCGTGGCGGAACTCGTCGAAGAGGTGCGTGTGGCCGAAGAACCGCTCGAACGCGGCGAGGTTCTCGAACTTCTCGGGCGGCGACGTGACCCGCGTGCCCGCCAGTAGCACCGCACCGTCGCGCTCCTCGAACGCGGGCCAGAACACGTCGGCGAGGCGGCGAGCGGTCGAGATCCGGATCACTGGGTTGGCGACGGAGTGTGTTGCGAGCTAACGCTGGAGTTCAGCTGCGAGGGCGCGAGCGTGAATTATGCGGCCGCGAGGAGCGCTGCGCGCCCTCGCCAGCTGCAACGATTCGTTAGCCGGCCCTCGAGGGTGCGTCGGGCTCCCGAAGCACAGCACCCCGGCGCACCTCCTCCAGCAATTGGCGTTGGGCGGTGGCGTTCGCGTCGAACGCCACCCTCTGCGCCTCGGTGGCGAGCAGCGCCCGGAGCTTGACGTTGCGCTCGACCATCGAACGGAGATCGCGCTCCCAACCATCTTCTCCCGGGGCCGGCGGCTCGCTCCGCGCGAGCACATCGGCGCGGATGACTGCCTCCGCGCCCTCCCGCTCGGCGTCGCTCAACGCCACGCCGCGGAAGAGCGCAGCGAGCGCGAAGTCGACCTGCTGGTCCGGCGTCGCCCGAATCTCGAGTATCGGGGACATGGCGTTTCCTCCCAGAGTCTCTGTGAGCTTGCGCGTCCGGCTAACGCGGATTAGACAGGTCTGCGTCCGCCCCGCACCCGCCCCCTCTCGCGCAATGCCTGCCGACTGACAGAATGACATGGCGGTACCAGAACCGCCAGCGACGCAATCGGTTGGACGATCCGCCGCGGGCCACGCTCCACGACAACGCTGCGAGGAAACGCTGCGGAGCAACACCACGGTCCCGTCGCCGGCCGGCCGCCCACGGGACCCACGGGGCCGAGACGCGTGCGGGACCGCGGTGAACACGGGTGGACCCTCACGATCGATCGATCGCTCAGTGCATGTCCAGCGGACTGCGCACGCCCGACGCGCTCCGGTTCAGCACGTGCGTGTAGATCATCGTCGTACTCACGTCGCGGTGGCCGAGCAGCTCCTGGATCGTGCGGATGTCGTACCCACCCTCCAGGAGATGCGTCGCGAACGAGTGCCGGAAGGTGTGGCAGGTCGCACGCTTCGTGAGTCCCGCCTGCAGCACCGCGACGCGGACCGCGCGCTGGACCGCGGACTCGTGGAGATGGTGGCGACGTCGAACGCCGGATGCCGCGTCGAGGTACGTGCGGGTCGCGGGAAAGATCCACTGCCAGGGCCACGCCGTCCCCAGCAATGGTGACTTCCGCAGCAGAGCGTTCGGCAGCACGACATACCCGCCACCAGCCGATCGGTCCGCGTCGTGCTGCGACCGAACGGCGTCGAGATGGTCGACCAGCGGTGCACACGCCGCGTCGGGCAGCATCGTGACGCGATCCTTGTCCCCCTTGCCGGCGCGCACGACGATCGAGCGCGACGCGACGTCGACGTCCTTGACCCGCAGGGTGAGCGCCTCGAGCAGTCGCAGCCCACTGCCGTAGAGGAGCATCGCCACGAGGCGCGAGGCGCCGTGCATGCACGAGAGGACGCGGTCGACCTCCTCGCGCGTGAGGACGACGGGGAGCCGCTTGGGACGCTTCGCGGGCGCGAGGCCCGGTACGACACCGAGCGGGTCGCCGAGGACGTCGCGATAGAGGAATTGCAGCGCCGCGAGCGCCTGGTTCTGCGTGGACGCAGTGACCTGCGCGTCGGTCGCGAGCGACGTCAGGAAGCGGCCGACGTCGTGTGACGTGAGCTCGCTGGGATGGCGCAGCCCCGACCAGCGGACGTAGCGGCGCACCCACGCCACGTACGCGTCCTCGGTGCGCCGGCTGTAGTGCCGCACGCGCAGCGACGATCGGACGTTGTCGAGGAGGCGGGATCGCATGGGACCGGGCGCGCGCCGGCGCGCTCACCACGTCACCGCCACCTCCCATCCGTCCAGCTCACCACCGTACTCCGCGGCGACCTCGCCGAGCTCCGTGCACGCGGCGTGGATCGCGCGCTCCGACGGGATCGCGTGCGTCGTCACGAGACAGAGCCACGAGGTCCCCATCGCCGCGCGCTCGATGCGCACCGCGAGCTTCGGCGCGTCGATCCGCAGCGCCGCCACCTGCGCGCTCGCGCTCTCCGCTGCACGCAGCGTGGGGAAGTGCAGGTAGTAGCTCACCTCCGTCGGCTGCGCGGCATCGACGCCGACCTCGCGCAGGGCGCGGAACACGTCGCGCTTGGGTCGCGCCGATCGCATCGCGCGCCGGCGCACGAGCAGCAGGACGAGCAGCAGATCGAGGGCGAGAAAGGCGCCGAGGATCGCGAGCACGGAGCGAGACATGGGACGCGGGGCACGGGGCGGCGAGAGGGTCCGGCACCCGCATGATGCCGCGCGGCCCTCGACCCACCGCACCGCGGCGACGCGCGGCGGTCTCGCACGACGCACGACGGCCCGCCGCGATGAGAGGGCGGGCCGTCGAGGTGCCTAACGAACCGGCGATCGGGCCGTCACGGCTCCGGTAGGCGCTTCCCCCACGTCGGCGGCGGCGGCTCCTTCGAGGCGCGCGCCACCGGGTGCTCGGCCAGCTGCTTCAGCGCCTCCTGCACGGCGCGCTCGAGCTGCGGGTCGTGCCCCGCGATGACCTCCTTCGGCCAGTTCTCGACGTCGACGTCGGGCGTCACGCCCTCGTTCTCCACCGCCCACTTCCCGTCGCGCGAGAAGAAGCCGAAGCGCGGGGCGATCATCGAGCCGCCGTCGACGAACGGCGGCGTGTCGGTCGTCGCGACGAGGCCGCCCCACGTGCGCTTGCCCACCAGCGTGCCGAGCTTCCGGCTCTTGAACATGTACGGCATCAGGTCGCCGCCGGAGCCGGCCATCTCGTTGACGACCATCACCTTCGGGCCCCAGATCCCCTCCGCGGGACTGGTGTACGGGTACCGGTCGCCGACGGGATTGTTGAAGTACCCGTCGAACGTGCGGCCTAACAGATCCACGATGTAGTCGGCCGCCGAGCCGCCGCCGTTGTACCGCTCGTCGATGATGGCGCCCTGCCGGTCCTGCTGCGCGAAGTAGTAGCGGTTGAAGCTCGTGTACCCGGGCTGCCCGGTGTTCGGCAGGTACACGTAGGCGAGCTTGCCCCCGGACAGCGAGTCGACGAGCCGGCGGTTCCCCTCCACCCACGCGCGCGTGCGCAGCCCCTGCTCGTTCGCGATCGGGAGCACGGTCACCTGCCGCGCGCCGACGAGCGTCGGCTGCGCGTTCACGGTGAGCACGGTCTGACGGTTCGCGGTGCCGTCGAGCAGGCGGTAGATGTTGTCGGGCGCGCGCAGCTCCACGCCGTTGATCGCGAGCACGTAGTCGCCGCGCTTCACGTTCACGCCGGGCATCGCCAGCGGCGCGCGCAGCTCGGGGTTCCACGACTCGGCGTCGTAGATCTTCGCGATGCGGTAGCGGCCGTTCTCCACGGTGAAGTCGGCGCCCAGCAGCCCGACGGCGGGCGGCGCGCCGGGACCGGTCTGCGGCGGGCCACCCATGTCGCCGCCGCGCACGTACGAGTGCCCGATCGCGATCTCGGCCCCCATCATGTCCATGAGGTAGTTGAGATCCGCGCGATTCACGACGTACGGCAGGAACGGCGCGTACATCTGCTTGTCCTTCGCCCAGTCCGTGCCGTGCATGTTCGGCACGTACAGGTTGTTGCGCTCGTTGCGCCACCCCTCGTCGAAGATCTGCTTGAACTCCGCCCTCGGGTCGACGTACGCGCGCAGCGACGCGGTGAGGCGGCCGGTGTTCGCCGCCGGCGGCGCCTTGTCGGCGTCGACGAGATAGAGACCGCCCTGCCCGCCCGGCGCGCGGTACAGCAGCTTCTTGCCGTCCGCGCTCACGACGTACTGCGCGACGCCCTGCACGAACGGCTGCGCGCGTCGCGTCGAGAGCTGGAAGCGGTGCACGGTGCCTAACGACCCGCCGCCGCCCTGGCCGCCGCCGGGCCGCTCGCTGGTCCCCGTCTCCGGCAGCGGCTCCAGGAAGAACACCGTCCCCGGCGCGCCGGCGTGGAGCTGCTCGTAGTCGCGCGCGGCGACGTTGTCCACGGCGACGATGCGCTGCTGGATGCCGTCGAAGTCGATGCGCACGGGGAGCGTGGAGCGTGGAGCGGAGAGCGTGGAGCGTGCGGTATCGGACCGCTCCGCGCTCCCCGCTCCACGCTCCGCGCTCGGCGTGCGCCGCGTCGAATCGGTGTTAGGCGCTTCTCGGCCGGGCTCACGAGGAGCTCTGCCCGCACGCGCCGCCTCCTCGTCGCTCTCCGGCAGCAGCGGCGACGAGTCGGCCTTCGACAGCACCATCAGGTAGAGCGACTTCGTCTCCGGTCGGTCGTACGCCGACATGTCGAGCAGGCCGGAATGCAGCGCGAGGTTCGTCGACGCGAGGAACCACAGGTACTTGCCGCCCGCGTCCCACGCCGGCGACGTGGCGTCGGCGAGGCCGTCGGTGATCTGCCGCTTCTCGCCCGTGTCGACGTCGTACAGATAGAGCGCGCGGTAGAGCGACTTCAGGTGCTTCGGGTACGCGATCCACTTCGAGTCGGGGCTCCACACCGGCACGAGCGTGCGCGCGGCGTGGAAGTACGGATCGTTGTCGGCGATCTTCGCGGCGCCCGTCGCCACGTCGACGACCCACAGCCGCAGATGCGTGTCCTGGAACGCGATCTTGCGTCCGTCGGGCGACCACGCCGGCGCGTACGGTCGGCTCGGCTCCGGCAGCACGATCTCGCGCGGCGGCGTGAGCCCGTCCTGCGCCTCGATGTAGAGACGATACTCGCCGCTCCTGTCGCTGAAGTACGACACGAACCGACCGTCGGGCGACCACTGCGGCAGGATCTCCGCCGACGCGCTCGCGTTCGTCAGGTTGCGCGGGTCGCCCTTCTCCGCCGGAATGGTGAAGATCTCGCCGCGTGCCTCGACCGCGGCGCGGCGCCCCGTCGGCGAGAGCGCGAGCGACGTGATGCGCGGCGTGACGTCCTTCCACTGCGGCATCATCCACGGGAAGTCGCCGGTGGCCGAGATGGGGACGACGTGCTCGCGGCCCGTCTTCGGATCGAGCTCGTGGATCTGGCCCGCCTGCTCGAACACCACCGCCGCGTTAGGCGCCCCGCCGGCGTCGAGCGCCTTCACGTCGAAGTCGCGGAAGTGCGTGAGTTCCGCGAGTGTCTTCGCGCGCGTGTCGTACGACCACACGTTCGCCACGCCGTCGCGGTCGGAGATGAAGTACACGACGTCGCCGATCCACGCGGGGTCCATCTCCTTCGAGTCCACCCACGGCGTCGTGGTGACGTCGTGCGTGGCGAGGTCCATGATCCAGATCGGCCGGTTCTGTCCACCGCGATAGTTGCGGCGCTCCTCGTCCCACGAGTTGTTCATGCGATACGCGACGCGCTTGCCGTCGGGGGCGATCTTCCCCTGGTAGGCGCGTGGCATCGCCATCGGCTCCTCGACGCCGCCCGCCGCGGGCACGGTCCAGAAGCGCGGCGCGGCGGTCGGCGCGGCGGTCGCGCGCGGCGACGCGAACACGATGCTCCGCCCGTCCGGCGTCCATCCCTGCACCATGTCGGCCGACGGGTGCCACGTCAGCCGCTTCGGCTCCCCGCCGGCGGCGGGCACGACGTAGACGTCGGTGTTGCCGCCGTAGTCGCCGCTGAACGCGACCCAGCGGCCGTCGGGGGAGAGCTTGGGGCTCGACTCGCCGCCGCCGCTCGTCAGCCGTCGCGCGGCACCGCCGGCACGGTCGACGATCCACACGTCGCCGCCATAGGCGAACGCGATCTGCGTCGCGCTCACCGACGGGGTCCGGAGCATCTTGGTCTGCGCGCCGGCGTTAGGCGCGGCGGCGAGGAGCGCGGCGCTCGACGCGAGCGCGGCGGCACGGGAGGCTGTGAGGCGCATCATGGGGCCGTGTGGGCTCGGGGCGCGCCGGACGTCGGCGCGCGCGTGGAGTCTACGCGGGGGGCGGCGGGGGCGCTGACGAGGAGCGGCGAGACGGCGGGACGCTGAAGCGCGGGACGATCGACGGCGGGACGCCTTACGGCGGGACGGCTTACGGCGGGACGGCTTACGGCGGGACGGCTTACGGCGGGACGGCTTACGGCGGGACGATCAACCCCGGGACCGGGCGCCGGATCGTAGTTACCCGGGAGGGCTCCCCCCCCTTCGCCCATAGTTCCACGACCGCCGCCGCGCCGCCGTACCAATCCGACGCCGACCGGCTCCCTCCGAACGCGCCGCGATCCCGCCGTTCGACGTCCCGCCGTTCGACGTCCCGCCGTAAGCCGTCCCGCCGTAGATCGTCCCGCCGTAGATCGTCCCGCCGTAGATCGTCCCGCCGTGAACCGTCCCGCCGTTCCTTCGCATGGCCGGATCCGTCCATCTATTGCCCCACCCCGCCCCTCCGCGAGAGCCCGATCCGTCCTATCCTCCGAGCACACCCGCACCCGGCCCCCGCCATGCTCACCACCGACGCCGTCCCGCTCGCCCAGTCGGCGCTCCTCGTCGTCGACGCCCAGGAGTCGTTCCGCGCCGCCCCGCGCTGGGCGCGCCGCAGCAACCTCGCGTTCGAGGCGAACGTCGCCGCGCTCGTCGACGCGTACCGCGCCGCCGGACGGCCGGTCGTCTACTTCCTCCACACCGACGGCGACCCGGGGTTCGAGCCGGACAGCCCGCTGCTGCGGCTCATGGACTTCCTCGCGCCGCGCGCCGACGAGCCGGTGCTCCTGAAGGACACGCGCAACTGCTTCACGAGCACCAACCTCGCCGCCCGCCTCCTCGCGTTGGGCGTTAGGCGGCTCGCGGTCGCCGGGATCCAGACGGAGCAGTGCTGCGAGACGACGGCGCGCGTCGCCGCGGACCTCGGCTACGCGGTCGACTTCGTGCTCGACGCGACGCTCACGTTCCCGATCCCCGACCCCGATGTGCCGGGCGCGGAGCTCGACGTCGGCGCGGTGACGGAGCGCACGCGCTACGCGCTCGCTCGCCGCTTCGCCCGCGTCGTCTCCACGACGACGCTCGTGCGCGAGCTCGCGCGCGAGCTCGCGGCGGCATGAGCGGACGGCCGCGGCGCGTCGTCTTCGCGCTCTTCCCTGGCTGCGAGATCCTCGACGTCGCGGGACCGCTGCAGGCGTTCCACGAGGCGGCGGCGTGCGGCGTGCCGTACGAGATCGGCTACGCCGCGGCGACGCCGGCGCTCGTCACGGCGCAGGGGCTCACGCTCGCCGCGCTGCCACCGTTCCCCGAGGTCGGGCCCGACGACCGCGTGTTCGTGCCCGGCTTCGCGTTAGGCACGGGGCGCCCGCCGGCGTCGCTCGCACGGTGGGTGCGCGACGCGTCGCGCGCCGGCGCGCAGGTGTGCTAGGTGTGCACGGGCACGTTCGTGCTCGGCGAGGCAGGGCTGCTCGACGGACGCCGCTGCACGACGCACTGGAAGCGCGTGCGCGAGCTGCAGGAGCGGTTCCCGCGCGCGATCGTGGTCGGCGAGCGGCTGTTCGTCGAGGACGGGCCGATCGCGAGCTCCGCGGGGATCGCCGCCGGCATCGACCTCGCGCTCGCGCTGCTCGAGCGCGACGGCGGCCCCGTGCTCGCGTCGCAGGTCGCGCGCGAGATGGTCGTCTACCTGCGCCGCGACGGCGCGCACGCGCAGGACAGCGTCTACCTCGACTACCAGACGCACCTGAGCCCCCGCGTGCACGTCGTGCAGCAGCACCTCGTCGCGCACCCCGACGCGCGCGACTCGCTCGCCGACCTCGCGCGCCTCGCCGGCATGAGCGAGCGCCATCTCACGCGCACGTTCCGCCGCGCGACGGGGCTCTCCGTGCACGCGTTCCGCGAGCGGCTCCGCGTCGAGCGCGCGCGCGACCTGATGCGCAACCCCACGCTCACCCTCGCTGCGATCGCGACGGCGTGCGGGTACGAGGACGCGCGGCAGCTCCGGCGCGTGTGGCGAGCGCACCATGGACGGTCGCCGCGCGGTATGCGCGGCTAGCGCGGCTCCTGGACTCCACGGACGAGTTTCTGTAGGACTGAAGAAGGACTGAAGGAGGACGGAAGAAGGACCAACAACTCTGTTGGTGTTCTCCTCCTTCAGTCCTCCTTCAGTCCTTCTTCAGTCCTCCAAGAACACGTCCGTGGAGTCCGGAACGACGCGCCTAACGCTGTCCGCCGCCGCGCCGCCCGCCCCCACCGGGCCCGCGCATCCACGGCGCGGGGATCGAGTCGAACGCCGCGCGGTGCGCGGGGTCGAGCGCGGCACGCACGTCGGCGTGCATCGAGTCCAGGATGGTGCGGAGCTGCTGCCCCGGGCCGCGCCAGAACGCCTCGACCTGCGGCTGGCGGCGCTTCACGGCGCTGTCGACGCGGGCCCGCTCGGCCGCCGAGACGCCGATGCGCGACAGCGGATCGCCGCCGCCGCCCGGGCCCCCGCCGCGGCGGCCGCACAGCCACGCGGGCGGATGGCTGTCGCCACGCCGCGGACGGCACACGCGCGGGCGCCCGCCCCACCCCGCACCCACTCCCGCCACGAAGACGAGCAGCAGCGCGGCCGCCGCCGCGAGCCGGGCGCGCGTGCGCGCGCCGGCGCGGTCGTCGGCCGGCAGCCGGTCGCCCGGCTCGGTCATTCCGGATCTCCGTCGAGCATGGAGCGCACGAGGTCGTCCGCGTCGGGCGCGCGCTGCTCGGCGATCCACGCGCCGTCCGCGCCGAGCAGCGCCTGCTGCACCGTCTCCTCGCTCAGCGACCCCGCGGTCGCGACGACGTCGCCCGTCGCGGCCATCGGCGCCTCGATCTGGCGCGCCGACAGGAGCGCGATGACGATCGCCGCCGCCGCGGCGACGAACGCCGGCACGGCGAAGCGGGCGACCGCCGCGACCACCCCGTCGACGACGCTGACGGCGGCGCTCCGGGTCAGCCGCCCGGCGCGGCGCGCGAGCTCCGGCGCGGCCGCGCTCTCGATGCGCGCGACGAGCGACGCCCACCGGTCCGGCGTGCCGCGGTCCGGCCAGAGAGGGGTGAGATCCACCGCGGTGGTCTCGTCGGGGTCATGCGTCGTCATCGTCTCTCCTCCACTCGGCGCTCAGCCGGCGCCGTAGGTCGCGACGGGCCCAGAACAGGTGTGCCCGGACCGTCCCTTCCGCCAATCCCAGATGCTCGCCGATCTCGCGGTGGCTCCATCCCTCGAGATCGTGCAGCAGCACCACCTCGCGCCGCACGTCGGTGAGCGTGGCGAGCGCCGCGGCGAGGTGCGCCCGCGCGTCCGCCCGCTCCGCCGCGCGCAGGGGGCCCTGCGCCGGCGAGGCCGCCACCGTCTCGCCCACCACGTCGAGCGAGTCGGCGCGGCGCACGCGCGAGCGGCGCCGGAGGTCGATCGCCCGGTTGCGCACGATGGTGAGCAGCCACGGCCGGAACTTCTCCTCCGGCCGGCAGTCCTCGAGGCGGCGCAGCGCCGAGACGAACGCGTCCTGCACGGCGTCGTCCGCCTCTTCCGCGTCGCCGAGGACGACGAGGGCGGCGGCGTGCGCGGCCCGGACGTGCTTCCGCACGAGCGCGCCGAACGCCCCCTCGTCGCCGGCGCGCGCGCGACGCACGAGCGCCGCGTCCTCCGCCGCCGCCTCGTCGTTCGTCGCCCCGGTGCGGGGACTCCGCCGGGGGGAGGCATCGCCCCCCCCGGCCGGATCATCCCGATCGTGCACCGACGCGACGACGCATCGCGCGGTCAGCGGCTCACCGCGTGGCCGGGGGACGGCCACCGCCGCGGTTGCGCATCGCCGCCATCAGCTCGTCGTACTTCGCCGACTGCTCGGGCGTGAGCACCGCCTTGATCGCGGTCGTACGCTCCTGCATCAGCTGCTGCCGCTTCGCGCGATCCTCGTCGCTCGGCGGGGTGCCCGGCGTGAACGCCGGCATCTTCGCCTGGAACGACGTGTTGATCGAATCGACCTTCGTGCGCTGCGCCGCGGTCAGGTTGAGGCTGTCCATCAGGGCAGCCATCATGCGCTGGCCCCCCATGCCCCGGCCCCCACCACCTCCCCCCCCTGCGGGCGGCTGATCCTTCGTCACCGGCTGCTGGGCCTGCGCGGCCGTCGCCAGCACGGCGACGAGGGACGTGGCGGTGGCGACCTGCGCGACGGCGCGGAAGGCGCGCCGGACGGACGGGTTGAACATCGGTGTGGCTCCTACGGTGTGATGGGTCTCGTGCGGATCCCACCCCTCGCGCACCGGACGGAACGGGAGGGGGCCGAGCAAGACACGCGCGGCGCGCCAAGATCGTTTAGGGGCCAATCCATGTCGAGGCGACCCCCCACCGGGGCGTGCCGCGCGTCACCGCGCGTCCCCCGCATCACGCGCGCCCCGACGGGCGATCGACGTCCGATTAAACGGTCGGCCCGGCGGCTGCGTCTCCGTCGCAGCGTCCTTTTCGTCGTCGGCCTCACCGCGTGGACTGAATTCCGTGTCTCGTCATCGTCTGCTCCGCGCCGCGCGCACCGCGCGCGCGCTTCTCTACATCGGCAGCCTCGCCGCGGCGAGCGCCGAGTTCGCGATCCCCGCCGTCGCGTCCGCGCAGGTGGGAGCCACCACCGACATCCTCAGCGGCACCGTCAAGAACGCGCAGGGGCAGCCGCTCGCCGGCGCCACGGTGACCGCGATCTCCGTCGAGACGCAGCTGACGCGCACGAAGACGACCGACGCGAAGGGACACTACGTCATCGTGTTCCCCGACGGCGGCGGACGCTATCAGCTCACCGTGCGCGCGATCGGCGTGCAGCCGCGCACGCTCCTCGTGCAGCGCTCCGTCGACGAGGACCAGCTCATCACGAACGTGACGATGGGCGGCTCGTCGGTGCAGCAGCTCAGCGCCGTCACCGTGCGCGACAACGCGCGCGACCGCGGCCTCGGCAACGCGAACGACCGCCCGACGCCGGGGTCGCAGGAGCGCACGTTCAACCCCGACCAGCTCTCGAAGCTCCCGCTGGCCGACGCGAGCGACCTCGCCGCGATCGCCGCGCTCACGCCGGGCGTCGTCGGCATCACGGGCAGCGACTCCACGTCGAACGCGTTCAGCGTCGCCGGCCAGCGGCTCACGGACAACAACGTCACGCTCGACGGCCTCTCGTTCGGCTCGGGCTCCGTGCCGCAGGACGCGGTGCGCAACACGCGCGTCATCACGAACACGTACGACGCCGCGCGCGGCCAGTTCAGCGGCGGGCAGATCGCGAGCACGACGCGCCGCGGCACGAACCTCGTCCAGGGCTCCTTCACCGACCAGTTCCGCGATCCGTCGCTCGCGTTCCAGTCGGCCGAGGCGGGCGCGTTCGGCCGCGCGTATCATCAGAACACGCTGTCCGGCGGATTGGGCGGGCCGATCATCAAGAACAAGCTGTTCGTCTTCGGCTCGTTCCAGGTGCGCGGCCGCACCGACCCGCTCCAGTCGCTGCTCTCGGCGAACGCCGCGACGCTGCAGCGCCTCGGCGTCAGCCCCGACTCGGTCGGGCAGTTCCTCGGCGCGCTCTCGCGCTACGGCATCGCGCCGACGACGTCGAGCATCCCCGGCGACCGGAGCAACGACCAGAACCAGCTCTTCCTCCGCTTCGACGGGCGCCTCACCGAGTCGCACACGCTGATGCTGCGCTTCGACGGCCAGTGGAACGACGCCGCCGCGCAGCGCATCGCGTCGTTGGGCCTGCCGTCGTCGGGCGGGAGCCAGACGCGGAACGGGTTCGGCGTGATGGCGTCGCTCACGTCGCAGCTCACGCTGTTCAACGGCGCCGTGATCAACGAGATCCGCGCCTACCGCTCGACGGCGGACCAGCAGAGCGACCCGTACCTCTCGCTCCCCGCGGGGCGCGTGCAGATCCTGTCGGCGCTCTCCGACAACGCGCTCAGCACGTCGACGCTGCAGTTCGGCGGCAACGCGGGGCTGCCGCAGGCGAGCGACAACGTGACGTTCGAGAGCTCCGACGAGCTGTCGTTCATCCCGGCGGGGAGCGGGCACCGCTTCAAGCTCGGCGCGCTGCTGAACCACGTGCAGAACGACCAGGACTTCACGGCCAATCGGTTAGGCACGTTCACGTACAACTCGCTCGCCGACTTCCTCGCGAACCGGCCGTCGCAGTACACGCGCACGCTCACGCCGCAGCAGCGCAACGGGCAGTCGACGAACGCCGCGCTGTACGCGGGCGACACGTGGCGCTGGAAGCCGACCGTGCAGCTCACGTACGGCGTGCGGCTCGAGGGCTCGGAGTACGGCGGCGCGCCGGCGCTGAACCCGCAGGTGGAGCAGTTCTTCGGCTATCGCACCGACCGCTTCCCGACCGAGGTGCACCTGTCGCCGCGCATCGGCTTCTCGTGGTCGCCGCGGTGGAACACGACGAGCGGCACGCCCGAGCAGCAGGGACGTGTTGCCGGGAACAACGGCGGCGGGAGCGGTGGGCGCGGGAACGGCGGCGGTGGTGGCGGTCGGTTCGGCGGCGGCTTCGGCGGCGCGGGCGGCGGGCCGGCGACGACGTTCCGCGGCGGCGTGGGCGAGTTCCGCGCGCTCGCGCCGACGCAGGTGTTCTCGAGCGCGCAGAGCGCCACGGGGCTGTCGAACACCGAGTCGCAGCTCGTGTGCATCGGCGCCGCGGTGCCGACGCCCGACTTCTCGGCCTACGCGTTAGGCACCGCGGCGCTCCCCACGCAGTGCGCGGGCGGGCTCGCGTCGAGCCCCATCAACACGGCGCGCCCGAACGTCACCGTGATCGACCCGGGCTTCCAGGCGCCGCGGTCGTGGCGCGGCTCGCTCGGCGTCACGCAGCGGGTCAAGGAGCGGCTGTCGCTGTCGCTCGACCTGAACTACGCGCGCGGCGTGGCGCAGTACGGCTTCCGCGACGCGAACCTCGACGCGACGCCGGAGTTCACGCTGCGCGCCGAGGGCGGGCGGCCGGTGTTCGTCCCCGCGGCCACGATCGTGCCGACGACCGGCGCGGTGTCGCTGTTCGCGTCGCGCGTGCACCCCGAGTTCGGGCGCGTGCTCGTCGCCACGTCGAACCTCGCGAGCGACACGAAGCAGGCGACGCTCGGGCTGAACGCGTTCACGCGGCGCGGCATCCAGGCGAACCTGTCGTACACGTTCATGCGGTCGCGCGACCAGACGTCGTTCCCGGGCGGCTTCGGCGGCTTCGGCGTCGCGAACACGACGGCGGGCGACCCGAACGTGTCGGCGTGGGGACGCAGCGATCTCGAACGGCGACACCAGATCCAGGCGATCGTGTCGTGGCCCGCGGTGTCGTGGCTCGAGGTGAGCGCGGTCGGCCGGCTCAGCTCCGGCTCGCCGTACACGCCGGTCGTCGGCGGCGACATCAACGGCGACGGCTCGCGCAACGACCAGGCGTTCGTGTTCGACCCCGCGAGCGCGCCCGACACCGCCGTCGCGAACGGCATGCGCCGCCTGCTCGCCGCGGCGCCGAGCGCCGTGAGCGACTGCCTCACGCGGTCGTTAGGCAAGGTGGCCGGCCGCGCGTCGTGCACCGGTCCGTGGCAGCCGTCGCTCGACCTGTCGGCGAACTTCCGTCCGACGTTCCTCAACCTCGACCGGCGCCTCACGCTCACCGTGTCGACGCAGAACCTGCTCGGTGGCCTCGACCAGCTCGTGCACGGCGTCGACAACCTGCACGGGTGGGGCTCGCAGGTGCGCCCCGACGCGACGCTGCTCACGGTGCGCGGCTTCGACCCGCAGGCGCAGGCGTTCCGGTACACGGTGAACGAGCGGTTCGGCCAGACGCGCGGCTCGGCGAACGCGTTCCGCGTGCCGTTCCAGCTCTCGCTGCAGGCGCGGCTCGCGGTCGGCCCGGACCCGGTGCGCGACCGGCTGCGCGGCGTGTTCGGCGGCGCGACGGCGGCGAACGGCCGCTCCGCGCTCGACCGCCTCGCGTCGGCGATGCCGAGCGTCGTCGACTCCGTGCTCGCGCGCAAGGACTCGCTCGCGCTCACCGACTCACAGGTCGTGAAGCTGCGCGCGCTCGGCGACAGCGTGAAGCAGGTGAACGGCCCGCTCGCCGACTCGCTCAGCGCGATGCTGCAGAAGGCCGGCAGCAACCCCGATCCGCGCACGCTGATGGGCACCGCGGGCCCGCTGCTGCAGCGGCTGCGTCAGAGCTCGACCCAGGCGACGCGCGCGGTGCAGGCGATCCTCACGCCCGAGCAGTGGGCGCTGCTCCCCGAGTCGGTGCGCAACGCGAACCGCGGCCGCGGAGGATTCGGCGGCCCGGGTGGTCCGGGTGGGGAGGGGCGGCGTCCGATCCCGTAGTCGTTAGGCGGCTCGGACCGGGGGAGGCGCCCGTCGGCGAACGATTCGTCGGCGGGCGCTTCGTCCGCCGGGCCTTCACTCGCGCCATCGAGGAGAACACCGTACGATGCAAGCGGAGCCGCTGATCCACTGGCCCGAGCCGATCGTCGAGTACGTCGGCTTCGTGGCGCAGTTCCTCGCCCTCGGAGCCGTGGGGTTCCGCTATGCCGCGCTGCGCGACCGACTGTCCGCCGCGGGCGTCCACGCCGACGCGGCGCGCCGCGCGGCGCGGATCGGTCTGATCGGGCTCGCCGTCCACACCGTGCTGTTCGTCATCGGCCTGCCGGAGGCCGCCGCGCGCGCGCACACGACCGCGTCGGCACTGCTCGCGACGAACCCGCCGACCGCCGCGCAGGCCGTGCTGCTCGCGATCGGGCTGATCGGGCTCGCGCTCGCCTCTGCGGGACGCCCCGCGGGCTGGCCGGCGGCGCTCGTCGGCGTGGTGCTCAACACGCTCACGGGCGTGCTGACCGGCGCCTGGACGCGGCTCGTGAACCCCGTGCACCGCGTGGTCGCCGGGCTGTGGATCGGGACGCTGTTCGTGCTCCTCGTCGCCGGCATCGCGAGCGCGTTCCGCGACGAGGATTCGCGCGCGCGGCGCGGCGCGATCGTCGCCGACATGGTGAACGGCTTCTCGCCGCTCGCGCTCGTGTGCGGGATGCTCGTCGTGGCGTCGGGGCTCACCACGGCGTGGCGGCACCTCAACCCGCTGTCGTCGCTGTGGACGACGCCGTACGGCTACGCGCTCATCGTGAAGCTGCTCCTCGCCGCCGTGGTGTTCGCGCTCGGCGCGTGGAACTGGCGGCGCGTGCGCCCTACGTTAGGCGGCGACGACGCGGCGACGACGATCCGGCGTTCGGCGCGGGCCGAGCTCACCGCCGCCGCGCTCGTCCTCGCGGCGACGGCGATCGTCGTGAGCCTTCCCTCGCCGCGGCCGCCGCGGCCGCCCGGGTCGGTGCCGCCGGCCGGTCCGCCGTGACAGTGCGGCCCGGGCCACGCAGCTCTCTGGCGTTAGCTTACCAGACAATGCACGATTGCGCCGTTGTACATCCGCCTCGCCCGTCCGTAACGTGACGGTGCGAAGCGCCTGCTGGTTGCCCAGCTCTCCATTCGACTAGCAGCTGCCCGAGTGGGTCAAGGGAGCAACTGAGATGTCGCGCGAAACCATTGATCGCTCGACCAACGCCGCCGGCCACTTCGATAAGAACCCGGAAATCATCCGACAGCTGTTCGCGCCCGTCTCGGAGGCGCTCATCGACGATGCGGAAATCGCTCCGGGACACTCCGTATTGGATGTCGCAACCGGAGCGGGAGAGCCGGCGCTTCGCATCGCGGGATTCGTGGGACCCAAGGGAGAGGTTGTCGGCATCGATCCCGTTGTGGGCTCGATCGAGGCGTCACGTCGCGCGGCGGAGCGGCTCTCGTTAGACAACGCCCGTTTCGAGACGGCCAGAGCCGACAACCTGCCTTTTCCCGACAATCGCTTCGACGCCGTCGTCAGCCGGTTCGGAGTCATGTTCTTTCCCTCTCCGATTGCCGGAGTACGCGAGATGTTGCGCGTGCTCAAGCCGGGAAAGAAGATGGCGTTCGCCGTTTGGCACTTTCGGGACGACAACCCCTTTCATAACGTCCTCGCCCGAATCGTCGACCCCATTCTACCGCCGCCTGAATTGCCGCCGGATGCGCCGGACCCGTTCCGGTTTGCCGCACCGGGAAAGCTACAAGCCATCGTTGCAGACGCGGGCGCTGCAGATCCTATGGAGCGTCTGTTCCGCTTCTCCATCGACGTACCGCTCTCTCCTGAGGATTTCTGGGATCTCCGCATGGAGATGTCCGATAAGCTCCGGGAACGTCTCGCCACGCTGCAACCGGGTAGTTTCCAGGACGTGAAGCGCCGGTCGATAGCCGCCTTTCAGGGGTATTCGAGTGCGAATGGGCTGAGTTTTCCGGCCGAGGTACGTTTAGTATCGGCACGAAAATAACGCGCCGAGTCTCCACAATTCCGACCCCTTCGGCATCGCATTCATCGTCGCCGCGCTCCCGGTCACGGCAGGTGGGCAGCCTGGGAGACAGGCGGCGAACCACGCGCTCCGCGTGGCGAACGACATCATGTCGCCGACGGCATCGGAACCGCGAGACGCTAGGGATCCTCGACTCCGCGGAGGCGGCCGGCACCGCGGGCGCGATGACGCACCTCGCGCCCTCCGCCGCGATGAGCTACGTCGTGGAGCGAGCACCGCGCGACGCGCGGGCGCTCGCGCGAGCCGACGAGACTACGTTCCGTTAGGCGGCGCCGGCACCGGACACGCCGGCACCTCCAGCGCGCCGACGGAGAGGAGCAGCTCCACCAGCTCGGCGACGTTCGCCACCGTCACGTCGTTCCCGACCGCGCCCGCCCGGCGCAGGGCGGCGTGCAGCGCGGGCACGTCGCGCGCACCGTCGCACAGCTCGAGAAGCTTGGGCGCCGCGGGAGGCAGGTCGACCGCCGCGGCCACCGGGTAATCGGTGACGACCGTCGCACCCACCGCGAGCCAGTGGCGGCGCTCGTCGGCGCGCCGGCTCGTGCGGAGCTGGGTGCCCGGCACGACACGCGGCCGCTGTCCCGTTAGGCGGGCCTCGGCCGTGCCCCCGGCCGCGACGTGCCGCGCCCACCGGTACGCGAAGTCCACCGCCGCCGCGTCGACCCGCGCGCCCGCGCGGCGCCTAACGGTGACCGGCCGCCGCCCGACCGCGTCGCGCCGCAGCTCGAACGAGCAGTGCACGAACCGCTCGATGCGGAGCGCGTGGAAGTGCTCGAGCCACGCCTCCACGCCGGCGTAGCCCTCCTTCCGGCGCGTGACGCTGCGGAACGCGTGCAGCGCGTCCCAGTCGCGCCGCTGGAGCAGCACCAGATCGAACTCCGGAGCCGCGTCGCCGAGCCACCCCCGGATGCGCTGCTCCACCGGGGCGTCGGTGCGGTCGGTGAGCGCGCAGGTCATCGCGCAGCGTCCGCCGGGACGCAGG
This sequence comes from Gemmatirosa kalamazoonensis, assembly GCF_000522985.1. Classification (NCBI taxonomy): domain Bacteria; kingdom Pseudomonadati; phylum Gemmatimonadota; class Gemmatimonadia; order Gemmatimonadales; family Gemmatimonadaceae; genus Gemmatirosa; species Gemmatirosa kalamazoonensis. Next base: position 873,255 of record NZ_CP007129.1, read on the forward strand.
TGCTCCGGCAGCCCCTGCACGATGCGCCGCGACACGTGCTCGCCGTCCTCCCCCGCGTCGCGGTAGTCGTAGACGTGGGTCAGCGCCGGTACGTACGGCGGGTGGGCGTACACGCGATCGAACGTCTCGCCGGCGAGCCCGTCCCACGCGTCGCTGCGCACCGCGCGCACGTGGGTGAAGCCGTTCAGCGCCGCGTTCCACCGCTCGAAGTGCACGCTCCGCTCGGTGATGTCGGTGGCCCACGCCTCCGCCGCGCCACGCCGCGCGGCGATCAGCGCGGCGACGCCCGTGCCGGCGCACAGCTCGAGCACCCGCGCGCCGGCCGCGAACTCCAGCGTGCCGAGGAACTGGCCCGTGAGCTCGGTGAACGCGGGGAACACGACGTCGCGCGCCATGGAAACCGTGGACCCGACCTCGACGCCCGCGCGGCGCGGCGGCGTGTCCTGCGCGATCCACACGCCGTGCGTCGGCGCGAGCAGCACCGTCGCCACGAGACGCGACGGGTCGTCGCCATCGGGAACGAGCACGCCGAGGTCACGCAGCGCCGCGATGCCCGCCGCCCCGCACAGCGCCTCGGCGCGCGCCGCCGGCAGCGGCTCGCCGTCGATCAGGAGACGGACGAGCGCCGCATTCGCGTCCTCCACCGGTCCGGCGAGCGTCGTCCGGCCTTCCGCCAGCCGCGGGAAGTCGATCAACGTCTCCCTGCCGAGCCGGCGCGCCACGACGCGCTCCTCGAACTGGCCGCGCTCGAGACAGTCGCGTGCCGCGGCGAACGCGTCCGCCGGCCCGAGCCGAATGGGATAGACGTCGACGGGCGTCACGGGCGTCTCCAGGAGCTGAGGACATCGCTCGGACGGGCGAAGGTAATGCGGCGCGCGGCGGGCCGCACTCGTCGATCGCGCCGGCGGTGCGACCCTTGAACCTTGGCGACGCGCAGGCGAACGTGGCATCCATGATCACTCTGCGCGTTCATTCGTCGTCGCGCGACACGGCCGTCGCCGCCGCGCTCGCGGCGCTTCTCCTCGCCGGCTGCGCGCTCCTCCAGCCGCCTCCCGTGCCTTCGGTGCCGCGCCTGGGCCAGCGCGCTTTCGGCGATGCGGCGTGCGGGGCCGAGATCGGCCGGGCGCACTCGGCGCTCGCGGCGGTGGGAGCTGCCGGCGGCGATCCTGCGGCCACCGCGGCGGCGCACGCGGCCCACGCCGCGGCCATGCACGAGTACCACACGTGCCTCGCGCGCCGCGGCCAGCCGTGATCGCGCCCGGCGTGGCGGCCTAACGAATCCGGCGCTCCGACGCTCGCCGCCGTGGCTACTCGTCGCGCAGGGTGATGATGGGGTCGACGCGGCGGGCTCGCAGCGCCGGGACCGTGCCCGCGAGCAGCGAGGCCAGCGCCAGGAGGCACGCCACGCTGCCGAGCACGAGAGGATCGTGAGCGCTCGTCTCGAAGAGCAGCGGCTCCGCGAGCGTGCCGCCGGCGAGCGCCAGCCCCGCGCCGAGCGCGACGCCGCAGCCCACCGCGCCCAGCACGCCCCGCAGGATCGGCCCCACGATCTGGCCGGCGCGCGCGCCTAACGCGATGCGCACCCCGAGCTCGTGCCGCCGCTGCTCCACGAGGTAGGCGACCACCGAGAACGTGCCGGCCGCCGCCACGAGCAGAGCGAGCGCGGCGAACACGGAGAACATGATCGCACCGATCCGCCAGCTCCGCGTCTGCGGATCGACGCGCACCTGCAGCGGCTCGGCGTCGATGAACAGGACGGTCGGGTCGATCGCGCGCAGACGCGCGCGCAGCGCCGGGACGACGGCCGCCGGCTCGCCGCGTGGGCGCACGAGCAGGTCCGGGCCACGCAGCGCGGACTGCTGGCCGAGTGGGACGTAGTAGTGCATGAGCGGATCCTCGCGGATCTTGCTCCGCCTGACGTCCTGCACCACGCCGACCACGCGCGTGCACGTGCGCGCGTCGCCGATCAGCAGACACTGGCCGAGCGCGTCGGCGCCGGGCCACAGCACGCGCGCCATCGTCGCGCTCACGACCGCCACCGGCTCGCTGCCGGCGCGATCGGCCATCGAGAACACGCGGCCGCGCAGGAGTCGCGTGCCCACCGTCGCGAAGTAGTCCGGCGAGACCGCGCTCACATCGGGGTCGCCGAAGCCGCCGCTGAGGCGCGGCAGCGAGTCGCGGCCGGGCACCCGCAGCGAGATCGCGTAGGCGTTGTTGAACGGCACGCCGACGGCGGCCGCCGCGTGCTCCACCTCCGGCATCGCCGCCACCTCGTCGACGACCTGCCGCGCGAACTCCTCGCGCCGCTGTTCCTCGCGCGCCTGCTCCGCATCGCTCGCGGCAACGGGCACGCGCGGCCATCGCACGTCGACGATGAGGACGCGATCGGGCTGGACGCCGAGATCGAGGCGCCGCACGCGATCGAGACTGCGCACGAACAGCCCCGCGCCGACGAGCAGGACCATCGCCAGCGCGCCCTGCGCGATCATCAGCGTGGTCCGCACACCCGAGCGGCGCCCGCCGCCGTCCCGCGCGCCCGCCTTGAGCGCCGCGACGACGTCGGCGCGTCCGGCGCGGAGCGCGGGAAGCAGACCGATGGCGACCCCCGTGGCGACCGCGGCGCCGAGCGAGAACAGCAGCACCCGCGCGTTCACCGGCCCCGCGGTCCAGTCGACGTCGGGGAGGAGCACCCGACGGACGATCGTCGCCGAGAGGAACGCGACGAGGAGGCCGGCCACGCCGCCGAGCCCCGCCAGCAGGAGACTGTTCGCGAGGAGCAGGCGAACCAATCGCGCGCGGCCGACGCCGATGGCCAGACGCACCGCGACCTCGCGCCGCTGCCTAACGCCGCGCGCGAGCAGCAGGTTCACGACGTTGGCGCACGCCACGAGCAGGACGATGGCCGATACGCCGGCGAGCCACCGCGCGACGCTCGCCTCCGTCGCCTCGGTGCCGTCGGGACCGTAGTGCAGCGGCCCGACGCCGATGCTCGCCTCGGCGAACGCGCGCTCGCCGCCGTCGTAGCTGCGGCGGTACGCGTCGGTCGCGTCGCGCGCCGCGTCGTCGCGCATGACGCCGGGTCGGAGTCGCGCGACGATCGCGGGCCCCGCGGAATGCCCGCGTCCCCAGTGTCGCGCGCTGGGTCCGGTCTTCACCGGCAGCACTCGCCAGACGTCGACGCGGTCCAGCGCGGCGCCGGTGAAGCCGCGCGGCGCGACGCCGACGACGACGTAGGGCGTACCGCCGAGGGTGACCGTCCGGCCGACGATCGTGCGCTCGCCCGCGAAGTCGCGCTGCCAGATGCCGTAGCCGAGCACCGCGACGGGCGGCGGCACGTCCGCCTCCTGCTCGTCGCGCGTGAAGAATCGGCCGAGCGCGGGCTGCGCGCCGAGCACCGACATCAGGTTCGCCGTCGCCATCGCGGACGTCACGAGCCGCGCGTCGACGGCGTCGCCGAGCAGCGCGGATCGGCTCGCGGGGGTCTGCATGGCGATCCCCGCGAACGCGCGCGACTCGGCGAGGAGGTTCGCGTAGACGCGCGCGTCGAACGCGGCCATGGTGCCGAGCTCCCCGTTCGGTCGCCGCATCGTCCAGTACAGCCGCACCACGCGCTGCGGATCGCGCACGTGCGCCGGCCCGCGCAGGAGCAGCGTGTCGACGACGCCGAACATCGCCGCGTTCGCCCCGATGCCGAGAGCGAGCGTGAGCACGGCGAACGACGAGAACAGCGGCTCACGCACGAGCCCACGCGCGGCGTAGCGCAGGTCGCCGACGAGCCCCGCGATCCACTCGACGATGCCCAACGTCCGCTCGCGTCGTGCGGCGGAGCGGCGCACCCGATCGCGCGCGTCCTCGACCGATCCGCCCATGCGGCGAACGGCTTCCGCGCGCGCATCCTCGGGCGTCATGCCGCGCGCGACGAACTGCGCGATGCGTTCCTCGAGCACCGAGGCCAGCTCGTCGTCGGCGTCGCGGCGGATCGCGGCGGGTCGGCGGGCGATGAGGCCGACGGCCTGTCGAACGTCCTTGCGCCAGCGTGGCAGCATGACGCGGTGCCTCAGATGGAGGTGGCGGTGAGGATCGCCTGCAGCGTGTCGACGTACGCCGCGAGCTTCGCGGTCTCCGCGTCGAGGTGCGCGCGGCCCTTCGCCGTCATGCGGTAGTAGCGCGCGCGGCGATTGTTCGGCGTGTAGCCCCACGCCGAGGTGACGAGGCCGCGCTCCTCCATGCGGTGGAACGCCTGCAGGAGCGCGCTGTCGTCGATGTTGAGGCGGCCGCCCGAGCGCTGCTCGAGCCAGCCGATGATCTCGAACGAGTGCATCGGCCCCCAGGAGAGTGTCTTCAGCACGAGGACGTCGAGCGTCCCGCGGACGAGCGGCATGGGCTCCGGCATGGTTCCCCCGAGGTTCTACCCCGAGAACCTATGGTGAGCGCACGGCACGTCAAGCGCGAGCGGCCCGGCCCGCCGCCGCCGCCATCCCGATGCGGCGGGCGGGCGTTAGACTGCGATCGGTGGCCGTCGTTGCCGCGCCAGCGTTCACTGTCACCGAGCATCCGCGATGGACAGCCTCGAACGTGTCGAGTTCGTGATGGAGCTCGAGCGCGAGTTCGGCCTCGACCTCGGCGATCGCGACGTCGAGGCGCTCGGCAGCGCTCCCATGCTCGCGGACGTGTGGCGGACGCTGCGCCGCCTCCAGGGCGCCCCGGTCGGCGAGGACGACATGCCGCTCGCGGCGGATCCGACGTGGCGCCGGCTCGCGCGCGTGGTGGCCCGCTGCATGGCGATGCCGCTGGACGACGTGCGCTGGACCGACCGGCCGTTCGGCGATCGGCCACAGGGTGGCGCCGGCACCGCCTAACGAATCCCGAACGATGCAGCGACGCATCTCGTTCCTCTCCGTCGCCCTCGCGCTCCACGCGGCGACCACCGCGGCCCACGCGCAGCGCGCCGCCGCCCCGACCCGATTCGGTGTGCTCGGCGGCGCGAGCGCCGCCACCTTCCACGATGCCGAAGCGGAGATGCGCCATCGTGTCGCGGCGCTGCTCGGCGCCTACGCGGTGATCGCCGTGTCGCGGCACGTCGCGATCCGGCCGGAGCTGCTCTACTCCATGAAAGGCGCGCAGGCCCGTGAGATCGTGAACTCGCCGGCCGGCCCGATCCCATCGACGTTCACGACGAACGTCGACTACGTCGAGGTGCCGGTGCTCGCGCGCGTGGAGGTCGCGTCGACGGGTCGCGTCGCGCCGTATCTGATCGGCGGGCCGGCGGTCGCGCTGCGCGGAGTCTGCGACACGGAGGAGCGCGGCGTCGTGGAGATCGGACGTTCCACCGACTGCGGCGACACGGTGCGCCGCTTCGACGCCGGCATGGTGCTCGGCGCGGGTGTCGCCATCGGCCGGATCGGCGCCGGCGCGCTCGACGTCGGAGCGCGGTACGACGTGGGCCTCGTGCGAATCGTTCCCGGCACCTCTGAGCGCAACCGCGCCCTGTCGCTCACCGCGGGGTTCGAGGCGCCGCTTCCCTGGTGACGGGCACGTTGCGTCGGCGGCGACGATGCGTCGGGCCGGCTCACTTCACCCTGGTGTACGTCAGCTCCAGGTCCTGCTCCCACGTGACGTCGTCCCTCGACAGCTCGCTCACGCCACGGAGCGTATCGCCCTCCGGAGCCGGGGTCAGCGTGTAGCGCTGCGAGAACCCGGGCGCCGTACGCCACCACCGCACGACCGCGCCGTCCATCGCGACCTCGAACCGCCGCGAGACGCCCCGCTCGTCGAAGTACAGCATGGTGAAGGCGTCGCTCGCGTCGTCGCTGCCGACGAGGGCGATCGCGGTCGGGATGCGAGGCTCGGCGATCTCCGAGCGCACGCGGAGGAAGGCGCCCCCTTCGTGCCAGTCGAAGAGCGTCCGGCCGTGCAGCACGACACCGGGCATCATCGAGTGGCGCCCCACCGTCGTCCACTCGCCGACGAGTGGCGCGAGCGCGGCGAGGCGGGCATTCGGGATCATGGCGGCGCTACCGAATTGCGACACGGATCCTCCGGTGGACGAGGAGCGCTGCGCTGACGTCGTGGTCCGCATGGTCAGCTGCAACGAATCGTTAGGCGACAGCCGGACGTCACCTCGGGGGTGCCGGTAGGCCGCCGGGCGGCTCCGGCGGCCCGACCATTCCGAAGACGCGTGCGGCTTCCTCCCGGGAGAACAGCGGCGCCATGCGCGCCTCCAGCGCCCCGCCGCGAGCGCGGGCCGCCGCGAGGTCGTCCGCCATGAGGACCGGCAACTCGGCCATCGCCTCGCGGACGAACGCCTGCTGCGCCGGCGACAGCGGTGAGCCGGGCGCGAGGAACTCGCCGAAGTGCTCGCGCCAGATCGCCTCGCGCGCCGGCGGCGGCAGGGCCCGCACGATCGCGCCGCGGTACGGCACCGGGAAGGTGCCGAGCTCCCCCAGCGTCCGCGGCAACGCGTCGCGGTGCGCCGCGATCCAGGCCTGGATCTCGTTCGGGTCGAACGGGTCGCGCATCGGCGCTGGGCTCCGTCTGTATGGCGCTCTGGTGGACGACGAGGTGCCTCAGGATCGCGGGTCGAACCCGAAGACGCGGAGCTCTTGATCGCACCGGCAGGCCTTCGCGATGCGGGCGGCCCACGCGACGGCCTCCTCGCGCGAGGGCAGCTCGAGTACGGTGAAGCCGCCGTCGAGCGGGGGCGCCCACGGGTAGCCGCCCTCGGCCACCGAGCCGTCGGCCGAGACGAGCACGGGCGGCACGTTCTCGTCGATGCCGCCACCGAAGACGTAGACGCCGGCGGCCTTCGCTTCATCGATCACGGCGTGCGCGTCGCGGCCCACCACCTCCCACTCGCCGTCGGGCACGACCATCGCCGCGCTGGGGAAGGAGATCAGATACTTGGCCATGGCAGAGATTCGTTAGCCAGCAGGCTCGTTGATCGATGCTTGCTCGGGCGCCGGCTCGTCAACTCCCTTTAGGTCGACGCGCACCACGAGATCGGAGGAGAATCGATCAGTGGCGTCACCCATCTCCTCTGCTAGCCTCCGCTCCAACTCGGCCCCCACGTGATCGGCGAGGCGAAGTGCATCGCTTAGGTTTGCCTCCTCCTCAAACGCTCGGAGAACGACGTGGTCGACTTCCCCGCGAATCGGCCGACCAAGCGTCTTCGGTAGCGGATGCAATCCAGTCCGTAGCGCGCCCAGTACGATCATCATCTGCGCGACCAAATTCTGATCAGCGTCGACGACTGCAGTCCAGGCGATCGTTCCCCAGAACGGAAGCTCAGCCTCCAACGCTTGGCTCGCGCGATCCTCGAGGTGTTGCGCCGAGTCTCTGAGGGTTTCAAGAGCTCCAGTTGACCGATAGAACTGCTGACAACCGGGCGCGTTCTGTTTCACACCAGGCGTGTGCTGAAGCAGGCGGCGGAATCGCCGCAGCGAGTCGACGACGCACCACGCATCAACGCCGGCGGCTATCAACGTGTTGTGCTCATGGGCGCCCTTTGTGGACGCAACGGTTATCGCGAGAAGTCCCTCGTGCAGACGGTGATACGCCAGTGCCGCGGACTCCAGGCTGAGACGGAGACCATCGACGAAGACGAGCTGACTCGGCGGCAGCGCCAGTGGCAAGCGCCGGAGGGGCGACTCCTCGCGGATCATGTCCCGAAGCATACCGACCGTTGACACGTGTATTGCCGGCTAACGCTTGAGTTCAACTGCGAAGCCGCAGGGCTGGAGCTCGGCGGCGAGAGACGCTGCGCAGTCTCGTCAGGTCCAACGACTCGTTAGCCGGCACCATTTCTCTCACTCGATCATCGACGGACGGGCGTCCCCCGAGGGAAGACATTGTGATCGAGGCAGTAAAACTCATCGGCACGTTCCTTCAACGCGGTACTGAGTCCCTCGGAAAAGGCAGCGAGGTAGAGCTGCTTTCCACTCCGCTGGACCTCATCAACCAGCGGCAAATAGTCGCCGTCGCCGGAGAGGAGATACACCGTATCGACGTGGTTGAAGTGAACGTGATTGAGCACGTCAACCGCTAGCTGGATGTCGACGCCCTTCGAGCGATTCGTATTCTTGTCGCGATGGAAGACCCTGCCGGTCAGGCGGTTAATCACCCGATCGTCCGGGTTCTTGGAAAATGTTAGCCCTTGGATCTGCTCCCTAAGAGCGTTCTGCTCATCGAGGCCGCCAGTCGTCGATGTGTAGTAGGTGGCACGCAGTACCTCGTGATTGCCCGTGAGCGCGAGTTGGGTGTTGCCAGGGTGCCAAAGCAACGCGTTCCTGCGATGAATCATATCGTGGCGCGGTTCCCAGCCGATCGTGACCATCGCCTGGTAGCGCATCGTCAGGTTCTCGCCGTCAACGAACACCATCATTCGTCGAAATGAGGGGAACGGGCGCGTCATACTCGCGGACTCCGCCGGGGCCTAACAGCGCGCACAGTCAGCCGAGGAACATGATTGGAGTGAAAGCCGGCTAACGCGGGAGTTCAGCTGCGAGGGCGCGAGCGTGATCTATGCCCCCGCGAGGGACTCCGCGCGCCCTCGTCAGTCTGCAACGATTCGTTAGGCTGGCGGCTCGCGATCCCGGCCAGTTCGCTGGCGGGCGCGGAGCCAGAGGAGCGTCAAGATCGCCGGCGGCCCGACAAGGAGGGCGCCGAGCGCGGGAGCGGCCGACCCGCTGACGAGCACTACGAAGTCGTGCGGCTCTGGCGGAAGATAGGCGATGCGGTCACCCGTGGCGGCCGCCCGGGCCGCGGCATGTTCGGCGGCCTGCCTGCGCACGGCGCGAAGTGCAAGGGACGCCACGCCGGCGGTGAAAAGCAAGAGCGCGGCGGGCCACGCGAGGGCCGTCAGAGCCACACGCCGCCCCGACCAGACGCCGAGGGGCCTCACTCGCGGGCTCCGGTTGCCGCATCGTCTTCCAAAGTACCCTCCCATTCTTGAATGGTCGTGCAAGCCTAACGCCCATTGTGCTGCCTGCACGCTCCCGACGCCAGGTACCCGCCGCCCCCGAGTCGTTGCCGTCGGCGTGCCCTCGCACGCATGATGGTGGAGCACCCGTCGTACCCACCATCGTCCGATGCATCGATGAATCGCCGTGAGCTCCTCGCCGCCCTGGCGTCCGCCGCCACGCTGCCGCTGCTGCCCGGGTGCGCCCGCGGCCGCGTCACACCACCGACATCGCCCGCTCCCCGCGGCGGCGCCGCGCTCGCCGTGCTGAACGACGTGGGCGAGAATCTTCTGCGCCTCTTCCCCGAGAGCGCGACCCAGCTCGGCATCGACACCGGTGCGCGCGCCGAGCTGCGCTCCCGGCTCACCGACCGTTCGGCGGAGGGGCGGCGGCGGATCGCCGCGCAGGTGCGCGCCGACCTGGATCGCGTCGACGCGATCGACACCGCTGGTCTCTCGCACGCCACGCGCACCAGCGTCGAGGTGGTGCGGAGCGCGTACGCCACGGCGCTCGAGGGGCTCGCACTGCCTTACGGCGACACGACGGTCGGTAGTTGGCGCAACACGCCGTACACGGTCATCCAGAACGTCGGTGCGTATCTCGACATCCCGCGCTCGCTCGACGCCGATCATCCGATCGAGAATGCCGCCGACGCCGAGGCGTATCTCGCGCGGCTGGAGTCGTACGCGAAGCAGCTCGACGGAGAGACCGGCCGGATGCAGGCCGCGCGCGGACTCGGCCTCGTGCCGCCGGCGTTCCTGCTCGACAAGGCGCTCGGGCAGATCCGCCTCTCGGCGAGGAGCGCGCGGGAAGGCGGGTCGCTCGTCGAGTCCATCGAGCGGCGCACGAAGACGATCCCCGGCGATTGGGCGCGGCGCGCGCGCACGATCGCGATGCAGGCCGTCGCGCCCGCGCTCGACCGGCAGATCGCGGAGCTGGAGGCGGAGCGCGCCGTCGCCACCGGCGACGCGGGCATCTGGGCGCGGCCGCGCGGCGAGGAGTTCTATCGTTGGGCGCTGCACGCGTCCACGACCACGACCCGATCGCCGGACGACATTCACGAGACGGGGAAGCGCGAGCTCGAGCAGCTGCACGCGCGGATGGACGAGATCCTGAAGGGCCTGGGCTACACGAACGGCACGGTCGGCGAACGCATGAAGGCGCTCGCCGCCGACCCGCGCTATCAGTTCCCCGAGGGCGACGCGGGACGGGCCGAGATCCTCGCGTTCGTGCAGCAGCGGCTCGACTGGGTGCGCGCGCAGATGCCGCGCATGTTCCACACGCTCGTGCATCCGAACATGGAGGTGAAGCGCCTGCCGCCCGAGGAGGAGCCGGGCGCGCCGGCCGCGTACGGCGGCGCGGGATCGATCGACGGCAAGATCCCCGGGCGCTTCTGGATCAACCTGCGCACGACGAGCCTCCACAGTCGCTACAGCCTCGGCGACCTCGCGTTCCACGAGGCGATCCCCGGGCACATCTGGCAAGGCGAGTACACGCACGAGATGCCGCTCGTCCGACAGCTGCTCGCGTTCAACGCGTACTCCGAGGGCTGGGCGCTGTACGCCGAGCAGCTCGCCGACGAGTTCGGGGCGTACGAGAACGATCCGGTGGGGCGGCTCGGCTACCTGCAGTCGCTCGCGTTCCGCGCGTGCCGCCTCGTGGTCGACACCGGCATCCACGCGAAGCGCTGGACGCGCGAGCAGGGCGTGCAGTTCTTCGTCGACGTGAACGGGTCCAACCCGCTCGAGGTGGCGAGCGAGGTCGATCGCTACTGCTCGTGGCCCGGACAGGCGTGCGGCTACAAGGTGGGCCACAGCGAGATCGTCCGTCAGCGCCAGAAGGCGATGACCGCGCTCGGCCCAACGTTCGACGTGCGGGCGTTCAACGACACGGTGGTGCTCGGCGGCAACGTCCCGCTCGACGTTCTCGCGAAGAACGTCGGCGAATATGTTCACTCGGCTACGAAATGACCTCATCCCACATCCGGCCACGGCTCGTCGAGCTCACGAGCCCGCGCGACGTCACCGGCGTGTCCGTGCGCACGTCGAACGCGCGCGAGGGCGACCCGGCGACCGCGGCGCTGCCGGCGCTGTGGGGCCGCTTCATGGCGGCGGGCGGGCTGCCGACGACGGTATTCAGCGTGTACACCGACTACGAGTCCGACGTGCACGGCGCGTACACCGTGGTGCTTGGCCGCGAGGCCGGACCGTCCACGTCGGGCGAGCGCACGGTGCGTGTGGTGCCCGGCCGCTACGCCGTGTTCACGAGCACCGGCGACATGCCGGCCGCGGTGATCGCGGGGTGGCAGGCGGTGTGGGCGTACTTCGCCGAGCCTGATGCGCCGGCACGCGCGTACACGACGGACTTCGAGCAGTACGAGCCCGAGGATCCGTCCACGGTGCACATCCACGTCGCGGTGCGCGCGGAAGCCTCTCGGGAGCGGCCGGTCCGTGCCTAACGATCGGCGGCGGTCCGCGACGCTGGCGTTCTGGCTCGTCACTGCGGCACCGTGCGTCGCGACAGCGCAGGACACTGCGAGCACGCGCATGCACCCGATCTATCCATTCTTCACGGCCCTCTTCGGCGCCGCGAATGGGCAGGGCGACTGTCCGGCAGAGGCGGCGGCGTCCGACGTGCCCAAACCGTTCCGGCCGCGCCTCCTCATCTTCGGCGTCGGCGCCGACTTCTGACTGGCGGCCGCGGGCCTAACGAGCACCGTGCGCACGCGATGCGGGTGACCGTCCTTCACCGCGGCGTCCCGATCGGCGCCGGCGACCTGGCCCTCGACGATCCGATGGGCCTCGGCGACCTCGACCCCTTCCCCGCGTACGACGCGATGCGCGCGACGGTGCGCGCCGCCGACCGGACACGGCGCAACCGCGGCTTCCTGCCTGCAGGCGATGCCGAGGTCGCGGAGCGCACGCGCATCGAGGCCGAGGCGGGGCAGCGGGCGCTCGTACTGCTCACGGCGCTGGAGCTGGAGCTCGAGCTGCACGACGCGCACGGTGCGCTGCTCGCGACGGAGTGGATCCACATCTGGGACGGCGACGGGGTGCGCTTCGCCGTGATCGTGGCGTTCCGCACCGCGTCCGCCGCCGTCCCCGCCCTGCGCCACGCACCCCCGCAGGGCGGAGACGCGCGCGAGCCGCGCGCCGCGAGGGCTCTTGCGGCCCTCCGTTCGCGACGTTCTGATGGAGGCGCACGCGTCATCCTCCCGCCTCGCCATGACGCTCCCGCTCGAGCCCCGCACCGACGTGGCCGGCTCCGTGAGCACGCCGAGCCGCACCCGGTTCGACATCACCGTCGAGCGCGCGCCCGTCGGCATCGCGCACTTCGACGCCACCGGCCACTTCCTTTTCGCGAACCCGCAGCTCTGCACGATCTTCGGCCTCACGCACGACGAGCTGCTCGCGACGACGTTCCAGGAGGTGTCGTTCGCCGACGACCTGCCGCGCTGCCTCGCCATGACCGGGCAGCTCGCCGCGGGCACCATCCCGCGCTACACGCTCGAGAAGCGCTTCGTGCGCCCCGACGGGTCGCTCGTCTACGCGCGCGTCATCGTCACCGTGGTGCGCGCCGACGACGCCGATCCGTCGTCGCCGCCCGCGTCCTTCCTCGGCATCGTCGAGGATCTGTCGGAGCAGTGGGAGGCCGAGCAGGCGCGGCGCGCCGCGGAGGAGCGGCTACGCGTCGCGCTCGACGCGTCGGGCACGGGCATCTACCACTACGACTTCGAGCGACAGGCGCTCGACTGGTCGAACGGGCTCGCGCGCGTGCTCGGCTTCCCCGAGGGCGATCGGCTGCAGTCGCTCGACCGCCTGCTCGGCGCCGTGCACCCCGACGATCTGCCGCGCGTGCTGAGTGCGTTCGAGCGCAGCGCGACGCGCGGCGCGCACTTCGACGAGGAGTTCCGCATCGTGCTGCCCGACGGATCGGTGCGCTGGATCGCCGACCGTGCGCGCACGACGCTCGACGCGACGGGCCGCCCGAGGTATCTCACCGGCGCGTGCACCGACGTCACGACGCGGTGCGAGGCCGAGGCCGCGCGCGGCGCGATGCTGGAGCGCGAGCGCGCCGCACGCACCGACGCCGAGCGCGCGATCAAGCTCCGCGACGAGGTGCTCGCCATCGTCGCGCACGACCTGCGCAATCCGGTGCACACGATCCTCATGAGCGTCGGCGCGGCGATCGAGCTGCCGCTGTCCGCGGAGGATCACGCGCGGCAGCTCGCGCTCATCCGCCGCTCCGCGCGCGGCATGGACACGCTGATCCGCGATCTGCTCGACGTCACGCAGATCGAGATGGGCCACCTCGCGATCGCGCCCGCGCCCACGCCGGTCGACGCGCTCGTCGACGACGCCATCGCGACGGCGGCGGGGCGCGCGGCCGACCGCGGGCTGCGGCTCGAGGCGGAGCTGCCGCCCGGGCTGCCGGAGGTGCACGCCGACCGGGGTCGCGTCGTGCAGGCGCTCGGCAACCTCGTGAGCAACGCGCTGAAGTTCACGCCGAGCGCGGGGCGCATCACGATTCGCGCGCGCGCGCGCTCGGCGGGTTCGTCGAGACGTCCGTCGAGGACACCGGACGCGGCATCGCGCCCGACGATCTGCCACACGTGTTCGACCGCTACTGGCAGGCCGAGCGCGGCACGCATCACGGCGTCGGCCTCGGGCTCACGATCGTGCGCGGCATCGTCGAGGCGCACGGCGGCTCGGTCGACGTGGAGAGCCGTCCCGGCGCGGGCACGACGTTCCGATTCACGCTCCCTGCGTGCGCGCCGGAGCGGCGCGCGACCGCGTGATCGCGCGCGCCGTCGTCGCCGCGGGAGTCGTCGCGCTCGCGCCGCTCGCCGTGCACGCGCAGCAGCCGCGAATCGCGACCGCGGTCGCGTTCACCGAGGGCCCGACCGTCGACCGCGACGGCAACGTGTACTTCTCCGAGATGGTGTGGGACCGGATCATGAAGCTCACGCCCCAGGGCGAGCTGACCGTGTTCCGCGAGCACAGCAACGGCGCGAACGGGCTGCTCGTCGACCCGCAGGGGCGGCTCGTCGCGTGCGAGGGCGCCGAGTCGACGCGCCGCGGCATGACCGAGCGCTTCCGGCCACGCGTCACGCGCACCGACCTGCGCACGGGCGCCGTGGAGATCCTCGTCGACAGCGGCGCCGCGGCACCGCTCGTGGCGCCTAACGACGTCACCATCGACGGCAAGGGGCGGCTGTACGTCACCGATCTGATCGGCGGCGCAGTGTATCGCATCGACGGGCCCGGGCGCGTCACGCGGCTCCTCGCGCGGCCCGACGTGCAGCGGCCCAACGGCATCCAGATCTCGCCCGACGATCGCACGCTCTATCTCGTCGAGGCGAACGGCACCGCCGGCGGCGCGCGCCTCATCCGCGCGTACGACCTCGCGGACGACGGCACAGTGTCGAACATGCGCGTGCACTACGACTTCTCGCCGGGCCGCAGCGCCGACGGCATGAGCATCGACGCGGACGGGAACCTGATCGCGTCGGCGGGGATGAACCAGCTCCGCGGCTCGGCCGAGACGCTCGACAACCACACGGGGATCTACGTCATCTCGCCGCGCGGGAAGCTGCTGAAGTTCATCCCGATCCCCGAGGACTACATCACGAACAACGCGTTCGGCGGACCGGACATGCGCACGCTCTACGTCACCGCCGGCAAGACGCTCTACACGCTGCGCATGGACGTCCCCGGCCTCCCGCGCTGAGCCCTCGGCCCCGTCACTCGCGCGGCGGCGTGCGGCCGCGCGTCACGCCGCTGGCGTCGTACGCGTCGACGACGAACCAGGACGTCGCGTCGCGGTTCAGCCCGTGCATCGTGAGCGTGGTGTCGCGCCCCGTCTGCCACGACGCGTCGAGCTTGTGCGGCCGGTCGTCGTGGCCCGTGCGGCGGTCGATGAGCGGGCGGCACGTGCGCGGGTCGTCGGAGACCTACTGGAACTCGTGCTTCGCCGACCCGGCATGAAGCGGTAGTCGAGACCGAGCGGGTTGACGAACGTGCCATTCGGAGCGATGGGTTGCGCGTCGGACGCAGCGGCGACCGACAGGGCGATCGCTGGCGCGACGACGAACGACGACATCCGGGAGCGAGCCATGTACCTCATCCGAGACATCATGTACTGCAAGCCCGGCAAGGTGCGCCCGATGGTCGAGAAGTTCATCGCGTTGTCGAAGCTGAGCGAGCGGGTCGGCATGCCGCGCATGAAGGTCATGACCGACTTCTGCGCCGAGCAGTACTGGACCGTCGTGTCGGAGATGGAGGTCGAGGATCTGCAGCAGTTCGCGCAGATGATGTCGTCGCCGCCCCAGGGGTCCGCGGAGGACATGAAGCAGTTCGACGAGGTCATGAAGGGGTACCACGACCTCGTCGATCACGGGAAGCGGGAGATCTACAAGGTCGAGGGCTGATGAACGGCTTCGTCCGCAGATTCCGCAGAGCCCGCAGAGTTCTTCGAGAAGCCTCTGCGGGATCTGCGGAACCTGCGGATCGTCGTGGTCAGTCCACGTAGGCCCACAGCAGCCGCCGACTGTGCGCGTCCAGCTCGGCCGGCGCGGGCAGGTGGTAGAGATCCCCGGCCACGTCGCGCACGAGCAGCCCGCCCGACGGCAGCGCCTGCGGCCACTCGTCGAGGTGCGTCTGGAACGTGCGCGGCCCCTGCGCGGTGTCGACCGACCAGTGGCGGATCTCCACCTCCTCGTCGATCGACCGCACGCGCGTGACCCGCAGCACGAACCCCGACTCGGCGAGCGCGCGCTCGAGCGCGGCACGCGATGCCGCGGGGAGCGCCGCCGGATCCTCGACGAGCGCCACCTCGCGGTCGTCGCCGTCGCGCAGCGAGAGATGTCGGCGCGGCTCCGACCAGGGGAAGCACTGCCGCAGCCGCACCGGGATCGTCTCCCCGTCCACGATCGCCGCGAGATGCCCGTCGCCGGCGCTGCAGAGTACGATGTGCTCGGTCATGTTCTCTCCTGTGTGTGTCTCACGCGGAGCCGCGGAGGACGCGGAGAACACCTGAGGATTTCTCGAATTCTAGAGATTCGCTGAATCGAGCCCCACGTCGTGGAGTCGTCCCGGGCGCGGTTCAGTGTCGCCGAGCAGGTCTTCGCGTCCTCCGCGGCTCCGCGTGAGCATGCAGAGCTCACTGGAGCTGCAGCTGCAGCTCGTACAGCCGCTTGTAGATCCCGTCCGGCAGCTCGAGCAGCTCGCGGTGCGTGCCGCACTCCGCGAGGCGCCCGTTCTCGATCACGAACAGCCGCGACGCGCGGCGCAGCGTGGAGAGCCGGTGGGCGATGGCGAGCACCGTGCGGCCGGCGACGAGCCGGTCGAGCGCTTCCTGGATCTCGCGCTCGGTCTCCGTGTCCACCGCGCTCGTCGCCTCGTCGAGGATGAGGATGCGCGGATCGTGCAGCACCGCCCGCGCGATGGAGATGCGCTGGCGTTCGCCGCCGGAGAGCGTGTGCCCCCGCTCGCCGACGATCGTGTCGTAGCCCTGCGCGAGCTTGCAGACGAAGTCGTGCGCGTTCGCCGCCTTCGCCGCCGCCACCACGGCGCCTAACGAGGCGTCGGGCAGCCCGTAGCGGATGTTGTCGAGGATCGTGCCGTGGAACAGGTACGGGTCCTGGAGCACCATGCCGATCTGCTCGCGGTAGTGTCCCGTGTCGAGCGCGCGCACGTCCACGCCGTCCACGCGCACCGCACCGCCGGTGGCGTCGTAGAAGCGCGCCACGAGGCTGGCGATCGTCGACTTGCCGCCGCCCGACGGGCCCACGAGGCCGATCAGCTCACCCGGCCGCACGTCGAACGACACGCCGCGCAGCACCTGCCGCACGCCGTCGTACGCGAACGTCACGTTCTCGAACGTCACGCGCCCCTCCACCGGCGCGAGCCGCACCGGCTCCGGCGCGTCGCGCACCTCGGGCTCCGAGTCGAGCACCTCGAACACGCGGTGCGCCGACGACGTCGCACGGTTCACCGTGCGCGCCATCTGGCCGAGCACCTCCACCGGCGCGACGAACATCGTCGCGTAGAGCAGGAACGAGACGAACGTCCCCGGCGAGAGGTCGGGCGCGCCCGTGCCGACGAGCCGCGGCACCGCCGACACCCACACCAGCACCGTCATCGCGTGCACGGCGAGCATGAGCAGCGGCCAGAACGTCGTCCACAGCTCGTGGATCTCGTTGAACTCCACCGTCACGTCGTCGTTGCGCCCGTCGAACCGCGCCACCTCCCGCGTCTCCTGGTTGAACGCCTTCACCACGCGCACGCCGGGGATCGTGTCCGACAGCACGTCGGTCACCCGCGACCACTTCCGCCACGCGCGCACGAAGCGCGTGTTGAGCGACTCGCCGTGCCGGTACACGAGCCAGCAGAGCAGCGGCACGGGCACGGTCATCACGAGGCCGAGCCGCCAGTCGAGCGAGAGCAGCACCACGCCGAGTCCGAGCAGCTGCACGAGCGACAGCGAGCCGTCGACGACGCCGAACGCGATGAACTCCCACAGCCGGTCGGTATCGGCCGTGACGCGCGTGATGAGCCCGCCCGTCTTCTTGCGCGAGAAGAACGACAGGCTGAGCGACTGCAGGTGCTCGTACAGCTCCGAGCGCAGGTCGCGCGCGACCCACTCGCCGACGACCGACATGTAGCGGAGCCGCACGTGCGCCGCGCCCTGGCGGATGACGTAGAGCGCCGCCATCACCGCCACCGCGAGCCACGCGCGCGTCGACGCCACGGCGGGCGGCAGCGTGCCGTCGCGCGCGCGTCGCACGACGTCGTCGAGCACGAAGCCGGCGAGATACGGCGGCACGAGCCCCGCCACCGTCACGACGACGGCCGCGCCGAGCCCGAACGCCAGGTCGCGCCGGTAGCGCGCGAGGTAGCCGAGCAGCCGCAGCACGACGGTGGAGCGGCGCGCGGCGACGAGCGCCTGCGCGTCGCGCACCGGCCGCGCGACGGCGTCGGCGTAGAGCGCGTCGCCGTCCGCGACGAGCGGCGTACAGCGGCCGGCGATCGCCTCGTCGAGCACGAAGCGCAGGTTCTCCACCGCGGCGCGCTGCCGGTGCGTGTAGCGCACGACGGCGAGCGGCGGCTCGTCGGGGGCGCCCAACAGCAGCAGCGTGTTCGCGCTCAGGCCCGGCGACTCGCGCACGGCGCGGATGTCCGCACGCGGCACGGAGCGCACGTGCCACGCGCCGTCGTCGCCGCGGCGCGCGAGCGCGACGTGCTCCGGCCCGAGGGCGAGCCACGACTCGGCGAGCCGCAGCGTCGGGTCGAGGTCGACGAGCGCGTAGAGCTGCACGGGGCGGTCGGCCCACTCGCGCTCGATCGTCGCGCGGAGGTCCGCGGGGAGGCGCGACGGCTGCCGGATGTACCGGCTGATGATCTCGTGATTCATCGTCGTGATCGGCTGAGAGTGGCACACAGCACAACGGCCTTCCGGGGGCTGACAGCACCCCGGAAGGCCGGATCACGACATCGAATCCGTGAGGCCTAGGGTGCTCGTCGTCGCACGGCGAAATCGCCGCGGATCATCCACCCGCCGGGGCGCACGGCCCCTGCACGCCCGAGGTCGGTGAACCCCAGGTGCAGGCGAGTGGAGACGAGCACGTACTTCTGCATCATGGCCGGATTCTGGTGAGACTGCTCCCGTTCAACATAGACGACCCCTCGACCGAACGGCAAGTCACCGGAGAGCGTCGACGGCGCCGGTCTGATGCGCGGGCGGTACGGCGCGGCCGATACGGCGCGATGATGCGCGAACGACGTCTCACAGCGCGGCACTGCGCCGTGCTGCGCGGTCGAGCGGTGTGAGCGTCGCTAGCGCATCATCGCGCCGTATCGCCAGCGCCGTATCGCCCGCGCCGCCGACGCAGTCCGCCAAGTCCTTTAACGGCTCGCCGCCTTGCTCGGCGTGTGCTCCCACACGTACCGGTGCAGGAAGTCGCCCATCTTGTTCCACGTCTCGATCCAGCGCGCGTGGATCAGCGACTCGTGCACGTCGTCGGGGATGACCGTGAGCTCGAACGGGATGTTGCGCGCCCGCAGGAGCTGCACGAGGCCGACCATCTGCGCGAAGTCGACGTTGCGGTCGTCATCACCCTGCACGAGGAACACCGGCGACTTCCACGTGTCGATGGCCGAGATCGCCGACGACTTGTACGACAGCGCCGCCGTGTCGAGCGAGTTGCCGTAGAGGTGCACGCCGGCCAGGTCGGCGCCCGCGACGAAGATGTCGGAGTTGCGCGCGAGCGCCTGCGACGTGAGCAGCCCGCCGTACGACAGCCCCCAGATCCCGACGCGCGACGGGTCGACGTCGGCGCGCGACTGCAGGTACTTCGCGCCGGCGACGACGTCCTGGTACTCGGAGTTGCCGCGCGCGTTCGTGTTCTGCGCGTTGCGGAACGAGCGGCCGTAGCCGATGCCGCTGCGGTAGTTGATCGACAGGACGACGTAGCCCTGGTTCGCGAGCCACTGGTTCACCGCGTACGCCCAGTGGTAGAACTGCATGTAGTGGTACCCCGGCATCATCTGCCGCGACGGCCCGCCGTGCACGAACACGAGCGCCGGCCGCCGCTCGCCCGGCTTGAGGTCCGCCGGCAGGAAGAGCTGGTTGTGGATCTCCAGCCCGTCCGCCGCCTTCGTCGTCACGATCTGCGGCACGACGTGCGCCGCCTGCGGGAAGTCCTTCGGCAGCGTGGGGAAGATGAGCTTCGCGGCGCTGTTGGGCGCGTTCGGCACGAGGCCCACGCTCGCCGGCTGCTTCGCGCCGAAGTAGAGCACCGCGACCTGGCGGCCGCTCGCGAGCGGCTGCGGGTACGTCTCGATCCCCTCGCCCGACGTGATCGCGGTCGGCGTGCCCCCGGCCACCGGCACCGCCCACACATGGCGACGCTCGATGTCGTTCGCGTTCGTCGAGTAGAACAGCGTCTTCCCGTCGCGCGACAGCGCGGCCGACGTCGCGTCCTCGATCAGGCCGTCGGTCGTCGTGAGCAGCGTCGGCTGCGGGCCCGGGTTCGTGAGCGGGATCGCGTAGTAGCGGTCCCACTCGTCGCCCTGGATGTTCGTGAGCCCGAAGACGATCGCGCCGTCGCCCCACATGAGGCTGCGGATCGCGGCGAACGTGCGGTCGCCGCGCGCGTTGTGCCACAGCTCCATCGCCGGGTAGCCGCCGACGGCGTTAGGCCTCGCCGTGAGGTCGGCGACCATCACCGACGTCGTGTAGCCGCCGGGGAACGTCGCCGTGTACAGCCCCGGCGTCCGGCGCGGCGTGGTGTCCGCCGCCTGCTGCGCGCCGCGCCCGCCGCCACCGAAGCCGCCGACGCCGCATCCCGACGCGCCCGGCCGCCCCGACGCGGGGCCCGGCGGGTTGCCGATGCCGCCGGTGCCGCTCTGCGTCTGCGCGCCGAACGGCACGCCCGGCCGCCGCACGAACGCGAGCCGCTTCCCGTCGGGCGACCACACCGGGCTGCCGTCGCAGTCGACGCTCGGCGCGACGAACTCCACGGTCCGCGTGCGCGTGTCGTAGACGCCGATGAGGGCGTGGTTCTCGCGGTCGCTCACGAAGGCGATGCGCGTGCCGTCCGGGGACCACTTCGGGCTCGACTGACGTCCCCACTGCGTGAGGAACGCGACCCCGCCGGTGTCGGCCGCGGTGCGCGGACCGTTAGGCGCGACGCGGGCGCGGTAGATCTGCGCGTCCTTCACGTACAGCACCCACCGGCCGTCCGGCGACAGCTCCGGCGCGGCGCCCTGCGCGACGCGCCACGCCGGCCCGCCGGCCGTGCGCGCCGCCCAGATCGCGCGCTCCGCGCCCTCCGGTGCGTGCGACGGGTTCGCGATCCAGCCCACACGGTTCGGGGCCGAGCCGCGGACGAAGACGACGGTCGAGCCGTCGTCGGAGAGCACGACGTCGCTCACCTCGGTGCCGTCGTCCTTCAGGAACGACGTCACGCGCACGGGTCGGAAGTCGGGCGCGGCCGCCGTGTAGACGTTGCGCATGCCGCGCTCGTACGCGACCCACGCGACGCGGTCGGCCTTGTGGGCGGCGGTGAGCTCGAGCGGCGAGGCGGGGCTCAGGAACTCCGCGATCGTCGGCTTCGGCTGGGCGCCGAGCGCGGAGGCGCCGAGTACGAGGACGAGCGGCGCGCGAGAGAGCAGGCGGGACATGGGCACCTGGGGTGGAGTGACCTCCGGATTACGCACCCCGCCCGCCGGGTGCTGGACCGGCTGGACCGGCCCCGGTGGGTCGGATGACCCTGGGGCGCGCCGCTCCCCGCGGAGAGACTGCGGTCGCCGCGCGCCCGGTGGGCCGCGCGCGCGATCACGCTCCCCCGCTCCACCCGGAGAACCGACATGTTCCGTCCCGACACGACCGCTCGCGCCGCGCGCGGCGTCGCGCTCGCCCTGCTGCTGGTGCCCGCCGCCGCGCACGCGCAGCTCGGCAAGTTGATCAAGAAGGCCGCGCAGAGCGCCGCGCAGGGTGCCGCGCAGGGAGCGGCCCAGGGCGCCGCACAGAACGCCGTCGGTGGCAGCGCCCCGCGCAGCGGCCGCGAGGAGAGCGTCGTCGCGATCACCGCGCAGAACATCGACGCGCTGCTCGCCGCCCTCGCCCCCTCGGCTCGCGCGGCAAGCGACTACCAGACGGCGCGCACGCGGTTCGACGCGGCGAACGAGAAGTTCGAGGCGCACCGCAAGTGCCGCGACGGCGTGAAGAAGGAGCTCCAGAAGACGATGGTCGCGCCGCCGCAGGCGTCGATCGCCGCGTCGCAGGCGTACGGCGAGAAGCTCGGACCGCTCATGGAGCGCATGGCCGCCGCCCAGCAGGCCGGCAACCACGAGAAGGCGCGCGCGATCATGGACACCATCGGCGTCGCCGGCGAGCAGCTCGAGAACGAGATGATGCCCGCGCTGAAGACGTGCGGCGCGTACGTGATGTCGCCGCCCGCGCCGCCCACCGCGCCGGGGCTCGCGCCGCCGAAGGTGCCCGCCGGCATGACGGCGACGCAGTTCGGCCGCCTGCGCGAGCGCGTCGCCGCGTGGCTGCTCACCGACGGCGCGTACAAGGTGAGCGCCGACGAGCAGTCCGCGCTCGACGCCCGCAAGCAGGACCTCGCCGCGCTCACGCCGCTCTTCCGCGGCAACGTGCTGCTGTGGTCGAGCTGGGGCGACCTGCAGTGACGCCGCTCCGCCTCGCGCTCGCCGCCGCGCTCCTGGCCGCGTCGGCGGCGCCGCGCGAGGTGCCTAACGATCGGCTCCGCGTGCGCGGCGCGGACGGCGCGTGGCGCACGTGGTGGACGCGCGGCGCGGCACCGTCGCGGTGGGCGGGGCCCGACGCGGCGCTCGCCGCCGCGGTGCGATGGCGCGCCGCGCGCCCGGGGCTCGACTGGGGCGAGCTCGTGCTCGCCGCCGACGTGGGTGCCGCGCTCCCCGCGCTCCGCGTGCGCGTGATCGTCGCGCGCGTCGACCCGTCGCGCGTCGCGCTCGCGCTCCACGCCGCGGCGCGCCCCAGCGGCGGCGCGGGGCCGTGGGATCTCGACGCGGCACCGGCCGACGCCGCGCTCGCGCTGAACGCGGGTCAGTTCACCGACGCCGGCCCGTGGGGCTGGGTCGTGCACCGCGGGCGCGAGATCCAGGCGCCGGGCGCGGGCCCGCTCTCGGCCGCGCTCGTGATCGACGACCGCGGCCGCGCGCGCGTCGTGCCCGCGGATTCGATCGCCGAGCTGCGCGCCTCGGGCAGCGCGGCGGAGGCGGTGCAATCGTACCCCGCGCTGCTCGACGGCGACGGCACGCTGCCCGCCGCGCTGCGCGCGCCCGGCCGCGGCGTGGACCTCGCGCACCGCGATGCACGCCTCGCCGCGTGCGAGCTGCGCGACGGTCGGCTGCTCGTCGCCCTCACGCGCTTCGATGCCGGCGTCGGCGACGCGCTCGGCGGCGTGCCGTTAGGCCTCACGGTGCCCGAGACGGCGGCGCTCGTGGGCGCCCTCGGCTGCCGCCGCGCGGTGATGCTCGACGGCGGGCTCTCGGCGCAGCTGCTCGTGCGCGATGCCGAGGGGCGCACGCATCGGTGGGAGGGGCTGCGCCGGGTGCCGCTCGGGCTGGTGGGGGCGTCGCGTTAGGCCGACGCCTTCTGCTTCATCGCCATCACGTGCGCCACGAGCTGATCGACGGCGATCTGGGTACCCTCGTAGAAGCCCGACGTCTTGTTGTTCTCGAGATCCGCCTCGTTCCGGTGCAGCGCCGTGAAGACGTAGCGCGTGCCGGTGCCGACGCTCTCCATCGTCATGATGGCGGTGATCGGAATGTCGTCGAAGACGGCCGGGCGGTAGCCGGGGAACAGCATCGCGGTCCAGACGAGCCGCTGCATCGGCACGACCTCGAGGACGCAGCCGACGTTGGGCACCTCCTGACCGTCTCCCACCACGATGTCGATGCTGAAGATGCCGCCCGGTCGCGCGTCCAGCTCGGTGCGCGCCACACGCCCCCACGCCCTCGGCATGTACCACTCCTTGATGTGCTCCGGCTTCGTCAGCGCGTCCCAGACGAGCCGCGTGGGCGCGTCGATGAACCGTTCGATGGCGAAATCGAGCTTCGGGTCGATCGTGAGTTGCGTGCTCATGATTCGGATTCCTTGGCCTTGAGTTGCTTGACGTATTGGTCGAACCGGTCCAGTCGAGCCTCCCACAGCTGGCGACGCGCGGCCAGCCAGTCTTCCGCGACCTTGAACCGCTCGGGCGCGATCTCGTACGTCCGCACGCGCCCGCGCTTCTTCGACTTGATCAGCCGGCTGCGCTCGAGCACCGAGAGGTGCTGCACGAACGACGGGAGCTGCATGTCGAACGGTGCCGCCAGCTCGCTGACGGAGGCCGGTCCGACCGACAGTCGCTCCAGGACTCTCCGCCGAGTGGGGTTGGCCAGCGCGTGAAAGACTTCGTCAGCGACTGCGGATTGAGCCATGCCGACACCATCCGGATGCGCGGGTTGCCCGATCTGACGGACGGATTCTACGGCCGTGGAATACTTTTGTAAATACCTAAGTATCTGACGCGCCGGCCGAAGCGCACGAGCGGCCCGTCGCGAAGCAGGTCGCGCTCGCCGCGGCGGCAGGCTACTTCTACGACATCACGGGCGCCGCGTCCGCGCGCAGGATCCGGCGCTGTGGCGCGCGCACGGGATCGAGCTACTCGGGGCGCCGATCGCGCTGCCGTGAGCGCTTCCTCGCCGTAGTCCCCGCGCTGCTCACGCACCCGTCCATCTTCCACGGGAACGTCCCCATGAACATCGCGGATGCTCGGCAGGTACCGTCCGGCGTCTTCCTCTACACGCTGCGCCCCGCGCGTCTCGCGATGCTCACCGACGGCCCGACGGCGGAGGAGCAGGCGATGGCCGCGCGGCACTGGACGTACTCGCAGGAGCTGCTCGCGCGCGGCGTGCTGGTGTTCGCCGGGCGCACGCTGGCACGCGATGCGTCCAGCTTCGCGTTCGCCGTGATCCGCGCGCCGTCGGCCGACGCGGCGCGGGCCGTCGCCGAGGGCGATCCGGCCGTCGCGGGCGGCGTCTTCGCGGCCGAGGTCCATGCGTTCCAGCCGATGCTGATGGGAGACTGGCCGCTGGAGGCGGCGACCGTTCCACCCGCGGCCTGACGATGCGCCCCCTGCGGTACTCCATCAACGTCACGCTGGACGGGTGCTGCGATCATCGCGTGATGATCCCGGACGAGGAGCTGCATCGTCACGCCGTCGAGAACCTCGCGCGAGCCGATGCGCTGCTGTTCGGCCGGGTGACCTACGAGATGATGGAGGCGGCGTGGCGGCCGTCGACGGCGACGGGCACGCGGCCCGACTGGATGGAGCCGTTCGCGCGCACGATCGATGCGGCGAAGAAGTACGTCGTGTCGAGCACACTGGACCGCGTCGACTGGCACGCGGAGCTCGTGCGCGGCGATCTCCGGACAGCCGTCGCCCAGCTGAAGCGTGAGCCGGGCAACGGTCTGTTCGTGGGGGGCGTCACGCTCCCGCGCGCCCTGGCGGAGCTGGGGTTGATCGACGAGTACGAGTTCGTGGTGCATCCCAGGATCGTGGGCCACGGGCCGACGTTGTTCGCCGGACTCTCGAGGTACGTCGACCTGAAGCTCGTGGGTCGCCAGGAATTCGCGTCGGGAGTGGTGGTGATGCAGTACGTGCCGACTCGTTAGGCGGCGACTCGTTGCAGCCGAGGACGTCCAGACGGTCCGCCCCGAGAGGAGCCCGCGTGACGGCACGCCTAACGCGCCGGCGCCGCACGTGCCGCCTGACGAATCGCGCGCGGACATGATTCTCGTGACGGGCGCCACGGGCCGCGTCGGGCGCCTCGTGGTCGACGAGCTGCGGCGCGCCGGCGCGGCGGTGCGCGCGCTCTCGCGCCGGCCGGGCCGCGCGGCGCTTCCGGAGACCCCGCACCCGTTCTTTCAGCAGCCCAATGCGATGCGCGGTCTGCACGCCGCGATCGAGCGCCTGCTCGCGGCGACGCGCCTCCGCGTGACGGTCCTCCGACCCGGGATGTTCGCCTCGAACGCGCGCCACTGGTGGGGGCCGCAGATCCGCGCAGGCGACGTGGTGCGCTGCCCTACGCGTCCGCCGAGACGGCGCCGATCGACGAGCGCGACATCGCCGCCGTGGCCGCGCGCACGCTGCTCGACGATCGGTACGCGGGCGGCGACCACGTGCTCACGGGCCCCGAGTCGCTGAGCCAGGCCGCGCAGGTCCACGCGATCGGCGACGCCATCGGCCGGCCGCTCCGGTTCGAGGAGCTGTCGCCCGACGAGTTCCGGCGCGCGACCGCGGATGCGTGGCCGCCCGGAGTCGCCGAGATGCTGCTCGGTGCATGGGGCGCGGGGCTCGGACGCCCGGCGTTCGTGACGTCGGCGGTCGAGGAGATGGTGGGCACGCCGGCGCGAACGTTCCACCAGTGGGCCGTCGAGCATGCGTCCGCGTTCGTGACGCCCGCTGCCTAACGGATCGCGGCGAGTGACGGACGGCCCTCGCACCCGGCCGCCCTCCGGCGCATTGTACGGTGTCCCTCGCGCGACGGAGAGCCCCGATGCCGCTCCCGAAGACGCTGCGCCGCCTGGCGACCGCCGCCACGCCGTACCTGCTCCCCGCGCTCCTCGCCGCGCAGGACTCGGTGGTCGTGCGCGGCCGGGTGATCGACGCGCGCACGCAGGCCCCCGTCGCCGGCGCCGCGGTCGCGCTCACCGCGGGACGCGACACCGTCGCCGGCGCGCGGGCCGACGAGGCGGGGTACTTCGCCGCGTCGGTCCGCGCGGGCGCCGGCGCGCGCGTCGTCGCGCACTTCCTGCGTGTGGGCTACCGCACCGACTCGCTCGCGCTCGACAGCCTGACGCCGGTGTTCGTGGCCATGGCGCCGTTAGGCACCGCGGCCGTCGCGCTGCGGGCCACGCGGGTGACGGCGCCCGCCGGCACCGCGGTGGCCGAGCGCGCGCGACGCGCGGGCGGCGCGTACGTCGGGGAGGCGGAGATCGCGCGGCGCGGGCCGGCGCGCACCGCGGACCTGTTCCGCGGGGTGGTCGGCATCACGGTGCAGGACGACGGCGGCCGTACGCGCATCGCCTCCTCGCGCCGCGTCGAGCCGCGTCGCGCCGGGCCGACGCGAGCGCCGTCCGCCGCCAGCGCCGACACCGCGGGCGACCCGCTCGAGGGACTGAAGCTCCCGGGCGGCGGCACGGCGTGCGCGCTCCGCGTCTCGCTCGACGGACAGCTCATGCCGGACGACTTCTCGGTCGACGACGTGCCCGTGTCCGACGTCGCGGAGATCGAGATCTACCGCGGCGCCGCGACGGTGCCCGTCGAGCTGTCGGCCGTGCGCACCGCGGCGAAGTGCGGCGCGATCGTGATCTGGACGAAGCGCGGAGGCAGGCGTGCGCGTTGAGCGCCTCGCCGCGTCGTGCCTGATGCTCGCCGCGTGCAGCAACCTCGGCGCGCAGACGGTGCGCGGCATCGTGACGGCGGCGGGGGTGCGGGTGCCCGGCGCGATCGTGCTGCTCGTCGACTCCGGTGGACGCACCGTGGCGCGCGTCGCCACCCGCGACGACGGCGCGTACGCCGCCGTGGCGCCGGCGACGGGGCCGTTCACGCTCCGCGTGCTGCGCATCGGCTACGCGCCTACCACGGTGGGTCCGCTCCCGCTGCGCGCCGGCACGACGACGCGCGACGTCGCGCTCACGAGCGTCGCGGTGCGGCTGTCCGAGGTGCGCGTGAGCGACCGCCCGACGTGCCGCGTGCAGGTCGACTCCGCCGCCGCTGCGTTCCGCGTGTGGGAC
This sequence comes from Gemmatirosa kalamazoonensis, assembly GCF_000522985.1. Taxonomy (NCBI): domain Bacteria; kingdom Pseudomonadati; phylum Gemmatimonadota; class Gemmatimonadia; order Gemmatimonadales; family Gemmatimonadaceae; genus Gemmatirosa; species Gemmatirosa kalamazoonensis. The sequence goes on from NZ_CP007129.1 coordinate 900,545, forward strand.
GAGGCGCGCAAGGCGCTGCTCGGCGAGTCGCTCACGCGTCGCGAGGCGCTCGTCATGCGTGTCACGACGTCGGAGCGCACGCTCGATGCCGACGGCGCGCGCGTGGTGCACGACACGAGCGTGACGCGGATGGCGCCGAGCGTGCGGCCGTTCGCGAGCCTGCCGCCCGAGTCGCTCGCCGTCGTCGGCTACGTCGCGCACGGCGCCTCGTCGGACGGCGAGTGGACGTACTGGGCGCCCGACGCCGAGGTGCTGCTGAGCGACGCGTTCGCGACGGCGCACTGCTTCCGCGCCGCGGCGCCGAGCGCGGACAGCGTGCGGCTCGCGCGATGGGTCGGCGTCGCGTTCTCGCCCGCGCGCCCGCGCGCCGACGTCGCCGACGTGGAGGGCGTGCTGTGGCTCGACCGCGCGACGGCGGAGCTGCGCGAGTTCTCCTATCGCTACGTGAACGTGCCGGGCGACGCGCGCCTCGCCGCGCGCGCGAACGCCGGCGGCCGCGTCGAGTTCCTGCGGCTGCCTGACGGCGGGTGGATCGTGCAGCGGTGGGTGATCCGCGTGCCGATCGTCGTCGCCCATCCCGCCGCGGCGCGGAACGCGGCCGTGGTGCCCGGCGTGCGGAACGTCGCGCCGCCGGCCGCGGAGCTCGCGGGCGTGCGGCTCGCCGGCGGCGACGTGAGCGAGGTGCGGCGCGGCGCCGCGGTGCTGTGGGAGCGCGGACGCGTCGCGGTGCGCGTGCGCGTGGTGGAGGCCGACGGCGGCGCGCCGGTGCGCGACGCGATCGTGGAGCTCGACTCGCTCGCCGCCGTCACGGCCGACGACGGCGTCGCGACGCTGCTCCGCGTGTCGCCGGGTGCGCACCTGCTGCGCGCGCGCACGCCGGCGCTCGCGCTCCTGCGCGCCGCGCCGCCCGCGCGCACCGTGCGCATCGCGGACGAGGCCGAGGAGCCGCTCGTGCTCGCGGTGCCGTCGGAAGCGGCCGCGCTCGTGCAGGCGTGCGGCGCGCGCGCGGCGGCGTGGGACGAGGCGATGGTGCGCGGCAGCGTCGACGGCGCGGTGCCTAACGACGGCGCGCGCGCCGAGGCGACGTGGCAGGTGGCCTACGCGCGGCTCGGCGGCGGCCCACCGGTGGTGGTGACGGAGCGCCGCGAGGCGACCGTGGAGGGCGGCGAGTTCGCGCTCTGCGGCGTGCCGCGCGGCGTCGACGTCACCGTGCGCGCGCGGCGGGGCGCGGCCGCGGGGGCGCCGGTGATGGTGCGCGTGCCCCCGCGCGCCGTCGGTCAGGCGGTGCGGCTTCCGTCCCCCTCGTAGGCGCGCTCGGGGCTCACGCGGCCTTGCGCAGCACGACGAGCATGAGGCACCCCTCGTCCGTCGTCGTGTCCTCGTGCTCGGAGCCGTGCGCGGCGCGGTGGTAGTCGCCGGCGCGGATGGAGCGGCCCTGCGCGCGACACGAGCCGCGGAGCAGGAAGATCTCCTCGAGCCCACCGTGCTCGTGCTCCGGCAGCACCGAGCCCGCGTCCATCTCCAGCAGCATGACGTCGACCGATTCGGCCGGGCCGCCGGCGAGCGGGCGCACGCGCGTGCCGGGCGCCATCGTGCGCCAGCCGCTGGCGCCGGCCGGGATCATCGCGGCGCGCCGCGCGGCGGCCGGCGCGACGCCGCGCTCGACGACGAGCACGGTGGCCGGCGTCGCGGCGCGCCACGACTGCGCCCCGTCGTTAGGCACGCTCTGCGCGAAGTCGCCGGGCGCGCAGCGCACGTCCCCGCGCCACAGCTCGCCCGCGACGACGAGCAGCGCGGGATCGTGCAGGTCGGCGAGCGCGTCGCCGGTGTCGCCGGCCGGCAGGCGGAGGAGACGCGTGCGCTCGCCCGGGCGGCCGCCGTCGTAGAGCAGCTTCGCGTGGCCGCCCCCGGTCGGGAGCGCGGTCCACTGCCCCTCGTCGGCGTGCACGAACTGGAACCGCTGCTCGCGCCGGATGCGGTCGAGCAGCCGCGCGCGCAGCCCGGCCGGCGGGGCCACCGGCACGATGGTCTCCGGCGTCGGCGTGTCGGCGAGCGCCACGCCCGCGGTCGCCAGCGCGACGAGCTCGCGGGCCGCATCGTTAGGCACGCCGTCGCCGAGTCCGAGCACGGCGAGCGCGGCGTCCACCTCGTCGGGCGGCGGGGAGGGCACGGTAGGATCGGGAGGCACGCGGTCGGCCATGAGGGAAAGCTAGTCGAGGAGCGACGCGCCGAGCGCGCCGCGCAGCAGCTGCAGGCCGCTGCGCATGCGCGTCTTCACGGTGCCCAGCGGGATGTCGAGACGCTCGGCCAGCTCGGTGTGCGTGAGCGATTCGGTGAGGACGAGCTCCACCACCTGCCGGATCGACGGCGGCAGCGCGTGCACCGCGGCGGCGAGCCGGCCGTAGCGGTCGCGCCGGTCGAGATCCGCCGCGGGGTCGGGATGCCACGCGGCGAGCGCCGGCGGAGCGTCTTCGCTCGTCGTCGCGCGCTCGAGGGCGCGCGCGCTGCGGGTGCGGCCGCGCAGGAGGTCGAGCGCGCGCGTGCGGCAGATCGTCACGAGCCACGCGAACACGGAGCCCCGGGCGCCGTCGTAGCTCGCGGCGCGCTGCCACGCCTGCGTGAACGTCTCGAGCACGACCTCCTCGGCGTCGGCCTCGGCGCGCACGATGCGCAGCGCGACCGTGTACAGCATCGGCGCGTAGGCGTCGTAGAGCGCGGAGAGGGCGCCCTCGTCGCCCGCCGCGACGCGCGCCACCAGTCCGGCGGCGGCGCGCCAGTCGGGTGCGTCGGCGCGGGGCGTGGGCGCGAGAGCGAGGGGGGTCGCTCCCGGGACGCGCTCGACGGTCTGCTGGATTCCGCGTTGCATCCCGTGGGGAACGTCGAGGGATGGAAGACGCACGACGACGAAGCGCCGCCGGCCGGGGATGGCCGGACGCCCAACATGAAACATGGGTTCCCTCCCGTCCAGAGGCGGATCGGCAGGGCGGCTCGGCGCGGCGGGCGACGACACGGGGCGGATGTGGGCACGGGGTTCGCCTGGAGTACGCCGGCCGCCCGCCGGTCGGATGCGGCGCGGCGTGCGCTGCGTCACCGTGCGGTTCATCGCGTGCGGTTCGTCGCGCCGGGCCCTCGCCCCGTCGCACCGCGGTGGAACCGGCGTCGACCGCGCCCTACGTTCGGCGCGGCCTCACACCAGGACCTCTCGATGTCCCCTCGCCGATGCCTCCTCGCCTCCTTCGTCGCCGGCGCGCTGCTCTCGCCGCCGCGCGCGCACGCGCAGCCGCCCGATCGGGAGGGCGTGCGCCGGGCGGTGCTCGACTACGTGGAGGGCTTCTACGACGGCGACTCGACGCGGCTGCTGCGCAGCGTCGCGCCGTTCGTGCGGAAGATCGGCTACTACCGCGCGAGCCCCGATTCCGCGTACCGGCCGAGCGCGATGTCGTTCCCCGACGGGTTCATGTCGTACGCGCGGGGCGTGCGCGAGGGGCGCAACCACACGCCGGCGGGGGCGGCGAAGGAGATCGCGCTGCTCGACGTACAGGACCAGACGGCGAGCGCGAAGCTCACCGCGTGGTGGGGCACGGACTACCTGCTGCTCGCGCGCCACGACGGGCGGTGGATGATCACGCACGTGCTCTGGCAGTCGCCGCCGGCACGATGAACACCATCTCGTTCGTCCGCAGATCACGCGGATTCCGCAGACTATCATGCCTAACGGGCCGAGCGGTCGGCGTGATCGGCGTGATCTGCGGCTCACGAGCCGCCGCGGGCCAGCCCGGCCCCATGGCCGGCTGGTGGGCTGGTGCGTTCGTGCGCGCGGGCTCGGTGGAGCAGGTCGCGGCCGAGGTGGTGCCTGACGGCGACTCGTTGGCGCTCGTGCTGTCGTTCCCCGACCGGCCGCTGGTGCCGCCGGCGCGGCTCCCGCTGCGCACCGACGGCGCGGGACGGTTCCGCTTCGGCACGCCGTACGGCGCCGCGCGCGTGGCGCTCGACTCCGCGGTGCAGGAGCTCGTCGGCGTCGTGGGGCCGGACAGCGCGGGCGTGCGCGTGCACCTGCGCCGCATGCTCCCGCCGGCGACGCACGAGGTCGTGCGCGAGGCGGTGCGCGTGGCGAGCGGGCGCGTCACGCTGCCCGGCACGCTGTTCCGCCCGGTCGGCGTGCGGCGCCCCGCGGTCGCGATCCTCGTGCAGGGGCGCGGCTGCGGTCCCATCACCGGCTTCGAGGCGCAGGGGGAGATGCTCGCGCGCCACGGCGTCGCCGCGCTCGCGTACGACAAGCGCGGCGTCGACTCCACGCGGCGGTGCGATACGGCGACGATCGCGGATCTCGCGGAGGACGTCGTCACCATCGCGCGATTCCTCGCCCGACGCGGCGACGTGGATCCCGCGCGCATCGGCACGGTGTCGCGGAGCGCCGGCGGGTGGGTGAGCGCGCTCGCGTCGTCGCGCGCACCGATCGCGTTCCTCGCGATGCTCGTCGGCCCATCGACGAGCGTCGCGCGACAGCAGCTCGGCAGCATGGAGGTCGTCGCGCACCGGCTGCGCCTCGCGCCTAACGATTCCGTCGACGCGGTACGTTACGTGGAGGTCAGCGTCGGGCCGAGCGACCGCGCGCGGCGCTACGCCGAGCTCACTCGCCTGCTCGCCGCCGGCCGGCGCGCCGGCTGGGCGCAGGAGTTTTTGGAGCCCGACGACGTCGCGAACGGGGAGGCCGCCGCCGACAGCCTGTGGGCGCGGCGCAACGCGTACGACCCGGCGTCGGACCTCCGCCGCTTCCGCGGACCGATCCTCGCGATCTACGGTGGGGCCGACGAGGTGGTGCCCGCCGAGGAGAACGTCGCGCTGCTGCGCCGCCTCGCCGCGGATGCGGGAAACTCGCGCGTGCGCACGCTCGTCGTGCCGGAGGCGGGGCACGGCCTCGATCAGCCCGAAGCGATGCGCACGATCGACCTCGACACCGGCGCGCCGCTCACGTACTGGAAGGCGCGTCGCACGCCGCCCATCGTGCACGAGACACTGCTGGATTTCCTGCGAGAGGCCGGAATGATGGGCGACGGGCGTTGATCGTGTGACCACATCGCAGCAGCCTGGCCCTCGCCTCGTGCCGCCGTTCTGGCTCCTGCAGACCGGTGGCTGGATCGCGTTCTCCGTCGCGATGGCGCTGTCGCGGCTCGGCATGTACCCGCTCGTGTACATGGTCGCGACGAAGACGCTGCTGGCAGTGCTCGGCGTCGTGGTGTCGCTCGGGCTGCGCGCGCTGTACCGCCGGCTACTCCCGGGCGAGCCGGGCGTGGGGCGGACGATCGTGGTGTGCGTGGTGGCGTCCTACGTCGCGGCCGCGGTGTGGACGGCGGTGTACAACGTCGTCGACGCGCCGCTCGCCACGGCGATGCTCGGCCGACGCATCCACGTCGACAACGCGCTCGAGCTGCTCGCCGGCACCGTGTACCACGCGTTCGCGCTGCTCGCGTGGAGCGTGCTGTACCTCGCCATCAAGCACCAGGCGCGCCTGCACGCGGAGCGCGAGCGGGCGTTGCGCGCGGAGGCGCATCTGCACCAGGCGCGGCTCGAGGCGCTGCGCTACCAGATCAACCCGCACTTCCGGTTCAACACGCTGAACGCGATCTCCACGCTCGTCGTCGAGGGGCGCACCGACGAGGCGACGGTGATGATCGCGCGGCTCGGCGAGTTCCTGCGCCTCACGCTGGCCGGCGAGGGTGTGCCGGAGATCCCGCTGGCCGAGGAGCTGGACTTCGTCGAGCGATACCTCGAGATCGAGCAGGTGCGGTTCGGAGAACGGCTTCGCGTACGCGTCGACGCGGCGCCGGGGCTCGCGTCGCATCGCGTGCCGGCGCTCATCCTGCAGCCGCTCGTGGAGAACGCGGTGAAGCACGCCGTGGCGACGCGCGAGACGGGCGGCAGCATCGCGGTGAGCGCGCGCCGAGCGGGCGATGCGCTCGTGCTGGCGGTCGAGGACGACGGCCCCGGGCTCGGCGACGGGCCGCCGGTCGCGCGCGGCATCGGGCTCGCGAACACCCGCGACCGGCTCCGCGAGCGCTATGGCGACGGCGCCGCGCTGTCGCTGGAGGCGCCCGACGGCGGCGGGCTGCGGGCGACGATACGGATCCCGCTGGCGGCGTGATGTGACGCGATGGAGATGACGCGTCCCACGGTCCGTGTGGTGATCGTCGACGACGAGCCGCTCGCCCGGCGCGGCCTCCGTGCGCACCTCGCGCGGCGAACCGACGTGGATGTCGTCGGCGAGTGCGCGAGCGGGAGCGCGGCCGTCGCGGCGATCCGCGCGCTCACCCCCGACGTCGTGCTGCTCGACGTGCAGATGCCGGGAATGGACGGCTTCGGCGTCGTCGATGCGGTGGGCGTGGCGATGCCGGTGACGGTCTTTGTCACCGCGTACGATGCGCACGCGTTGCGCGCGTTCGAGGCGCAGGCGCTCGACTACGTGCTGAAGCCGATCGATCCGGCGCGGCTCGCGCGCGCGCTCGACCGCGCGGTGCAGCGCGTGGCAGAGCGGCGCGCCGGCGTGCGGGGCGAGTCGCCGCTCGACCGCTTTCTCGTGCGGCGCGCCGGGCGCGTCGTCGTCGTGCCGGCGGACGACGTGGACTGGATCGAGGCCGACGGGGACTACGCGCGGCTGCACGTCGGCGCCGCGCGGCACCTCGTGCGCGAGACGATGGGGCGGCTGGAGGCGACGCTCGACCCCCGCCGGTTCGTGCGGATCCACCGCTCGATCATCGCGAACGTCGACCGGATCGCCGAGCTGCGACCGCACGCGAACCGCGAGTTCGTCGTGGTGCTGCGCGACGGCACGCGCCTCAAGCTGAGTCGCAGCTACCGCGACCGCCTCGACGCGCGGCTCGGCGCGGCGCGTTAGGCGCGAAGAGTCACCGCGCGTTCATCCGCGCGAACCACGCGTCGAGCTCCTCGCGCGACGCGCGCGCGCGCTCGGCCGCGGTGCCGTACGCGACCTCCGTCTTCCCCTCCTCGAGCTGCGCGATGACCGCGTCGGCGAACTCGTCGAGCGGCGTCGCGAACAGATGCAGCCCCGGGCCGCCGAGGTCCGTGTTCACCGCGGGCGGGATGATCTCGATCACCTCGATGCCGCGCTTCCCGAGCTCGTGGCGCATCGAGAGCGTGAACGAGTGGACCGCCGCCTTCGTCGCGCAATAGATCGGCATCATCGCCATCGGCGCGAACGCGAGCCCCGAGGACACGTTGAGCAGCGCCGCGTGCTCCTGCCGCGCGAGGTGGTCGGCGAACAGGAACGTGAGGTGGATCGGCGCCGCGAGGTTCGTCTCGATCTCCGACGCCGTCTCGCGCCACGGCTCCTGCGGCGGGGTGGCGAAGCGGCGCTGCACGCCGGCGTTGTTCACGAGGACGTTGAGGCGCGGGAACGTCGTCGTCGCCCATTCGTAGAGCGCGACGCGGTCGGTCTCGACGCTGACGTCGGCGACGTGCGTGTGGATGGCGGGGAGCCGCGCCGCGATCTCGCGCAGCCGCTCCTCGCGCCGTCCGCACACGATGACCGTGTTGCCGCGCTCGAGCAGCCGCTCGGCGAGCGCGAGCCCGATGCCGGAGGTGGCGCCGGTGACGAGGATGGTGTTGCCGCTGGGTCGCATGGGCGGAAGGTAGCGTATTGCGCACTGGCGTCCCGCGTCGCATAGTGTCCCCTAGAATTCTGGGGGAGACATGGCGAAGACCGAACGCGATCTCTACGGCACCATCGAGCTGCTCGTCCTCAAGGCGCTGAGCTGGGCCCCGTCGCACGGGTTCGGCATCGCGCGCTGGATCGAGCTCGTCTCCGGCGACGACCTCCGCGTGGAGGAAGGCTCGCTCTATCCCGCGCTCTACCGGCTCGAGGCCGAGGGGTGGATCGAGGCGGAGTGGGGCGTCTCCGCGAACGGGCGGCGCGCGAAGTTCTACACGCTCACCCCGCTCGGCCGCCGGATGCTGCGAGCCGAGGAAGGCCGCTGGCAGCGCTTCGTCGAGACCATGGCGCGCGTGCTCGCCGCGACGCCGGGCACCTCCACGGCCGCGGGGTGACGTGCCGTTAGGCCCCGACTGGCTCCGGGAGCGACGCTTCTGGCGCGCCGCGCCCGACCGCGACGTCGACGACGAGCTCGCGTTCCACCTCGCGATGCGCGCGCAGCTCAACGAGTCCGCGGGCATGGACGCGCAGACCGCGCGCGACGCCGCGCTCGCCCGCTTCGGCGACGTGTCCGAGGTGCGCGCGCGGTGCATCACCCTCAGCAACGAACGGGAGCGACGCATGCGACGAGTCGAGCTGTGGTCCGCGGCGCGGCAGCACGCGCGGTACGCCTTCCGCCGACTGCGCGGCGCGCCGGGGTTCGCGGCCGCGGTCGTCGCGATGCTCGCGTTAGGCATCGGCGCCACCACCACGGTGTTCGGCGTCGTCGACGGGATCCTCATCCGCCCGCTGCCGTTCGCCGACCCGTCGCGCCTCGTCGGGCTCACGCACTCGATCCAGATCGCGGGGCTCAGCGTGGTGCAGCAGTCGGACGCGAGCTTCCTGCTCTACCAGCGGCACACGCGCGCGTTCGACGGGATCGCCGTCTGGCGCACGCGCGACGTGAACGTCGCCGCGACGGACGCGTCCGCGGGAGCGGAGCGCGTCGAGGCGGCGGGCGTGAGCGCGACCTTCTTCCCGGTGCTCGGCGTGCGGCCGCGCGCGGGGCGCACGTTCGTCGAGGGGGAGGACCGGTTGGGCGCACCGCCGATCGTCGTCCTCTCGGAGCCGTTGTGGCGGCGGAAGTTCGGCGCCGACCCGGCGATCGTCGGCAAGCGCGTCGTCGTCGACGGGCAGCCGCGCGAGGTCGTGGGCGTCATGCCGGCCGCGTTCCGCTACCCGTCCGCGTCGATCGCGATCTGGTATCCGCTGCCGCTCGATCCGCCGCACGCGAACCCGGGGAGCTTCAACTACACCGCCGTGGCGCGGCTCAAGCCGGGGGTGACGCCGGGGGCGGCGCGTGCGGATCTCGCGCGCGTTCTCCCGCGGCTGCTCGACGAGTTCCCGAGCGACATCCCGCGCGCGATGTTCGAGCAGGCGCACGTGACGCCGATCGTGACGCCGCTGCGCGACGTGCTGGTCGGCGACGTCACGCGCATGCTCTGGCTGCTGCTGGGCGCGGTGGTGCTGCTGCTGCTCGTCGCGTGCGCGAACGTGGCGAGCCTGTTCCTGGTGCGGGCCGAGGGGGCGCAGCGCGATCTCGCGGTGCGCAACGCGTTAGGCGCGGGCGCCGGAGCGATCGTGGCGCAGTACTTCGGCGAGGCGGCGGTGCTCGCCGCGGCCGGCGGCGCGCTCGGCGTGGCGCTCGCCGCGGCCGGGATGGCGGCGCTCCACCGACTGCCGAGCGGCGTCGACCTGCCGCGGCTGGCCGAGGTGGGCGTCGACGCGCGCGTCGTCCTGTTCGCGCTCGTCGTCTCGGTGCTGGGCGCGCTCGTCGTGAGCCTCATGCCGGTGCTGCGCGCGCGCCGCATCGCGCCGGCGGTGGTGCTGAAGGAGTCATCGCGCTCGGCCACCGCGGGGCGCGACCGTCAGCGCGCGCGCTCGGCGCTCGTCGTCGCGCAGGTGGCGCTCGCGCTCGTGCTCGTGGCCGGCTCGGCCCTCATGGCGCGCTCGTTCGCGCGGCTGCGCGACGTGAGCCCGGGATTCGAGGCGGATGGACTGTTCACGATGCGGGTCGCGCTGCCGCAGGCGACGTACACCGACGGCGCGCGGGCGCTCGCGTTCTACGACCGCGTGCTCGCCGAGGCGCGCGCGATCCCCGGCGTGCGCGACGCGACGGTGACCGAGTGGCTGCCGCTGACGGGCGACCACAACGACAGCGCGATGGAGATCGAGGACCACCCGCTGGCGGAGGGCGAGGTACCGCCCGACCACCCGCTGGTGTTCGTGACGCCGGAGTACTTCCGCACGATGCGCGTGCCGCTGCTCGCCGGCCGCACGTTCACGCCCGTGGACGCGCAGCACCTGCCGCTCGAGGTGCTCGTCAGCCGCGCGTTCGCCAGGCAGTACTGGCCGGGGAAGAACCCGATCGGCAAGCGCGTGCGACAGGGGCTCACGAAGACCTGGTACACGGTCGTCGGCGTGGCGGGCGACGTGCACCTCGAGGCGCTGGAGAAGCCGGCGGAGCAGGCGATCTACTTCCCGCTCGCGATCCCCGACGACAGCGGACGCGCGGACGTGACGCGGGCGGCGACGATCGTGGTGCGCACGGCGGGCGACCCGTCGCGGCTGGCGGGCCCGCTGCGCGCCGCGGTGCGCCGCGTCGACCCGGCGATCCCGACCTACGCCGAGCAGCCGATGTCGGCGGTGCTCGGCGCGTCGGCCGCGCGGACGCGGTTCGTGCTGCTGATGTTGGGCGTGGCGAGCCTGGTCGCGCTGGCGATCGGCGCGGTGGGGCTGTACGGCGTGCTCGCGTACGGCGTGACGCTGCGGCGGCGCGAGATCGGCGTGCGCATCGCGCTCGGCGCGGGCAGGACGCACGTGAGCCGCATGATCGCGCGGCGCGGCATCGCGCTGGCATGCGCGGGAGTCGGCGTCGGGCTGGTCGGCGCGATCGCGGCGACGCGGGTGCTGCACGGGCTGCTGTACGACGTGAGCCCGACGGATCCGGTGGCGCTGGCGGCGACGACGATGGTGCTGTTAGGCGTCGCGCTGCTCGCGAGCTGGCTGCCCGCGCGGCGGGCGGCGGCGGTGGATCCGATGGAGGCGTTGCGGAGGGACTGAGGGGCTTTTCGACGGCGGGACGGCTGACGGCGGGACGGCTGACGGCGGGACGATCGACGGCGGGACGATCGACGGCGGGACGATCGACGGCGGGACGTCGGACGGCGGGAGCGGGCGCCCGATCGTAGTTACCAGGGGGGGCTCCCCCCCCTTCGCCCATAGTTCCACGCCGTCGAAGGCGTGGCGGTACCAATCCGACGCACGGCGGATACCGCGCGACGCATCGGCCCCGCCGTCGATCGTCCCGCAGTAAGCCGTCCCGCAGTAAGCCGTCCCGCAGTTAGGCATCCCGCAGTTAGGCATCCCGCAGTCAGGCATCCCGCAGTCAGGCATCCCGCGGTCAGGCATCCCGCGGTCAGGCATCCCGCAGTCAGGCATCCCGCGTCCCGCAGTGGATCGCAGTACCGCCGTTTCAGGACAGCACCCCCCGCGCCTCCTCCCACAGCCCGCGCGCCACCTCCGCCGCTGGCGCGGCCTTCGCGAGCGCGGCCGACTGCCCCGCCCAGGGTTGCATGCGATGCACGTCCGCCGCTTGCTGTCCGGCGACGCGCATCGGGGTCGTGAGGCCGCGCTGCACCGGATACGGCGCCGGCGACGGCGCGTCCGGCGCGACGGCGGCGCGTGCGTAGTCGGTGGCGATGCTGCGGCCGGTCCGCCCGCTGAACGCGCGGCTCAGCATCGTCTCCTCGGGGAGCGTGTGCGCGAGCGCGTCGGCCCACGCGTGGTGGATGCCGGCCTCCGGACAGCGCAGGAACCCGGTGCCGACCTGCGCGGCCGATGCGCCTAACGCGAGCGCCGCGACCACGCCGCGTCCGTCGGCGATGCCGCCCGTCGCGACGACGGGCACGCGCACGGCGTCGACGACGGCGGGGACGAGCGCGACGAGGCCGACGAGGTCACGCTCGGCCCGCGACGCGTCGAACGCGCCGCGGTGGCCGCCGGCCTCGGCGCCCTGCGCGACGATGACGTCGGCGCCCGCCGCCTCCGCCGCGCGCGCCTCGGCCACCGTCGTCGCGACCGCGAACCACGCGATGCCGCGCTCCTTGAGGCGACCGACGAACGACGGCGGGTACAGCCCCATGATCGACGAGACGACGGCCGGCTTCACGTCGAGCAGCGCCTCGCACTGGGCGTCGAAGTCGGGGAGCGGCATGTCGCCCGCCTCGGGCGGCACCGGCGGGCCCCAGCGTCCGAGGAACGCGCGCACGCGCCCCTCCGCAGCCGCGTCGCGCGTCGGCGGCGGGTCGGGGGTCCAGAGGTTGATCTGGAACGGTGCGTCGGTCTCCGCGCGCACGGCGTCGGCCCACGCGACGATCTCGTCGCGTCCCATGAGCAGCGCACCGCACGCGCCGAGCGCGCCTGCGCTCGCGACGGCGATGGAGAGCGCCGGCGGGCTCGCGCCGCCCATCGGCGCGAGCAGGATCGGGATGCGCAGGCCAAAGCGCGCGCAGAACGCGTCGGTGCGGTCGAGGATCGTCGACATGCCGTACGGGTCGGAGGATCCTCATTCTAGCAGTTGAACCGCGGAGGACGCAGAGGGCCGCAGAGGACATCGATGGGGCGAGGTGCCAGGCGAGTACTCCGGGGATCCAAGTGCGATCGAAAAGATCTCGAGATCCTGCTCATCGCCGTTCGATCCCCAGGGTACTCGCCCAGCACCTCGAACCTGTGGTTCAATTCGAAGAGGCAGTCCTCTGCGGCCCTCTGCGTCCTCTGCGGTTCAACCGATAGTTAGGCGAGGGCCTCCGCGGGCGCGGCACGTGAGGCGGGCGGCACGACGCCGGCGAGCCGCGCGTAGACGGCGAGCTGGCCGTAGTGCTCCCCCGCGTGCTCGAGGAAGCTCACCATCGTGTCGAGCGACGGCGCGTCGACGGCGCGCGCATCGCCGCGCGCGATCTCGTCGCCCACGCCGCGGAAGCTGTCGCGCACGGCGGCGAGCACCGCGGCCTTGTCCGGGTACGCGTCCCGCGGCAGCTCGTTCGCCTCGCCGTCGGGGGACGCGCCGCGGAGCGCGTCACGCGCGTACAGGTTCCAGAACGCGAGATGGCGGAGCTGCTCCGCGAACGTGCGCACGTCGGGCGCCGGACGCCGCTCGTACGCCGCCTCGGGCACCGCCTCCGCGAGCTGCACCACCTTGTCGCCGATCTCGTTCCACCGCGTCGCCAGCATGTCGCGCATCGTTCGTCGCCTCCCCGTGCGGGTCGTGTCGCAGGCCTTCGGGACGGCGGCAGTCTACGGGCGCGCGCGGCGGCGGCGCTTGCGGCTTTTTGCGCTTCTCGCGACTAACTCCGTCCCTCCCACACCGGCGCGGCGAGCGCGGCGCGCAGCGCGGTCGGACGTCGGCGCGCGGCGGGGAGCGCCGACGGCGAGACGCCGAAACGGCGGCGGAACGTGGTCACGAAGTGGCTCAGCGACGCGAAGCCGACGGCGTAGCAGGTCGCGGTGACGCTCATGCCGGCGTCGAGCCGCCGCACCGCCTCGCGCAGCCGCACGGCCATCACGTAGCGGTGCGGCGGCAACCCGGTGAGTCGGCGGAAGACGCGCGCGAAATGATACGGGCTCATCCCCGCGGTGCCCGCGAGATCGCGCAGGGCGAGCGGCCGCGCGAACTCCGCCTCCACGCGCTCCGCCGTACGGGCGATGCGGCGCATCACGTCGGTCGGCGCGCCGTCGGCACGGCCGCGCGTCTCGTCGGGCGCGGGATCGAGCGACTCGAACAGCGCACCGGCGACGAGCTCGAGCCGCAGCGCGTCGGCACCGTCGCGCGCGCACGCATGCAGGCGGTGGCGGAGGAAGCGGTGGCGTGCGGAGCCGCGCACCGCCGCCGGCCGCAGCCCCGCGACACCCGCGCTCAGCAGATCTTCCACCGCGTCGGGCGCGTACGCGACGGAGAGGCAGCGGTCGATCGGCCGCTCGCAGGCGTGCCGGCAGGCGAACTCCGCGCCGCGCGGCATCGCGAACAGCATCCCCGGCGCGAACCTCCACCGCTGCGCGTCGCGCCCGGCGGGACGGATCTCGAACGTCCCCGCCTCGACGAACGCGATCGCATCGACCGATGCGCGCTCGCTCGACGGGTCGGCGTGCGCCTCGTCGCTCGGGTGGTCGAAGACGGAGAGCGTGACCTCCGGCGTGCGGAGCAGGACCTCGACGCGGTTCATGCGCTCACGCTACGCCGGCTCTCCCGCGCGCGCGAGTGGCAAGGAATCGCAAGCCGCACGATCCCGCGCTCACCCGCCGTGCGTGCTGTCGCTCGGCGCAGAGCCGATGCCGATCCTGATGTCGACGCGCACCTCCGCGGCGGTGCCGAGCGCGTACGCGACGAGGTCACCGTACGGCCGCGAGGCGGTGACGTTGAGCGCGAGCACGTACGGCCCGCCCACGACGTCGGCGAACGAGAACGCGCCGTCGGCGCCCGTCGTCTGCTCGCCGACGCGGATCGACACGCCCCTGCCGTCCTGGAGCACGTTGCGGTAGAGCGTGACGCGCATCCCCGCGACCGGCGCCGAGCCCGCGAGCACGCGTCCGCTCACGTGCACGCGGCTCGCGTAGGTGATCGTGCTCCCCGTGTCGCCCGGCTGCGCGAGCACCGCGCCGGCGGGTGCAGCCGGCCGGTCCTGCGCCGCGTCCGGCGTCGGTGAGGCGATGCGGTCGGCGCAGGCGGCGAGCGTCGTGACGAGGAGCGCGGGGACGAGCCTGGTTCGCATGTGGGTTCTCCCGGACGGTGACGGACGTGCAACCCCCACGCCCGGCGGCCGCGTCACCAGATGCGGATCCGCGTGCTGTCGGGGCGCACCATCGGGTCGCCCCGCTTGCAGCCGAACGCCCGCGCGAACTCCTCCATGTTCGACAGCGGCCCGTTGACGCGGAACTCGTTAGGCGAGTGCGGGTCGGTGGCGATCTGCAGCCGCGCCTGCTCGGGGCGCAGCGCGCCGCGTCGCGCCTGGGCGTAGGCGAGGAAGAACCGCTGCTCGGGCGTGAACCCATCGATGAGATTGCGCGGCCTGCCGGCGAGCTCGCGCTCCAGCGCCTCGTACGCGATGCTCACGCCGGCGATGTCGGCGATGTTCTCGCCGAGGGTGAGGCGGCCGTTCACGTGCAGCGAGTCGAGCACGGTGTACGCGTCGTACATCGACACGACCATGTCCGCGCGCTCCCTGAACCGCGCCGCGTCGTCGGCCGTCCACCAGTCGCGCAGGTTGCCCTTCGCGTCGAACTGCCGGCCCTGGTCGTCGAAGCCGTGGCTGATCTCGTGGCCGATCGTGCCGCCGATGCCGCCATAGTTCGCGCCGGGGTCGTACGTCGGATGGAAGAACGGCGGCTGCACGCGTCCGGCGGGGAACGCGACCTCGTTGTTCTGCGGGCTGTAGTACGCGTTCACCGTCGGCGGCGTCATCGCCCACCGCGTGCGGTCGGGCGCCTTGCCGACGCGCGAGAAGCCGTCCTGCTGGAAGTACTCGCGCACGCGCGCGACGTTGTGCACGAACGCGCCGGGCGCGACCTCCAGCCCGTCGTAGCTGCGCCACTTCTCGGGGTAGCCGAGCTTCTGGTCGAGCGCCTCGAGCTTGCGCAGCGCTTCCTGCCGCGTCGCCTCGCTCATCCACTCGAGCTTGCCCAACCGGTCGCGCAGCACGCCCCGTAGGTTCGCGGCCATGCGCTGCATCTCGCGCTTCGCGTCCGGCGTGAACGCGACCTTCACGTACTCCCTGCCCAACGCGTCGCCGAGCGTACCGTCGGTGGTGCGGAGGCAGCGCTGCCAGCGCGGGAGCTGCTCGCGCGCGCCGGTGAGCGCGCTGTTCATCGCGAAGTTGGCCGACTCGAACGCGGGTCCCATCACTCCCGCGTTGCCGGCGAGCACGCGCATGCGCAGATATGCGCGCCAGTCCTCGAGCGGCCGCGACTCCAGCTCGGTCGACAGCGCGCGCATGAACGCGGGCTGCCGCACGATGAGCCGATCGACCGCGGGCACGCCGGCGGCGGCGAGGAACTCGCGCGCGTGCAGCGCCGGCGCGAGCGTGTCGAGCGCCTCGAGGCTCATCGGGTTGTACGACGCGTTCGGGTCGCGCAGCTCGACGGGGCTCTTCGACGCGGTGGCGAGCGCGGTCTCGAGCGTCATGACGCGGGCCGCGTCGGCACGCGCGCTGTCCCCGGGAATTCCGGCCAGCTCGAACAGCCGCGCAGCGTAGGCGAGGTACGCGTCGCGGGCGCGCTGTCCGGTGGCGTCGGTGCGCG
This sequence comes from Gemmatirosa kalamazoonensis, assembly GCF_000522985.1. Classification (NCBI taxonomy): domain Bacteria; kingdom Pseudomonadati; phylum Gemmatimonadota; class Gemmatimonadia; order Gemmatimonadales; family Gemmatimonadaceae; genus Gemmatirosa; species Gemmatirosa kalamazoonensis. The sequence goes on from NZ_CP007129.1 coordinate 916,542, forward strand.
TGTAGAAGTCCTTCGTCGGCAGCCCGATCCCGCCCTGCCCCACCGACACGACGACGACGGTGTTGTTCTTCGCGTCGGGCCCCGCGCCGAGCCCGAGACCACCGCCCACGCCCATGCGGTGCAGCCGCGCGAGCTCGGCTCGCAGCGCGTCGCGGTCGGCGATGGCGTCGATGCGCGCGAGCTCGGGCCGCAGCGGATCCGCGCCCGCGCGCTCGGCCGCGCTGGAGTCCATGCAGCTCGCGTAGAACGTGCCTAACAGCCGCTCGTCGGCGTCGCGCGTGCTCGCGGCGCGCGCGGCCGCCGTCTCGAGGATGCGGCGCAGCTCGGCGCGGTTGCGCTCCTCCAGCTCGTTGAACGAGCTCCAGCCGGAGAACGCCGCGGGGATGGTCGCGCGCTTCAGCCATCCGCCGTTCGCGTACTTGTAGAAGTTCTCGCACGGCGCGCACGTCGTGTCGAGGTTCGCGCGGTCGAGCGGCGGCATCGGCGTCGTCTGCGCACGGAGGGCCGCGGGGGCCAGCAGGAGCGCGAGCGCGGCGCGGCGGAGGGCGAGACGGAGCATGAGAGGGGCGCTGGGGTGGGACGCGGGCACCGGGAGAGGGTACCCGCGGTGGGACAGCGCGCCAGACGTCGGGGGTTTCTCGTCGCGGGGCGGGGGCGAGGCGCGACGCGCGCGGGACGAGGCGTGTGAGCGCGGTTAACATCACGCCATGCGCCGACGCCTCGTCCTCACTCTCGCTCTCGTCGCGTGCCGCGCCCCGGCGCCCGCGACCACCTCGCCGCCGCGGATGCAGCTCGTCCTGCTCGCCGGCCAGTCGAACATGGCCGGCCGCGGCACGGTCGAAGCCGAGGACCGCGTGCCGCATCCACGCGTGCTGATGCTCGACCGCGACGGCCGGTGGATCCCCGCGGTCGACCCGGTGCACTTCGACAAGCCGATCGCCGGCGTGGGACCGGGGCGCAGCTTCGGGCTCGCGCTCGCGGCGCGCGACACCACCGCGGTCGTCGGCCTCGTGCCGACCGCCGTCGGCGGCTCGTCGATCCGGGCGTGGGTGCCCGCCGGCTACGACTCGGCCACGCGCACGCACCCGTACGACGACGCGGTCGCGCGCATCCGGCTCGCGCGCTCGTCGGGCGCGTTCGTGGCGATTCTGTGGCACCAGGGCGAGAGCGACGGCGACGCGCGCGGCGTGGCCGAGTACGAGGGGCGGCTGCGCGAGCTGATCGCGCGGCTGCGCGCGGAGACCGGCGCGCCTAACGCGCCGTTCCTGATCGGGGAGCTCGGCCACTTCCCCGAGAAGCCGTGGACGCCGGGGCGCGCGGCGATCGACTCCATCCACCGCCTCGTCGCGGCGACGACGCCGAACGCGGCGTACGTCTCGGCCGAGGGGCTCACGCACCGCGGCGACACGCTGCACTTCTCCTCGGCGGCGGCGCGGGAGCTCGGCCGACGGTACGCGGCGGCGTACGCGAGGTTGGAGTCCGTGGAACGACATTGAACCGCAGAGGACGCAGAGGACGCAGAGGAGAACCAAACGCACCGAGCTGGTTTCCTCTGCGTCCTCTGCGTCCTCTGCGGTTCAATGTCTCTTCCTCGGCTGTGTCGTTCGACCCACGCGCCGCTCTATCCCGGGAGAGACATTGACGCCACCGTAGAATCGTCCAGCGCCGCCCTGCCCCCATGAAGCGCATCCTCGTCGTCGAAGACAGCACCGACCTCGCCGGCGGGCTCCAGCGGAACCTGGAGCACGAGGGCCACCGGGTGCGCGTCGCCGGGACCGCCGCCGACGCGATCACGCTCGCGCTGGGCGAGGTGCCGGACCTCATCGTGCTCGACCTCGGTCTCCCCGACCGCGACGGCTACCACGTGCTCGCCACCCTGCGCGAGCGCGGCTGCCAGAGCCCGGTGCTCATCCTCTCCGCGCGCGGGCTCGAGGCGGACAAGGTGCGCGGCTTCCGGCTGGGCGCCGACGACTACGTCACGAAGCCGTTCGGCGTGGTGGAGCTCATGGCACGCATCGGCGCGCATCTGCGGCGGGCGACGGGGAGCAGCGCGGCCGCGGAAGGGGGCACGCTGAGCGACGATGCGCTGCGCGAGCGCTACGGGCTCACCGACCGCGAGATCGAGGTCGCGCGCCTGCTCGCCCTCGGCGCGTCGAACGCGGAGATCGGTGAGGCGCTCGGCATCGCGGCGATGACGGCCCGCAACCACACGGAGCGCATCCTCCTCAAGCTCGGCGCGTCGACGCGCGCGCGGGTGGGCGCGGTGCTGCGCGGACAGGTGCCGTGGGGCGCGGCCTGACGCCGGCGTTCGTTAGGCGCCTGCGGGCGCGCGGATGGCGCTCGCTCGTCGTGAGCGCCGCGCTGTTCGGCACGACGCTCATCTCCGTCGCCGGCGCGTGGGCCGCGCGGCAGGCGTGGGTCGAGCATCAACGGTCGGTGGACGCGGCGCTGCGCGAGTACGCGCGCTACGCGGCGCGTGCCTACGGCGAGCAGATGACCGCGGCGCTCGGCCTCCTGCGTGCCCAGGCGGCCGCGGCGGCGAGCGTCCCGGCGAGCTCGCATCCGCTGACGCTCGCCGAGTTCGCGGCGGCCGCTGGCGCGGTGCTCGATCGGCGCGCGTCGTACGCGGGCGACCGGTGGCGCGGCTTCTACCGCATGGACCTGCGCGACGGACGCTACGAGGCGACCGGCGCCGCGGCGGACGACGCGGTGCTGCGCGACTCGATCCCGGCGATCGCGCGCCGCACGACGGCGCACGCCGAGCCCGCGGGCCTCCCGCCATTCGCGTTCCTCCGCCACGGCGGCGAGGTGCTCATCGTCGTCGTCGCGGTGCAGCGCGACGCGCGCGACGTGCCGGTGGCGGCGTTCGGCTACGTCGGGTCGCGGCTCCGCATGTACGCGGCGGCCACCGCCGGCGTCGCCCGTCGATCGCCGATGCTGCTGCCACCGTCGACCATCACGACGTCGTGGCTCTACGGCGAGACGACCAGCGAGGACACGCTCGTCGCGCTCCAGGTGCTCGGCGACGCGGGCGAGGAGTACTATCGCACGCCGCGGCAGTACGTGTCCGACGCGAGCGGCGAGTTCGTGTTCCGCGGGATGTCGACGAGCACCATCCGCGCGACGCTCCACCCCGCGCTCGCGGCGCGCATCCGCGCGAGCTACCTGCACGACGACCGACGCGCGCTGCAGCTGCTGCTGCCGCTGCTCGCGTTGGGCCTCGCCGCCGCGGGGGTCGTGCACCTGCGGCGCGAGCGCGAGCTGCAGCAGGCGCGGCGCGACTTCGTGGCCAGCGTGTCGCACGAGCTGCGCACGCCGCTCGCGCAGATCCGCATGTTCAGCGAGACGCTGCTGCTGCGCCGCGAGCGCGACGAGGAGGAGCGCGCGCGCTGGCTCGGCGTGATCGGCCGCGAGGCGCGCCGGCTCGGCGATCTCGTGGAGAACATCCTCCTGTTCTCGCACGCCGAGTCCGCACGGCTGCGGCTCGAGCCGGAGCGCACGGACCTCGGCGAGCTGGTGGAGGAGGTCGTGGAGGCGTACGTGCCGATCGCCGCGTCGCGCCACATGCGCATCGTCGCCGACGCGCCGTCGCGGATCTACGCGCTCGTCGACCCGCGCGCGCTGCGGCAGGTCGCTGTCAACCTGCTCGACAATGCGCTGAAGTACGGCCCCGCGCGGCAGACGGTGACGGTGGAGGTGGAGCGCGTCGCGCGCGACGACGCGCAGCGCGACGAGGCACAGTGGGCACGCATCGCGGTGACCGACGAGGGACCGGGCGTTCCCGCGGCCGAGCGCGAGCGGGTGTGGCGCCCGTTCGTGCGGCTCGGCGACGAGGGCGGCACGTCCGGGGGCAGCGGCATCGGGCTCGCCGTCGTGCGCAGCCTCGTGGACCAGCACGGCGGCCGCGTGTCGATCGAGGACGGGCCGGCCGGCCGCGGGGCGCGCGTCGTGGTGCTGCTTCCTCTCGCCGCTCAGGCGCCGCCGCTCGGTGCGCCGCCTAACGGCAGCCGCGTCACGGCGTCCGGCGCGCCGGCGTGACGGCCGACGACACGGTCGCCGACGGAACGACGGTGACGACCGCCGAGTCCACCCAGGTGCCTAACGTCGCGTAGACCTTCGTCGTGCCGAGCGTGACGCCGGTCACGGCGCCGCTGTCGTCGACCGCGAGCACGGCGGGGTTCGCGGAGCGGATCGCCGGCGGCGTCGCGAGGAGCGCGAGCGACGGATAGCCCTGCGCGTTCACCGGCACCACCGGCAGCCACGCGCGCGCGCGCAGCGGCACCGTGAGCGCGGGCGACATGAAGCGGATGCCGGCCACGGCGGCGCCCGCGGAGTCGGCGCCGCGGGACGGCGTGGTGATGTGCGGCACGTCGGTGGGCATCGCGTCGGGATCGGTGACGCGGTCCGCGCACGCGGCCAGGCAGGCGAGGCCGAGGGCGGCGACGGCGGTGAGACGGGCGGGAGGGAACGACACGGCGGGGACCTCGAGGCGGGTGCGGCTCTTCCCTACCGAGTACCCTGGCCATCGCCGCCGCGTCACCGGGACGGGACAAACCCGCGCCGCGGCCGCCTGTCCCACCCGCGCGGGTCCGAAGCCTCACCGTCCACCGCCGCCGCCATGCACGCGCTGCTCGTCGACCTCCGCCTCGCGCTGCGCTCCCTGCGCGCGCACCGCGCCACCACCGCCATCGCGCTCGCCTGCCTCGCGTTAGGCACCGGCGCGTCGACGGCGATCTTCTCCGTCGTCCGCGCCGTGCTGCTCGAGCGGCTCCCGTACGCGGCGCCGGAGCGGCTGGTGCGCATTCACGAGCTGCGCACGCGGCAGGGCGTGCGCGACCGCTACGCGGCGTCGGTGCCGAACTTCCAAGACTGGCGCGCGACCAACCGGACCCTCGCCGACGTCGCGGCGTACGCGCTCGCCAGCCGCAACCTCGGCGGCACGGAGCCGCTGCGCGTGCAGGTCGTGCGCGGCACGTCGAACCTGTTCACGGTGCTCGGCGCGCGTCCGCAGCTCGGGCGCGCGTTCCGACCGAGCGACGACGAGGGCACGGCGGTGCTGAGCGACCGGCTCTGGCGCGCGCGCTTCGGCGCCGACCGCGGCGTGGTGGGCACGACGGTGCTGCTCGACGGCGTCCCGCACACGGTGCTCGGCGTGATGCCGCCGGGGTTCGACTTCCCGGTCGCCGCGGAGCACACCGACGCGTGGATCCCGCTCGCGCTGCCGCCGACACGCGAGAACGCCGACCGCACGAGCTACTGGCTCTCGGTCGTCGCGCGGCTGAGAGACGGCGTCACGCTCGACGCGGCGCGCGCGGACCTCGACGCGGCGACGGCGCGCATCCGACAGGACCACCCGGAGCTCGGCGCCTCGTTCGGCGCGCTCGTCGAGCCGCTGCGCGACGGCGCGGTGCGCACGGTGCGGCCCGCGCTGCTGCTGCTCTCCGCGGCCGTGTCGCTCGTGCTGTTCGTGGCGTGCGGCAACGTCGCGAACCTGCTGCTCGCGCGCGCCGAGGGGCGGCGGCGCGAGGTGGCGATCCGGTCGGCGTTGGGCGCGGGGCGCGGGCGGCTCGTGCGGCAGTTCCTCACGGAGAGCGTCGTGCTCGCGCTGACCGGCGCCGCACTCGGCGTGCTGCTCGCCCTCGCGGGCGTGCAGGGCGTGGTGACGCTCGGCGCGGCGAGCCTGCCGCGCGCGGACGCGGTGCGCGTGGACGTGCCGGTGCTCGCGTTCGCCGCGGGGCTGGCACTGCTCACCGGTCTCGTGTTCGGCGCGGTGCCGGCGCTGCGCGCGACGCGCCGCGCGGCGGGGCGCGAGCTCGCGGAGGCGTCGGTGCGCACGAGTGCCGGGCGTGCCCAGCGCGGCACGCTCTCCACGCTCGTCGTGGCGGAGATCGCGCTGTCGTGCGTGCTGCTCGCGGGCGCGGGGCTGCTGCTGCGAAGCTTCGCGCGCGTGCTCGCGGCGGACGCGGGGTTCGACGCGCGCGGCGTGCTCACGTTCCGTGTGAATCTCCCCGAGGAGCGCTTCGCGGTCGACGAGCGCTACTCGCGGTTCGTCGCCCCGGTGCTCGCGCGCCTGCGCGCACTTCCCGGCGTGCGCGCCGCGGCGATGACGAGCGCGCTGCCGCTCCAGCCGTCGAGCGGCAACGGGTCGTTCCGCATCGTGGGGCAGCCGTGGGACGCGGACCCGCAGCGCCGACCGTTCGCGGAGTTCCGCGTCGTGAGCGATGGCTACTTCCGCAGCCTGCGCGTCTCCGTGATCGAGGGACGCGAGCTCGACGCACGCGACGCGGCGGGCGCGCCGAAGGTGGCGCTCGTGAACGCGGCGTTCGCGCGCCGGTACTTCCCCGGCGAGAGCGCCGTGGGCCACGCGCTGTACGCGTGGGAGAGCGCGCCGAGCACGATCGTCGGCGTCGTGCACAGCGTGCGGCAGCTCGGCATGGACCAGGACGCGCGGGCCGAGGTGTACGCGCCCGCGGCGCAGGTGCCGCAGCGGCTCCGCGCCATGACGTTCGTCGTGTCGACGACGGGCGACCCGCTCGCGCTCGCCGCCCCGGCGCGTGCCGCGGTGCGCGACGCGGCGAGCGACCTGCCGGTCTACGCCCTGACGACGATGGAGCGCGTGGTCGCGGCGTCGCTGCTCACGCGGCGGCTCACGCTCGTGCTGCTCGGCGGCTTCGCGGCGCTCGCGCTGACGCTCGCCGCGGCGGGGCTGTACGGCGTCGTCTCGTACGGCGTCGCGCAGCGCCGGCGCGAGATCGGGGTGCGCGTCGCGCTCGGCGCGCGCGGCGTCGACATCGGGCGCATGGTCGTGGGCGATGCGCTGGCGCTCGGCGCGTGGGGTCTGGCGTTAGGCATCGCCGGCTCGGCGGCGGGGGCGCGGCTGCTCGCCGGACTGCTGTACGGCGTGGATGCGGCGGATCCGCCGACGTTCCTCGCCGTCGCGGCGGTGCTCGCCGTCACGGTGCTCGCGGCGAGCGCGGTGCCGGCGCTCCGCGCGGCGCGCGTCGATCCCACGGTGACGCTGCGCGCGGAGTGACACGCTTCGGCATACGCCTGTCACGTTTCGTTACGGCCGTCGGCGGCACGGGATCGGCGACCGGATCGCGCAAGCCGAGGCGTGGCAACGCGTTAGGCAGCCGGACGGGGAGGCGCGGCACGGGGCGCGCGGCCTGCCTTGGAGAGAGGCGTCACCGGACGACCGGGACGTTCCCTCTCATCACCGCCAATGTCCATCACGCATCGCCTGCTCAGCCTCACCGCTGCCGTCGCCCTCGTCGGTGCCACGGCCTGCTCCAACGACGGCCCCGCGGCCCCCGCGCTCGGCGCCCCCTCGCTCTCGAAGAGCGGCACCGCGGCGAGCGGCGGGAGCGGCGGCGGCGGTGGCGGCGACAACAGCACCTCGACCACGTCCGGTCCGCCGGTCGCGCCGTCGTACACCGCGCGCATCGACTCCATCGGCGTCGTGCCGACGGCGATGTACTACGGCACGCCGTCGGAGTGGACGATCGGCGGCTACCGCTTCGAGGCGAACTCGCTGACGCATCTCAAGGCGCCGGAGGGCCCGCTCGTCGTCGGCGCGTGCGTGAGCGTCACGTTCTCGGTCACCTACACGGGCGCGTACCTCGCGTCGGAGATCAAGACCGAGCAGCAGTCGCGGTGCGGCTGACGGACCGTTAGGCGCCCGTCACCCCGGCACGTCGAGGTAGATGGCGCCATCCTCCACGCTCAGCTCCAGGCCGGCCGCGCGCGCGGCCTCCTGGAGCGCGGCGTCGAGCATCACCACCGGGTCGGGGCTCACGTCGAGTCGACGCATGAGCCCCTCGCCCTTTCGCGTGCCGACGGTGAGCGTGAGCTTGAGCCCGCGCCGCTTGCACTTCACCGCGGTGCCGTCGGGGAGCGTCGCGTTCATCGGCTTCACGTACGCGTCGATGTAGTGCACGCCGATCCCCGACTTGTCGCCGGTGTGCGCGGGGAGCTTGGAGGTGGCGACGGCGTTGACGTCGCAGAGCTTCTGCTTCATGCGCGCTGGGTGAGGTACTGGTCCATTGCGGCGCGGAACGCGCGGATGTGGTCGGGCGTGCTGCCGCAGCAGCCGCCGATGATGCTCGCTCCCGCCTCGAGCAGCGGGACGACGCCGGCCACCATCTGCTCCGGCGTCTCGTTGTACACGACCTTCATGTTCACGAGGCACGGCTGCCCCGCGTTCGGCTGCGCCATCACCGGCAGGTCGGTCGCCTGACGGTAGCGCTCCACGGCTTCCTTCGCGCGCGTCATGTCCATGCCCGTGCCGCAGTTCAACGCGACGACGTGGGCGCCGTTCTCCTGCATGAACTCCGCGGCGCGCTCGGGATCGATCCCCATCATCGTGCGGAACGTGGAGCCGTCGAGCGTGACGTCGTAGGCGAGCGAGCCGATGATGCACGGCGCGCCCGCCTCGCGCGCGGCGGCGATGCCGAGCCCCAGCTCCTCGAGGCTCGTCTGCGTCTCGACGATGATCGCGTCCGCTCCCGCGTTCACGAGCGCCGCGGCCTGCTCGGCGAACGCGTCGCGCACCTCGGCCTCGGTGAACTCGCCGTACGGCTCCATCAGGCCGCCGAACGGCCCGACGTCGCCGATGACCCATCCCTCCCGCCCCGCGGACGTGAACGCCTCGCGCGCGATCTCGACCGCGGCGCGATTGATCGCGTCGACGTCGCCCGACGCGCCGTGCCGGTTCAGCATGATGCGCGAGCCGCCGAACGTGTTCGTGAGCAGGCAGTCGGAGCCCGCCTCGACGTAGCGGCGCTGGATGCCCAGCACCTTCTCGGGGTGCGTGAGGTTCCACTGCTCGCCGCAGCGTCCCTGCTCGAGCCCCGCGAGCATGAGCTGCGTGCCCATCGCGCCGTCGGCGAGCAGCGGGCGCTCCTTGATCGCGTCGAGTAGTGCCGTCCTCATTGGCGGTGCCCTCTGAATGTTGTCCGCGGATTACGCAGATTACGCAGATTACGCAGACGCTCGCTCTCGCTCGCGCGCGGCGAGCGCGTAGTGAATGGTCTCCAGCACGATGCCCCACTTGTGGTCGCGGCTGTCGCGCTCGCAGTAGCAGCCGGCGCCCATCGCGGGACGGCTCCACGTGAGCACGTCGTCGAGCGGACGGCCGGCGAGCGGCGCCTCCTCGTCGATCGCCGTCATGAGCGCGGTCGACGCGGCCCGGTAGCGGCACATGAACCGGTAGCCGTCGTCACCCGGGGCGGGAGCACAGCGCTGGCTCAGGATGGGGTAGCCGTCGTCGGCCGCGCCCAACGTCACGGCGTACTCGAAGTACAGCGGCCGGCCGAAGTTGCTGCACGTCGTTCCCTCGTAGCGGAAGCGCGCGTCGGTGGTGCCGTCGGCATTGTCGACGAGCGTGAGCCGCTCGGCCGACCACCGGCGCAGCGCGCGTGCGCTCGTCGCGTACTGCCCGTCGACCGTGAGGCGCACGACGCGTCCCGGTGCGCCGCGCCGACGCCGCTCGCCGTACGGCGCGCGTCGGTACTGACAGCCCACGAGCGCGCACCCGCGACACGGAACGAGATCGGTCGCGCGGCGCACACGCTCCACGTACGGCGTGACGCCGAACACGGCGAGCAGCGACTTCTTCGGCGACAGCATCCCCGACTCCAGCACGTCGAGCGGGCCGGGGAGCGCGCCTAACAGCGCACGCAGCCGCGCCTGCTCGGCGATGTCCCACTCCGGATAGCCGGGGCTGTAGTGCGGCAGCACGGCGAGCCCCTCCGGCTCGGCCGACGCGCACAGCCGCGCGCCGGCCGACATCACGAGGTGCTCGACGACCGCGGAGCCGTACATCTCGAGGAAGAAGTACTCGTCCGGCTTCTCGTCGCGCCACCGACGCTGCGCCTCGCGCTCGATCTCGGGCCCCGCGCTCGCTCCGACGAGCACCACGCGGTCGGCGCCCGCGTCGCCGAGCGTGCGGTGCAGTCGCGGGCTCGCGAACGGGACGGCGTCGATCGCGACGACGCCGTTCGACACGTCGAGCGCCCGCGTCTCGCGCGCGACGATCCACGGCCGCCCGTGCTCCGCGTACCACGCGCGCGCCATCGCCGCGAGCTCCGCCGCGCGGTCGTCGAGCGTGTGGCCGCGCGGGTAGCCGAGCAGGCGCACGTACTCGGCCGGATCGACGGCGACCGGGGGCGCGGTGTCGACGAACGAGATCATGGCCGTTCCGTCTCACGCGGAGACGCGGAGTACGCGGAGAACGGCCCATTCATGTCGGCGTTCTCCGCGTTCTCCGCGTTCGCCGCGTCTCCGCGTGAGCCATGAAAGGCTTCGAGCCGCCTGAACTGACAGCCGTCGACGAAGAAGTCGAAGAACGACGGGTGCGTCTCGAGGCGGCAATGCTCGACGCGGCGCACGAGATCCTCCAGCTCGCGCCGCTTCGTCATGGAGAGCAGCGCGATGCACGCGCCCTCGATCGCCGCATTGCCGACCTGCACGACCTTCTCGGCCGGCAGGTCCGGCACGAGCCCGATGCGGCGCGCCGCGTCGAGCGAGAGGTGGCGTCCGAAGCCGCCGGCGAGGTAGAAGACGTCGACGTCGTCGAACGACACCCCGTACTCGCCGAACACGACCTGCAGGCCAGCGACGTTCGCGCCCTTCGCCTGCGCGAGCTCGTTCACGTCCGCCTCGGTGAAGTACACGCCGGGCGCGAGGTCCACGCGCTCGCCGTCCTCGAAGCGTCCGAGCTCGTTCATGCGCCCGGTGCGCAGCAGCTCGCTCAGCAGGTCGATGAGCCCGGAGCCGCAGATCCCCTGCGCCTCTCCGTCGCCGATGACGCCCAACGACACCGTGCCGTCGGCGCCGAGCGACACGCGCTCCACCGCGCCGTCGAGCCCCGGCATGCCGCACGCGATCGCGCCGCCCTCGAACGCGGGCCCCGCGGGGCACGACGCGGCGAGCACGCGCGTGCGGTTGCCGAGTATGAGCTCCGTGTTCGTGCCGATGTCCATCACGCACACGAGCCGGTCCTCGTGCGCGAGGTCCACGGCGAGCATGCACGCCGCCGCGTCGGCGCCGACGTGGCCGCTGACGATCGGCGCGCCCCACACGCGCGCCTTCGGGTGGATCGGCAGCAGCGCGCGCCGCCCGGTCGTCGCGAGGCTCGTCGTCGCGCGCTTCCCCTCCGCCATCTCGATCTCGGTGATGGAGCGGTACGGGTTCTGGCCGATCGTGTACACGCTCTGCCGGAAGAACAGGTCGCGCATCGTGGCGTTGCCGACGACGACCAGCTCGTAGATCGTCTGCGGATCCACCGGCATCGCCTCGATGGCGTGCGCGAGGTAGCCGGCGAGCGTGCGCATGAGCACGCGCTTCCCCTGCCGCGTGTCGTAGTCGATGCGCGACATCACGTCCGACCCACCGAACCGCTGCGGGTTCTCGAAGCTCGCGTCGGCGATCTGCTCGCCGGTCTCGAGGTCGAACAGCCGCAGCACGACGGTGGTGGTGCCGAGGTCCATCGCGAGCCCGTGCAGCGGACCGGCGGCGCGCGCGATCTCCTCGCCGTCGAGCAGCACGCGGTCGCCGTCGCGGGTGACCGCGGGATCGAGCCCGCGTGCGCCGCCGGGAAGCCCGTACGCGTGCCGCTCCACGCGCATCTTGCCGCGCCGCATGGTGTGGCACACGACGGCGCCGCCGGCCGCGGCGACGCGCGCCTGGCACGACAGCCGGAAGCTCCCCGTGAGGTGCGACTCCGGCGGCGTGGGCGGCGTGAGCGCGTCCGCCCCGGCGGTCACCTCGACGATGCACTCCTTGCACTTCCCGTTCTTCTGGCACGACGTCGGCACGCGCACGCCTAACGACTCGGCGAGCTCGAACAGCGACGGGCCGCCAGGCTCCGCCGCCGCCGTGCGACCGTCGATCGTGATGGTTACAGACATGAAAGCTGGTGCTGTTCGTCTTGGACAGGATGAACAGGACGGACAGGATGAAGACCAACACCGAAGGCACTGCTGTTCGTGTTGGTTCTCATCCTGTCCGTCCTGTTCATCCTGTCGAAAGGAAAGGCCACCAGTATCCTGTCCTTCATCCTGTCACGCCCTGTTCGAGCTCGGACCGCACGGCCTCCACCACGTCCGCCGCCGACCCCGCGCGCTCCATCTCGTCGCCCCACGTGTACTGGGCCGAGTAGTCGTCGCCGCCGGAGAGGCCGCGCTGCGCCGCGAGCAGGTCGACGCGCGCGACGGAGCGCGGGAGCTCGACGCTCACCTCGTTCCCGGCGTCGTCCTCGCCGCGGATCTGCACCGGCACCTCCTGCCAGTACAGCACCCTGTACGTCGTGCGCGTGCCGGGCCGCGCGGCGGGTGCGTCGGCGTCGCGCGCGGCGACGGTGGGAGCGGCGGACGCGGCCTCGTCGCGGGCAGCGCCGGAGAGCTTGAGGAACAGGTCGACGGCGGCCGACGCGTTCTGGCCGTAGCCGTCGGCGCCGATCTCGTCGGCGAACATCTGCGAGATCGGCGCGCCGCCGACGGCGAACTTGACGTCGGTGCGTCCCGCCGACTCGAAGCCGTCGATGACGGTCTTCATGTACGTCATCGTCGTCGTGAGCAGCGCGCTCATGCCGATGATCGTCGGCTTCACGCGGTCGGCGGCGGCCATGAACTTCTCGACGCTCTGGTCGACGCCGATGTCGTGCACGTCGAACCCCGCGCCCTCGGCCATCATCGCGACGAGGTTCTTGCCGATGTCGTGCAGGTCGCCGCGCACGGTGCCCATGAGCAGCGTGCCGACGCGCGGCGTGTCGCTGTCGCGCGCCGAGAGCAGCGGCTTCAGCACGGCCATGCCGGCCTTCATCGCGCGCGCGGCGATGAGGACCTCGGGCACGTACAGGATGTTGTGCTTGAAGTCCTCGCCGACGACGCTCATCCCGGCGATGAGCCCCTCGTTCATCACCTCCTGGAAGTGCCGCCCCTCCGCCAGGGCGTCCTTCGTCATCTGCTCGACTTCCTTCGCCTTCCCCTCGTAGAGGTACTGATTCATCAACGCGTAGTCGACCATCGGCTCGGGCTCCTCGGTGAATTAACCGCAGAGGACGCAGAGGACGCAGAGGATGCAGGGAAGAACCAGAGGCAGTCCTCTGCGTCCTCTGCGTCCTCTGCGGTTCATTTCGTTGCAGCCAGTCGCTTCGCGTTGAACTCGGCGAGCGCGTCCTGCATCGCGATCCAGTTCTCGTACGGCATCCCCGGGCTCACGCCGCCCCCGACGCTGAGGATCATGCCCGAGCCGTCGGGGCCCGTGCCGCCCTCGAGGACCTCGAGCGTCGCCTCCTTCACCTCATCGGGCGTGCCGCGCACCGCGACCTCGAGCGGGTTCACGTTCCCCATGAGGCACATGCGGTCGCCGACGCGCTGCTTCACCTCGCGGATGTCCTTCTGCTTGCCCCAGTTCAACACGTTGAACCCGGCGTCGGGCAGGTGGTCGAGGCACGCGTCGACCTCGGCGTCGTTGTGATACAGCTTCACCCAGTCCTTCGGGAACGCGTCGCAGATCCGCTTCAGGTACGGATGGCAGAACTCCAGGTAGTGCTCCTCGTTCACGAAGCCGACGATGTCGTCGAGGATGAAGATCCCCTCGACCGTGTCGCCGATGACCTTGTGCTGCGCCTTGAGCCAGTCGATGACGACGCGCGTGCACAGGTCGAGCAGGCGGTGCACCTCGTCGGGCTTCTCCACGAGCTCGATCATGAGGTTGCTCGTGCTGCGCACGAAGCCCGCGGTGCACATCGGGCCGCGCGCCGTCACGAACGGGATGATCTCGCCCATCGCGCGGATCTTCGGCAGCGCCATCTTGTAGCGGTGCAGCGTGAGCGCGGCGAAGCCGTCCGCCTCGACCTCGTACTCGGGGAACTCGTCGATGTCCTCGAGCCGGTAGAGCGTGTGGTACTCGCTCGGCGTGTTGTTGTCCCAGAACTTGATCTTCGCGCCGAGGATCGACGGCTCGGCGGCCATGCCGTACTCCATCCACCACGACGGGATCATGATCACGTCGGGGAAGTCGCGGATGACCTTCACGTTCGCGTTGAACCACGCGTCCGGGTCGAGGTAGTAGTCCATGTGCGGCACGCCGACGTAGCCCGGGATCCACGGGCTGTCGACGATCATCGCCATCGGGATCTTGTCCTGCGGCTCGAGTCGCGCGGCACGCTTGTACGCTTCCCACTGTTCCGGACGCATTCGGATCCTCTCAGAGTACGTGGCTGGTGGCTTTCACGTGGAGACGCGGAGACATCAAGTGGAAGCGAACACGGGAGCCAGGGCCCCGCGCTCGACGGCCTGCAGGGCGCAGCGAATGTAACCCAGGGCGTACGCCATGCCCGCGTGCCAGGGGGCGGCACACGTCATCTCCGGGGTGTGGTCGGGGATCAGGACGCCGTCGTAGCCCGTGTCGTGGAGGATCTGCACGACGCGCAGCATGTCGATGTCCCCCTCGTCGACGAACACCTCCTGGTAGAGCGGCACCTTGCCGCGCACGTTGCGGAAGTGGACGTAGGCGATGCGCCCGGCCCGCGCGAACTTCTCCGTCGCCTCGTACACGTCGAGCGTCGCGCCGTCGGTCGGCATCTCGGACAGGGAGCCGAGGCAGAACTCCAGTGCGCTCGCGCGGCTCGGCACAAGGTCGAGCATCTTCTGGTACTTGTCGGGGCGGTTCACGAGGCGCGCGCCGCCGCGGAGCTGGTCGGTCGGCGGATCGTCGGGGTGGAGCGCCATGCGCACGCCGCACTCCTCGGCCACCGGCAGGATCTCGGAGAGGAACCACTCGAGCCGCTGCCAGATCTCCTCGCTGGAGATCGGCGCCACGGTCCCCTCGGGCGCGTCGGGATCGTAGACCATGTTCCACACCATGCCGTTAGGCAGCGGCGTGCTCTTGTCGATCTTCGACTCGTCGTACACGAGCGCCTTCGCGCCGCCGCGGCCGAACGGGCCCTTCGTCCATCCCCACACGCCGGCGATGGAGAAGTTGTAGCCCATGATCGGGATGCCCGCCTTGCCGACCGCCTGGATCGTGCGCTTGAGCTGCTCCATCTGCTGTCGCTTCTTCGGGCCGTCGAGCAGCACGTCGTGCCAGTGCGACGGATCGAAGTTCTCGATCGCCTCCCACGTGAGGCCGTTCGCCTCGATGTCCTTCTTGATCGCGGCGAGGTCCTCGTACGTCCACGGCCTGTCCTGGTTCTGCGTCACGCCCCACCCGAGCCGGTTCGGGCCGCTCGCGAGCACCGGGTTCGAGCCCTTGAAGTAGTCCACGAGGTGCACGACGAGGTGCGTCACCCCCGCCTGCTTCGCGAACGCGTAGTTGTCCTGCGTGAGCAGGCTGCGGTACAGACCCAGGCCTAACTTCATCGGAGGGTTGGTGAAGTGTGTGCTGCGTGGAGGTGTCGGGGTCAGACGCCGCTGTACGCGCTGAAGCCGCCGTCCACCGGGATGACCACGCCGGTGACGAACGACGCCGCGTCGCTGCACAGGAACACGACCGCGCCCACCAGCTCGTGCGGCTCGCCGAACCGGCCGATCGGCGTGCGGTTGACGATGGTCTTCGCGCGATCGGTGTAGCTGCCGTCGGGGTTGATGAGGACCGCGCGATTCTGCTCCGCGACGAAGAACCCCGGTGCGATCGCGTTCACGCGGAGCCCCGGCCCGCAGCGGCGCGCGAGATCCACGGCGAGCCACTTCGTCGCGTTCTCCACCGCGGCCTTCGCGACGGAGTAGCCGAGCACCCCGCTGATCGCCTGCATCGCGGCCATCGACGAGATGTTGACGATGCTGCCGTGTCGCCCGCGCGCCATCGGCTCGCCGAAGACGAGCGACGGCCCGACGGTGCCATGGAGGTTGAGGCTCACGACCTCGTCGAACGCCTCCATCGACAGCGAGAACGGCGTCGTCTTGTCGGTGCGCGCGCGCGCCACGTTGCCGCCGGCCGCGTTCAGCAGGATGTCGACGCTCCCCCATGCGGCGAGCAGCTCGTCGCGCGCAGCGCGGAGCGACTCCTCGTCGAGCACGTCGGCGACGAGCGGCATCGCCTCCGCGCCCGCCGCGCGCAGCTCGTCGCACTTCGCCTCCGCGCGGTCGCGGCTGCGGCCGAGGATCGCGACGCGCGCGCCGGCGGCCGCGAGGCCGGTGGCCATGGTGCCACCCAGCACGCCGTAGCCGCCGGTGACGACGGCGGTGCGGCCGCTCAGGGTGAAGGTATCCAGCATCGGTCGCCTCTCAGGGTTGGAACGTGCCAAGCGTTAGGCGCGAGGAGCGAGCCGGCCGCTCGCTCACTGGAACGCCGTCTCGCGCAGCACCAGCCGCCGGTCGCCGCGGAACGTCAGCGCGAGATCCGGCGACGAGACCGGCGTCTCGCACCGCGCGGTGGCGTTCGCGCCGACCGGGCACACCGAGCGCGCGCCGTTCACCGTGATCTCCAGCGCCAGCGCCCGCGGCGCGGGATTCTCCACCGTCGTCACCATCGCGCGCGTGCCGTCGGGCGCGCGCAGCCACACGCGCCCCTCGCCTAACGGTCCCGCGTCCTTCGCCAGCTGCACCGAGCCCCCCGAGGTGAAGCCGTACGGCCCGAACGGCCGCCGTCCGCGGCCCACGTACTGGATCGCCGGCCGCGTGTTCCAGCCGCCGCTCGACCCCGCGAACCAGAAGCCTAGCGAATCCACGTGCACGGGGTACTGCTCGCCCAGCTCGCGCGGCACCACCGGCACGGTGTTCAGGAGGAGCCCGCTCTGGATGCCGACGACCGCGCCGCGCTCGGACGCGTAGTCGCCCCACGTCACCGTAGGCGCCACGCGCACCTGCGGCTCGTGCGGCAGGTCGCCCGCCGCGTAGCGCACGAGGTTGCGCAGGAACCGGTCGGCCACCGGATCGCGCCCCACGCGCGGCACGACGTCGAACCCGGAGACGAGTACCGACCCATCACCGACGAAGCACTCCGCGAGCGCGACGCCCTCGAGTCCGTGATCGTAGTCGGCGAGCAGCGCGACTCGGCCGAGCTCCGCGGGGCGCGTGACGGCGAGGCCGTGCGTCACCGGATAGACCGCGGGGAAGCCGGGCTTCGACTCGTCCCAGCCGGTGTGGTCGGACCAGAGGAAGAAGCGGTCGCGCGACAGCCCGTCGAACACCGGGTGCGCGGGGCGCTCGGGGTTGATCGCCATCCCCTGCGCGAACGGCCGCCCGCCGGGGAAGACGAGCGGATGGTCGAGCGCCGACGTCTGCACGCGCAGCCCGCCGGGCAGCCACGCCGCGTCGAGCGCCGTCTGCTCCAGGATCACCGCGCGCCCGCCACGCTCGACGAACGTGCGCAGCGCCGCCGAGTCGTCCGCGAGCCGCGCGTCC
This sequence comes from Gemmatirosa kalamazoonensis, assembly GCF_000522985.1. Classification (NCBI taxonomy): domain Bacteria; kingdom Pseudomonadati; phylum Gemmatimonadota; class Gemmatimonadia; order Gemmatimonadales; family Gemmatimonadaceae; genus Gemmatirosa; species Gemmatirosa kalamazoonensis. The sequence continues at coordinate 933,890 of NZ_CP007129.1, forward strand.
CACGAGCCGGCGCCGACGACGAGCGCGTCGCGCCGCGGATCGAGCGCGCCGATCGACGTCACCGGCTGCGGCGCGAGGCCTAACGCGACGAGCGCGCGCGTCGTGCGGCCGCTCGGGTCGTAGACGCGCACGCGGCGCGCGAGCGTGCCGGTCTCACCCGCCGCACCCGCGTCGCCGCGCGCCGCGACGAACAGCCGCGTGTCGTTGCGCGAGACGGTGTCGGCGCCGCGCAGCAGCGCGCCAGCCAGCGTGTACGTGCCCGTGGGAAGCGCGGCGGGGAGCGCGACGGGGACCGCGCGGCTCGTCGCGGCGTAGTAGGCCACGTCGCCGAACGGCTGCGTGCCGCTCGCCCGCACCGTGCCCGCGCTGTCGAGCAGCGTCCAGCGCACCGCGACGCCGCGCAGCGCGCGCCCCGTGGTGTCGTCGTTCACGACGTGCGCGACGGGATGGATCGTGCTGCCCGCGTAGACGTTGGGCGTCCACGACTCCCAGCTCAGGAGCACCGGCTGATAGCTGCGCGCATACTGCGCGACGACCGGCTTCGCGCCGAGGTCCGCGACGCCGGTGGCGCGGTGCCAGTTCGCGAACGCGATGGTGAACGGGCTGAGGCCCGAGAGAGACGGGTTGCGCTCGCGCAGCCGCCGCGTGATCTCGATCGCCTGCCCCGCCATCCACGCCTGGTACGCGAGCGCGCGCGCCGACTGCTCCGCCTCCGGCGCGTGGCCGGTCCAGTTCAGCTGCGAGTCGGGCTGCTTCGTGTCGCTCGCCAGGTTGAAGCGGCCGTCGGGCCCCGTGTAGTTGCCCGTGTTCTCGGTCAGCGTCATCGGCTGCATGGCGCTCGACCGCCAGCAGATCTTCGGATCGCGCAGCGTGTAGAAGCTGAGGAACGAGTTGTAGTACCAGCCCCAGTACCGGTGCAGGTCGCACACGTTGCCGGCGCGCCCGAAGCCGTAGCCGGCGTTGCCGATGTAGAGTCGCGTATCGTCCCACCGCGACAGCGTGTCGTACGCGGTCTGCAGGAACGCGGTGACGGCGGCGTTGTTCTTCGACAGGTAGTGGATGTCGGGCGACGACTGCTCGTTCGACAGCGCGTAGATCACCACGCTCGGGTGGTTCGCCTGCGGCGCGACGACGGAGTCGCGGTACCAGCGGAGCGCGGCGCGCGTGTCCTTCGGGGGGCTGGTCGAGGTGCCGCCGCGCGGCGTGCCGTAGTGTCCCTGAAAGATCAGCATCCCCGCCGAATCGGCCGCGTCGAACCACGTCTGGTTCGGCTCCGTGAGGCGGATGATGTTCACGTTGTGCGCCTTCATGAAGCGCATGTACTCCAGCGCGAAGCGCGGGCTGTCGTCGAGCGAGTCGGGGAGGTTGCGGCCGGGCGGGTTGATGGCGTTGCCGCGCAGGAACACGGGGCGGCCGTTCAGCACGATGCGGCCGTTCTCCGCGCGGATGGTGCGGAACCCGAAGCGCACGAGCTGCGCGCCGGCCCCACGCGGCCCGTCGGCGTTCACCTCCGCCAGATACAGGCTCGGCGACTCGGGGCTCCACAATCTCGGACGCAGCCCATCGACGCGCTTCACGAGCTTCGCCGTGCCGGCGGAGTCGGCCAGCGTGCCTAACGTGCCCCGCCAGAGCACGGACCGGTCGGCGGTGCTCGTGATCTTCGCGATGACCGTCGCGCCCGTGAGCGCAGCTCCGTTAGGCGTGCGGACCTCGAACCGCACGCCGCTCGTGTCGGCAAACGCGAGCACGTTCATGGGCACGAGACGCTGCGCATGAACCACGGAGGAGCAACCCAACGACAACGAGAGCAACAGCGCAGTCCTCTGCGTCCTCTGCGTCCTCTGTGGTTCATGCTCTTGAAAGGCACGAACCACAGAGGACGCAGAGGACGCAGAGGAAACCTCTTTCGTGAACTTCTTCATTTCCGTCGAATCCGGATGGCGTTCAACACGGCCTGACCCGCGATGGGCCTGAACGTCACGACGACGCCCGACCCGTTCGTCGCCGAGACCTCGGTGGTGATCGGGCGGGCAGGTGCGACGTTGCGGCGCGTGGCGAGGTCGAGTCGCTCGACGAGCGTGCGGCCATTCACCGCGACGCCGAAGGCGTGCGCGCCCGGCGCCTCGCCCGGCGGCAGCGCCCCGCCCGCGGCGCCCGCTCCCTGCGCGCCGCCCGGCTCGGCGAACCGCAGCTCCAGCTCGTAGTCGCCGTCGGGCACGTCGAAGCGGTACGCGTCGAGCCCCGCGCGGTACGTGACGTAGAGCGGCGTCTGCTTCGTGTCGGTGATCACGATCTCGCGCGCCATGAGCGCCGCCTTGCCGCCGACGTAGCCGAAGCTCCCCGGCGCGTACGCGCGGTCCTCGAGCCACACCGGGCCCGTGTCGTCGAAGTACTGCGCGTTGGAGCCCACGTTCACCGCGATCTCGCGCCACGTCGTGTCGCGCAGCGCGCGCGGCACCACGTCCATGCGGATCACGAGGCGGTCGACCACCTTGCCCGCGCGCGCCTCGATCACGTTGTCGCCGGCCGCGAACGGCACCTGCCAGCTCGCCTTCGTGACGTCGTCCGGCGCGCGGGTGCCCAACGACTTTCCGTTCACGAGCAGCTCCACCGGACCCGCGTTCGAGTACACGTCCACCGGCTGCGTCACCGTGCGCGCGCCGGTCGAGTCGATGCCGGCGCGGTGGCGCCAGTCGCGGCTCGCGACGTACACCATCGGCGTCGGGTTCCAGTTCGCCTTGTAGAGGTAGTAGACGTCCTTCGGCTGCCGGTCGAACGTGAGCAGCCCTTTCTTGTTCATGTTCGGCGTCGACTCGCCGATGTGCGGCTGCGCGAAGTCGAACTCGTTCCACACCGCGGTGCCGGCGAGCCACGGCCGCGCGCGCGCCTGACGCAGGTAGCTCTCGTGGTACAGGCGATGATACGCGCCCGAGTGGTCGAAGCGCTCGGGCACCACCGCGTTCAGCCGCAGCTCGCTCCCCGACCCGTACTCGCTCACGACGATCGCCTGGCTCGGGCTCTTCGCGTGGCGCCGGTCGAGCGTGGGACCGAACTCGTCGAGCGTGCCGGAGTACCAGCCGTTGTACAGGTTGAGCCCGAGGATCTGCGTGATCGCCGCGACGCCGCTCTCGTCGTACGACGTCGCGCCGTGGATCGCCATCGTCGTGAAGCGCGACGGATCCTCGGCGCGGGCCACGGCGTCCATGCCGTGCGCGAAGTCGCGCACCTCGCGCATGTACGTCGTGTCGCTCTGCCGACCGATGCGCTCACCGGCCTCGCTCCACAGAAACACCTCGTTCATGATCCCCCACGTCACCACGGACGGGTGGTTGCGGTGCTGGCGGATCATCTCCCGCAGCATGGTCTGCGCGTTGCGCGTGAACTCCGAGTCGACGGTGATGTGGTTCACCACCGGTACCTCCTCCCAGATCAGGAGGCCGAGCCGGTCGGCGGCGTCGAGCACCGCGGGGTCCTGCGGGTAGTGCGCGAGCCGCAGGAAGTTCGCGCCCATCGTCTTGATGATCTCCAGGTCGCGCACGTGCTGCGTGTTGGAGAGCGCCGAGCCGAGCCCCGCGTAGTCCTGGTGACGGTTCGTGCCGCGCAGGAACGTCTTCTTCCCGTTCAGGAAGAACCCGTCGGGCCCGAACCGGAACCAGCGGAAGCCGAGCGGGCTCGTGACGCGGTCGGCGAGTCGCGCGCCGTCGTAGACGTCGGTGTACACCGCGTACAGGTACGGGTCGTCGGGCGACCAGAGGTGCGGACGCGCGACCGGCGGGAGCGCCGTGTCGAATCCCGCGCTCGCGTTGGGCGCCGCCGTCACGCTCGTCTCGCCGCGCGCCACCTCGCGCCCCGCGGCGTCGAGCACGGTGCTCACGACGCGGAGCTGCCGCGCCGGCGCGCCGTCGTTCGTCACCGCGCCGCGCACGCGCACCGTGCCCCGCTCCGCCGACACCTCGGGCGTCGTCACCGCCACGCCGCTCGAGCCGAGGTCGCTCGTGGTGACGTGCACCGGGTCGGTCGCGACGAGCCACACGTCGCGGTAGATGCCGCCGTACAGCGCGAAGCCCACCGACAGCGGCGGGATCATCGGGTCGTGCGAGTTGTCGACCTCCACCGCGACCAGGTTGTCCGCGCCGAACCGCGCGTGGCGCGTGAAGTCGACGGTGAACGCCGTGTACCCGCCCTTGTGCTGCCCGACGAACGCGCCGTTCACGTACACGCGCGCCACCTGGTTCGCGCCCTCGAAGTGCAGCAGCAGCCGGCGTCCGCGGAGCGAGTCGGCGAGGGTGAAGTGCTTGCGGTACCAGCTCGCCCCGCGGCGATAGCTCTCGACGTCGTCGAACGGGTCGGTCGCGTTCCACGTGTGCGGCACGTTCACGCGCTGCCATCCCGCGTCCGACAGCCACGCCTTCTCGGCGAACTCCACGCCGTCCGGCAGGAAGCGCCAGTCGTCGTTCAGCGTGTAGCGCACGCGCGGGTCGGGCTGCGACGCGGCGACCGCGGGGACGAGGATGCAGAGCGCCGCGAGCAGCGAGCGGAGGCGCGCCGTGGCGGAGCTCCACGTACGAGGTCTCGAAGGACTGAAGAAGGACTGAAGAAGGACTGAAGAAGGACAACGACGGGTGTTCTTGCAGTCGTCCTTCTTCAGTCCCTCTTCAGTCCCACCAGAAATTCGTACGTGGAGTCGTCCCACGGTCATTCCCTGGTCCCGTAGTGTCGAAGGACGCGCGCGCGGTCGCTGCGCCCGGTGTGGAGGAACACGCCGCGTCCGCCGTTCGCGAGATAGAGATCGGCCACGCGTTCCACCGCCGCGCGCGCCGCCGCGGAATCGCCCGCCACGCGCGCGGCTTGCACGTCGAGGTCGCGCCGCGCGTAGTCGAGCATGAGCCGCAGCCGCGCGATCGCCGCCGTGTCACCGCGCGCGGTGCCTAACGCGGACTCGGCGGCGGCCAGCCGGGAGCGCGCGTCGTTCACGCGCTCGCGCGTCGGCGGCGCGGAGTACGGCACGGTGCCGGCGACGCGCACGGTTCCCTCCAGCGCGACGATGGCGTTCAACGCGGCCGGGCCCGCCGCGCCGTAGCGCGCCGCGACGTAGCGCTTCAGCAGCGAGTCCGCGGCAAGCGTCGGATCCCACGCGAGGTGCGCGAGCATCCAGTGGTTCGGCTCGTACGTCGCCCAGTCGCCAGGCTCCGCGTACGTCGTGATCCCCCGCAGCGACTGGCCCGCGTACCAGCGCAGGTCGTGCTGCAGGTAGTGCGGCAGGATCACCGGCAGCGACATCCACGCGTACTTGCGGTAGTAGGAGTAGATGGCGACGTCGCCCGCGAACGCCGCGCGCCAGCGGCCGAGCGCCTCGACGTACTGGCGGTTGTTCGCGCCACGCGGGTCGTCGATCTGCACGTCGAAGTTCTGGCCGATCGGGCAGAAGTCGACGAGGATGCGCGGATCGAGCATGACGCCGGTCGGCGGCTCCTTCGCGCTCGCGTAGGCGATGACCTCGAGCCGCACGCGCGAGCCGCGGCCCGCGAGCGCCGCCTGCACCGCGTTCGCGAGCGCCGCCTGCCGGTCGGCCGGCGTGCCTAACGCCGTACGCTCGGCCGCGCACTCGGCCCACTTCGCGCCGTCGGGCGGCCAGAAGTCGAACACGTCGATCTCCGGACGCGCGTCGAGATACGCGACGACCGCATCGACGACGTGGCGCACGGCGTCCGCGTTGCGCGTGTCGAACACCACGCTCGGGTCGCGGCTCGGTCGGCAGGCGGCGTCCTTGCCGAACCACTCGGGGTGGGCGGCGAACAGCGCGTCGTCCGTCGGCGACAGGAAGTTCTGCCACCCGTGGCCGCCGACCTCGATCGTGACGCCGCGCCGCACGAGCTCCGGCGTGAGCGCGGCGCGCCACGCGTCCCACCGCACGCGGCCACTGCCGCCGTAGTCGAGCGGCACGACGAGCGTGTTGAGCCGCGCCTTCGGCATCCACCGCGCGATCGCGGCGAGCGACTCCGAGTCGTGGGACAGGCCCTCCTCCACCTCGAGCGCACGGCGCGTGAACGCCGGCCGCACGACGACGTCCGCCGGCCCCGCGTACGCGAGCCGCTCGACGCGCGGCACGACCTCCGCCGCGCCGTGGTAGAACGCGAGCTCCGGCGCGAGCCACGCGCAGCCGAGCCGCTCGAGCAGGTCGTACGCGGCGAACAGCACGCCGCGCGGCGTGGCCGAGGCGAGGATGATGGAGTCCCGACGGACGCGAATGGCGTATGCGTCGCCCGCGACCGCCGAGTCGTTAGGCAGGCGACGAAGCGCGATCACCGGGCCGCGCGCGTCGCGTACGACGGGATGCGCGCCTCCCGTCATGCGCGACAGGTATGTCGACAGCTCGCTCGCCGCGAGCCGCACCGGCGCCGCCGTGTCGGATACGACGATCGCGCGACCCGCAATGGGAACAGGACGCTGCGCGAGGGCCTCTTGGCTCGGCAGTGTGGACAGGATGAACAGGATGGACAGGATGTGAACAACAACACCAAGGCGGTCGTTGTTCACATCCTGTCCATCCGGGTCATCCTGTCCAGAGAACGGCATCAGAAGCCGGGGTTCTGCTTCATCGGCTTCCCCGTGTTCGCGTCGATCACGTCCTGCGGGATCGGCAGCAGCGTGTCGCGCGCGGCGATGAGCGGGGCGCTGATCGGGTTGTACTTCTTCACCCGGTCGAGGAGGGTCCCCGTGCGGATCAGCGTGTAGCGCCGCTGCTCCTCCGTCACCAGCTCGCGCGACCGCTCGTCGAGGATGAAGTCGAGCGTCACCTGCGCCGGCTGGATCTGCGACGCGCCGGCGCGCGCGCGCACCTTGTTGATGCTCGCCGCCGCCTCGGCCAGCTTGCCCTGCTTGAGCTGCGCCTCGGCCAGCAGCAGGTACGTCTCGGCGAGCCGGATGTACGGCTGGTCGTTGTACTGCTCCGCGACCGTCGGGTCGACGGGGCTCGCCCAGTCCCACTTGCGGGTGCTCGGCCACAGCGGGTCGTTCGCCTTCTCCGCGCCGACGACCGTGAACAGCGTGTCGCCCACCTTCTTCCCGGGCGGCAGGTTCGACGCGTTGTTGTACTGGTAGAAGCGGCGGATCGCGAACGGGCCGCCGCGCACGTCGCTCGGCTCGTACAGGTTGATCGCGTAGCGCGTCATCGCGAGGCGCCCGATGCCGCGGCCGCCGTAGTCCGCCGACACCGCCATGCCGCGGTTGCTCTCGTAGCGCGTCACCCAGCTGCGGCGCATGATGCTCGCGCCGCCGCCCGCGGTGTTCATCGCGTACTCGAACGCCCACAGCACTTCCGTGTTGCCCTGGCTGCGATTGACGTTGCCGTCCTTGAACTGATCCATGAACGCGACGCCCGGCTGCGCGGCGGCGGGGCCGTAGCGCGCGGTGACGAGCGAGTACTGCCCGCTGTTGATCACCGCGGCGGCCTTCGCCTCCGCGTCGGCCGGCCGGTTCATCGCGAGGTACAGCTCCGCGAGATAGTGGTCGGCGACCGCCTTGCTCACGTGGCCCGGCACCGTCGGCACCATCGGCAGCTTCGCGTCGGCGTAGAGCAGATCCTGCTCGATGATCCTGCGCACCGAGTCGCGCGGGATGCGCTCCCAGTCCGTCTTGATCGCCTCGCCGCTCGATTCGGTGAGCGACACCGGCACGTCGCCCCAGAGATACGTGAGATGGCGATAGGCCCACGCGCGGATGAGGCGCGCCTCGGCCACCACGCGCTCCTTGTCCGCCGTCGTCCACGCGACGTCCGGGTTCTCGGCGCGGCCGATGATCGTGTTCGCCGCGTTGATCGTCTGGTACAGCCAGTTCCAGATCGAGTTCGTGAAGTCGTTCGTCGACGCGTTGCGCACGCCGAACTCGGTGAACGTGCGCTCCGGCGGCGACAGGTACATGCCGTAGCCGTTGTCCACGCCGATCGAGTACGCGGTGGACATGATGTTGTTCACCGAGTTGTCCTGCCCGAACCGCTCGCGGCGCACCTGGAAGTACAGGCCGTTCAACCCGGCCTCGAAGCCGGCCGCGTTCGTGAACAGGTTCTCGGCGGCGATGATGTCCTTCGGCGTCTCCGTGAGGAAGTCGTCGGAGCACCCCGCCGCGAGAACGGCGAGGCCGAGCGTGCAGACGGCGGCGGCGCGCAGGCGGCGTCTCATCGTGTGTTGGTCAGAACGTGACATTGATCCCCCCCGTGACGGTGCGCTCGAGCGGGATCGCGCGCTGGTTGGAGAGCTCGGGGTCGAGCCCCGTCCACTTCGTCCACGTCTTCAGGTTGCGGCCGTTCACGTAGACGCGCGCCGAGCTGGCGCCGAGGCGGCTCGCGAACGTGCGTGGCAGGTCGTAGGAGAGCGACAGGTCGCGCAGGCGCACGAAGCTCGCGTCCTCGTAGAACGGCACGCTGAGCGGGTTGCTCACGTTGCTGTTCTCCGGGTACGTGTCGATCGGGTTCGCGCGCGTCCAGTACTGGCGGAACACCGTGTTGCGCCGCACGTCCGAGAAGACCTGGTTCGTGCCCAGCAGGATGTTCGACCGCGTGACGCCCTGCACCGTGTAGACGTACGCGCTCAGCGTGAAGCCGCGGTACCGGAAGGAGTTCTGCAGCCCCGCGATGTAGTCCGGCTGCAGGCTGCCGATGAGCGTGCGATCGGTCGGATCGATCTTGCCGTCGCCGTTCGTGTCCTGGATGCGCACCCAGCCCGGCTTCGCGCCGAAGCTCGCGGCGAGCGCGGAGTCGGCCACCTGCCAGATGCCGGCGAACTTGTAGCTGTAGTTCACGTCGATCGGCTGGCCGATGAACCACCCGTTCGCGAGATCGTCCGTCGCGTCGCCGTACAGGTCGACGATGCGGTTGCGGTTCGCCGAGATGTTGAAGTCCGACTGCCAGCGGAAGCCGCCGCGCGTGCCGTTCCGGTCGACGTTGATCGTCGAGAGCTGCAGCTCGATGCCCTTGTTCGCCGTCTTGCCGATGTTCTGGGTGATGCTCGTGATGCCGTGCACCGACGAGATCGTGCGGCGGAGCAGCAGGTCGCGCGTGTTCGCGCGGTACGCGTCGAGCGTCGCGTGCACGCGGTCGTTCCACAGCCCGAGGTCGACGCCGAGGTTGCCGGACGTCGTCGTCTCCCACTTCAGGTTCGGGTTGCCCAACGACACCGGGATGTAGCCGGCGGCGGGCGTGTCGCCGTTCAGGTACGAGCGGTCGTCGAGCTGCGCGAGCGTCTGGTACGGGCGGATCGCCTGGTTGCCGTTCTGCCCGTACGTGAGGCGCACCTTGAGCGTGTTCACCGCGTGCTTCCACGGGAAGAACTTCTCGTTCGCCGCGTTCCACGCGAGCGCGGCCGACGGGAACACGCCGTACTTGTTGTTCGCGCCGAACCCCGAGTAGCCGTCGCGGCGCACCGTGAACGTCGCGAGGTAGCGCTCGTCGAAGCCGTAGTTCAGGCGCCCCATCTGGGACACGAGGTTGTACTGCGTCACGCTGGCGACCGGCGTGGCGAGCAGCGGCACCGTCGAGCGGAAGTTCAGCACGTCGTTCGGGTAGCCCGTGCCGTTCACGCCGTTCACCTCGAGATCGCTCCCCTGGCGGCTGAGCAGCCCCGTGAAGTCGAGGTTGTGCTTCCCGAAGCCGCGCTGGTAGCGGAGGATGTTCTCCCACGTCCAGTCGGTGCGGTCGGTGTTCGCGACGCTCGACTGGCCGTTCACCGAGCGGCCCGTGTTCGTGTTGAGCCCCCAGTACGTCGCCTGCTCGCGGGTCGCGACGTCGAGGCCACCGTTCATCGTGAACGTGAGCCCCTTCACGCGGGGCACGGTGAGGCGCAGATAGTTGCTGGAGAACAGCCGCTTGTTGACGTCGTCGTCGACCGCGTTCAGCGCATCGAGCGGGTTCGTCGTCACCGGATCCTCGGGCCACGGCACGACGGCGATGTTGCCGTTCGCGTCGTACGGCGTGAGCAGCGGGTTCGCGAAGAACGCGCTCTCGAACGTCGCCGCGCGGCCGCCGCGGTCCATGTCGGAGACCTGCGTGTTCGTGCCGATGTTGAGCCACGACCAGAGCTTCTGGTCGAGGTTCGCGCGCACCGTGAGGCGGTCGATGCGGTCGCCGAGGCCGATGCCGTCGACGCCGAGGTACGAGCCGCCGAGGAAGTACTTCGTGTCGGTGCTGCCGCCGCGCACGCTCACGTCGTGCTGCTGCGTCTTGCCCGTGCGCATCGCGACGTCGAGCCAGTTCGTGTTCACGCCCGCGGCGAGGTTCTTCTGCTCGGTCGCGGTGAGCGCGGTGCTGCAGTTCGCGCCGGCGTTGATGCGCACGCACTTGAAGTCGGCGAACTCCTGCGCGTTCATGAGCCGCGGCACGTTCGTGTAGTTCGCCGAGCCCACGTAGCCGGAGTACGACACCGTCGGCTTGCCTTCCGTGCCGCGCTTCGACGTCACGAGGATGACGCCGTTCGAGCCGCGCGCCCCGTAGATCGCGGTGCTCGACGCGTCCTTGAGGATCTCGATCGACTGGATGTCGTTCGGGTTCAGCTCGGAGAGCGACCCGTTGTACGGGATACCGTCGACGACGACGAGCGGCGCGGTGCTCGCCGAGATCGAGTTGCGGCCGCGGATCTGGATGTCGATGGTCTGCTCGGCGCCGGCGCCGCTCGTCGTCACGTTCACGCCGGGGAGCGCGCCCTCGAGCGCCTGCGCGACGTTGACGTTCGGCTTGTTCTCGAGGCGCTCCTGGTTGATCGACGTCACGGAGCCCGTGATGTCGCTCCGCTTCTGCGTGCCGTAGCCGACGGTGACGATCTCGCTCAGCACCACCGCGGTGCGCTCGAGGCGCACGGTGACGAGCGTCTGGCCGCGTAGCGGCAGCCGGCTCGGCGCGTAGCCGAGCCGCGTGACGACGAGCGTGTCGTTCGGGCCGGGGACGCGGAGCGTGAACTCGCCCTGGTCGTTCGTCTGCGTGCCGACGCGCGTGCCGGCGACGGCGACGTTCGCGTTAGGCACCGGCTCGCCCGTCTGGCCGACGACGACGGTGCCGCGCACCGTGACCTGCGCTCGGCCCTCGCGCGCGGCGAGCAGGAGAACGGCGGGCGCGAGGATTTGCAGGACCCGCCAGAGACTGCGTGGGGAGAAGATCATCATGGGGAGACGGGAGATCCGCGTTAGGCGGGGTCCGTACAGACGTCGTACGAACGGCGCACGACCGCGCGCGACCGACCGACCGGCATCGTCAGTCGCGCTCGGGTTCCCAACGGCGCAGCACGTCGCGCACGCCGTCGAGATGGGCCTGCATCCGCGCCGCGGCGAGCGCGGGGTCGCGACGCTCGAGCGCGTCGAGGATCGCGAGGTGCTCGTCGTGGTCGCGCCGGCGCGAGCCGAAGATGTCGATGATGAGCCGCTGCTCCTCGCGGAACAGACGCGAGAGCACCTCGAGCAGCTGGCGCAGCACGACGTTCCCCGACGCGGCGGCGATGCGGCCGTGGAACGCGAGGTTCGTCGCGTTCAGGACCATCGCGTCGTCGAGCGACGCGCCGGCGTTCGCGAGCAGCTCGCGCATCGCGTCGAGGTCCGCCGCCGTGGCGTGCGTGGCGGCGAGCGTCGCCGTCGTGACCTCGATCGGCGTGCGCGCCTCGAGGAGGTCGACGAGCAGCTTCTTCGTCGCGCGCCCCTCGAACACCGGGTTCGAGATGACGAGCGAGTCGGCGGTGCCGGTGACGTAGACGCCGGAGCCGTGCCGGATGTCGACGACGCCGACCGCCTCGAGCTTGCGGAGCGCCTCGCGCACGGTGGGCGACCCGACGCCGAACTGCCGGGCCATGGACGTGATCGCCGGCAGGCGGTCGCCGGCGTGGTACGTCCCCGCCTGGATGAGGCGCGAGATGCGCTGGGCCAGGTCGTCGGCCAGGCGCTGCCGCGCGATCGGGGTGAGGCTCGCTTCCACAGGACCTTCAGGATTGCTCATGTGAGCAAGTCATCGGATGACTTTGACGGCATGCTACGGCCCGGACCGGGGACTGTCAACGGCGCCCTCGGCGGCCCGCAGGCTCACGGGGCGGCCCGCATCCGTATAGACTGCGCACGCATCCAACCGACCACGACGTGCCGCGACGCGCTCCCGCTCCCCCTTCCGTTCCCGCCTCGCCGTCCGCCGGACCCGGCGGCGTCGCCCGCTGGGCACTCGCCCTCGCCGCGCCGGCCGTCCCGCTCGCGGTCGCGATACTCGGCCACCTGCCGGTGACGGCCGAGGTCCTGCGGCTCCTCCTGATCCTCGTGACCGCGATCGTCGGCGTCGGCCTCGGCGGCGGGCCCGCGGTGCTGACCGCGCTCGTCGCCACGGCGCTCGCCTGGTACCGCACCGACGTCGGCCGCTGGGTCGTCGATCCCGCCGTGGACGGCCCCGCGATCGCCGCGTTCGCCGCCACCGCGATCGTCGTGGCCGTGACGGCCGGCGCGCGGCGCGGCGCCGCGGTGAGCGCCCGGTGGCTCCAGCGTGAGCTCGAGGCCGCGGCCGAGGATGCCGAGGCGCGCCAGGAGACGATCGCCCGGCTCACCGCGGAGACGGCGGCGCTGCGGGCGGAGTCGACGCGGACCGCAGGCGAGCTGGCCTCGGCACGTGCCGCCGCCGACCGGGCGGAGCGGTCGCGGAAGGCGATCCTGGACAGCCTGCCGCCCGAGCTCCGGGCGCCGCACGTCATGCCCCCGGCGGCGCTCCAGCTCTTCCCGCCGCTCCTCGCCGCCGCGCCGATCGGCATCGCCCCGCCGCCGGTCGGCCCCGCGGCGGCGGACGAGGTGGCCTGATGGCGCGAAGCTGGCGCCCGCTCGTCCAGGGGTGGCTCGGGACCGCGGTCCTCGAGCTGCTGCTGTACGGGTTCGCGCGGTTCCTGCCGCCGGTGGAGGACATGCTGCGGCCCGTGTACGTGATCGCACTGCTGCCGGGGCTCGTCGGGACGTGGCGCTGGCTGCGTCCGCGCGGCTCGCGCGACCGCCGCACCACCGACCGTCGGGTCTCGCCGCGACGAACCGACGAGCCGCCGGACCGTTAGGCGCCAGGCCGCGCCCGCCCGAACCGGCCCCGACGGGCGTGGCGAGCTCCTTGCGCACCGCCCGCCCGACCAGCGACCGATCGTCCATGCTCTTCCAGCCACCGCCACCGCCCGAGCCGGGATTCACCTGGGCGCACGCCGCGACCGAGCTGCTCGGCTTCATCGGATCGTTCGCCCTCTACGGCGCCGTCGGGTTCGGCAACTTCGTGCTCCCCGGCGCCGGGCCGACGCCGAGCGTCGTGCGGCGCGCGACGAGCGTGGGGATCGTCGGCGTGCTGGTGACGTTTCTCACGCAGCTCATCGCGCTCGCCCGCACGGCGACGGAGAAGCACCTCACGTTAGGCGCCGCGTTCGAGGCCGGCGGCGGTGCGCTGCTGGCGCGGCTCGCGTTCCTCGTCCTCGCGCTCGTGGGACTCCTGCTCGCGCGCCGTCGCGGCGGCCACACGGCCGCGGCGCGTCCCGGGTGGGCGCTCGCCGCGCTCGCGGCGCTCGGCCTCGCGCTGCGCGGCATCGTCACGGGCCGGCTCACGGCGGTCGTGAACCCGCTCCACGTCCTCGCCGGCGGGCTGTGGATCGGATCGCTGTTCGTGCTCGCGTTCTCCGCGCTGCCGCTGACCGTGAGCCGGTGGTGGCCGGAGGGGAAGCACGCCGCCGCGGTCGCCGTCATGGTGCGCCGCTTCTCGACGCTCGCGCTCGCGTCGTCGGCGCTGCTCGTGGTGACCGGCGTGACCACGGCGTGGCGCCACCTGCACCGGCTGGACGCGCTGTGGACGACGCCCTACGGCCGGACGCTGTGCGTGAAGCTCGTGTTCGTGCTCGCCGTCGCGGGACTCGGCGCGTACAACTGGCGGCTCGTCTCGCCGCGGCTCGGGCACGACGATGCGACGGAGACGCTGGTGCGGTCGGCGCGCACGGAGCTCGGGCTCGCGCTGGTGGTGCTGGTCATCACGGCGATCCTGGTGAGCATTCCGGCGCCGAAAGGGTGATCGCCGGGCCGAGCCTCGCGGCGCCGACCCCGCGCCTCACTTCTCCCCGCCTAACACCCCCAGCGCCAGCGCCAGCTTCACGTAGTCCGCACGCTCGCCGATGCCGAGCTTCTCGTTCACGCGCCGCCGATACGTGTCCGCCGTCTTCGCGCTGATGAACAGCCGCTCGCCGATCTGCGACGTCGAGTACCCCTCGGCGATGAGCTGGAACACCGACTTCTCGCGGTCGCTGAGCGACTCGTAGCCGGCCCGCGCCTCGTCCTCCGCGCTGCGCTGCCGCCACCGCTCGGCCAGCACGCGCGCCGCCTGCGGACGCACGAACGTGTCGCCGCGCGCCACCGCGCGTACCGCGCGCAGCAGGTCGGTGCTCGCGCTGCTCTTCACGACGTAGCCCGCGGCACCGGCGTCGAGCGCCGGCACGAGGTACTCCTCCTCGTCGTGCATCGTGAGCACGAGCACGCGCGTCGGCGAGCGGCGGCGCACGAGCTCACGCGTCGCCGTCACGCCGTCCATGCCCTTCATCGTGAGATCCATGATGACGACGTCGGGCGCCGTCGCCTCGACGCGCGCGAGCGCCTCCACGCCGTCCGACGCCTCGGCCACCACCTCGACGTCGGGTGCCGCGCCGAGCAGCGTGCGCAGGCCGAGCCGCACGACGTCGTGATCGTCGGCGAGGACGACGCGGATCTTGGCGTCGCTCACGCGTCTGCCGCGTCGGACGGCGCGCACGCGATCACGCGCGTGCCCACGCCGCGCCCGCTGTCGATCGTGAGCGTGCCGTCGACGAGCGCGAGCCGCTCGCGCATGACGAACAGCCCGAGCCCTGCCCGCGCCGCGTCGGTCGCCGCGACGTCGAATCCGACGCCGTCGTCGGCGACCGTGAGGCGCGTCGCGCGCGCGTCGGCCTCGAGCCGCAGGTCGATGCGCGACGCGCCGGCGTGTCGCAGCGCATTCCGCAGCGCCTCCTGCGCCACGCGGTACAGCACCGACGCCACCGGCGCCGACGGCGGCGAGTCTCCCGATGCGGTGACGTGCACCGCCACCCCGCTCTGGTCCTGCGTGCGGCGGGCGAGCGTCTCGAGCGCCGCGGCGAGCCCGAGATCGTCGAGCACGCGCGGGTGCACGGTGTGCGACAGCGTGCGCACCTCGCGCAGCGCCTCGGTCACGATGCCGTGCATCACACGCAGCCGGCCACCGAGAACACGCGGAATCGGATAGTGTGGGATCGGCACCGGGGGAAGCGGGTGTGGCGGCGGAGCCGATTCCGCCGCATCGGCTTCCGCCGCATCCGCTTCCGCCGTCTCGTTCATGGTTGCGGTCACGAGCATTTCGAGCGCGGAGAGCTGCTGCGCCGTGGAGTCGTGCAGCTCCCGCGCGATGTGCGCGCGCTCCTCGTCGCCGGCCCGGATCACCTGCGCGGCGAGCGTGCGGACGCGTGCGCGGTCGGCCACGAGGCCGTCGAGCACGCGGTTGAACGTGTGGCCGATGCGCGCGACGTTGCGGTCGGCGAGGCGCGACGGCGGCACGCGCACCGACAGGTCGCCGCGCGCCACGCGGTCGGCGGTGAGCTCGAGCGCGCGCAGCGGCAGCAGCGCCCAGTACACCATCCCCGCGTTCAGCACGAGCGTCACGAGCAGCGCGACGACCATGATCTCGTCGGCGTACTGCGCCCGCGCGTTCCGCATCACGACGAACGCGAGGATGTTGATCAGCAGGTCGGCGACGACGAGCTTCTGCAGCAGCGGGACGCGCAGCAGCCCGCGCCACCCGCCCGGCGCCGTCATCCCGCGCGCCGCGCGCGCGCCACGTCGTCCCGCGCGACCGCCTTCACCTTGCCGAGCGCCGCGCGCAGCGGCGCGCCGTCCATCGTCACGCCGAGGTCGCGCAGCAGCCCGCTGCCGATGCCGTACACCCACCCGTGCACCCGCAGCGTGCGCCCGGCGGCCCACGCCGACTGCACGATCGGTGAGCGGCTGATGTTGAAGACCTGTTCCATCACGTTGAGCTCCACGAGACGCGTGAGACGCCGCTCGAGATCGGGGATCCGCGACAGCTCGTCGGCGTGCAGCCGCACGATCGTGCGCACGCCCGCCACCCACGTGTCGACGAGCGGCGGCGCCTCCTCGTGCATCGCCGCGCGCACGCCGCCGCATCCCTCGTGGCCGCACACGACCACGTCCTCCACCGCGAGCGCCTCCACCGCGTATTGTAGCGCCGCGTTGAGGTTCGTGTCGGTGGGGTGCGCCTGGTTCGCGATGTTGCGGTGCACGAACAGCTCCCCCGGCGTCGCCTGGGTGATCACCTCCGCCGGCACCCGCGCGTCGGAGCAGCCGACGAACAGCGCGTGCGGGCGATGCTGGCTGGCGAGCCGGGGAAAGTAGTTCGGGTCCTCGGCGGCGCGCGCGCGCGCGCCCAGTGGCCGTTGTTCTCGAGCAGGGTGCGATGGCACATGGATCGGATCTCCGTGGTCAGTGGGCGGCGGCGAGCGTCGGCGGCGTCGGGATGTTGCGCAGCAGCACCGTGATGCCGCGGCGTCGCGCCGACTGCTGGAAGTCGTGTAGGATCTCGACGACGTCGATGTCCAGGTGGCGCGTGCGGCCGCCGTCGATCGTGACCGCGCTGCCCGACGGGAGCGCGGTGAGCTCGCTCAGGATCTTCGCCTTGTTCAGGAACGTGACCTCCTCCGCCAGCGTGAGGCGCACGTGGTGGTGGTCGGCCGACTCGCGACGCTCGTACGAGTACGCGTTGCGATAGCTGTCGCGCAGCACGAAGAACACGCCCGCGGCGAGCCCCACGCCGATGCCGACGAGCAGATCCTCGACGACGATCGCGATCGTCGTCACCGCGAACGGCAGCAGGTACGACCACCCGCGCCGCCACGCATCGCGCACCACCGTCGGCGCGGCGAGCTTCACGCCCGTGGCGATGAGCACCGCGGCGAGCGCCGCGAGCGGGATGCGGTTGAGCAGCGTCGGCACCGCGAGCACCATCGCGGCGAGGATCACGCCGTGCACGAACGCGCTGCGCCACGACCGCGCGCCGGCGTCGACGTTCGCCGCGCTGCGCACGATGACGCCCGTCATCGGGAGCCCGCCGAGCAGCCCGGCCACGACGTTGCCCGTGCCCTGCGCGAGCAGCTCGCGGTTCGCCGGTGACGTGCGTCGCTCGGGATCGAGCTTGTCCGTCGCCTCGAGGCTGAGCAGCGACTCGAGCGTCGCCACGATCGCCAGCGTCGCGCCGACCTTGTAGACCGCGGGATTCGCGATCGCGCTCCAATCGGGCCACGTGAGCAGCGCCGCCACGTCGCCGAGCCCCGCGGGCACCGGCAGCTTCACGTACGCCCCCGCGGGCAGCGCGAGCGACGGCAGCGCCGCCGCGACGATGGTGGCGATCACCGCGGCCCCCACCACCACCGCGAGCGGCCCCGGGAGGAGCCGCCGCACCGCCGCCGGCGCCACGCGTCCCCACACGGCGAGGAGCGCGAGCGACGCCGCGGTGATCGCCACCGCCGTGAGCGAGAGCTCGCGCGCCGCCGCGACGACGGGCGCGACGAGCCCCGGCGGCGTGCCGCCTAACGACGCGCCGAGCGCGTACGGCAGCTGCTTCATCACGAGCAGCAGCCCGATGCCGGCGAGCATGCCGCGGATCACCGACGACGGGACGAAGTACGCGATGAGCCCCGCGCGCAGCGCGCCGAGGGCGAGCTGGAACAGTCCCGCGAGCACCACCGCGAGCAGGAACGTCGGAAACGATCCGAGCTCCGCGATCGCGGCCACGACGATCGCCGTGAGCCCGGCCGCGGGCCCGCTCACCATGAGCTGCGAGCCGCTGAGCCGCGACACGAGCAGCCCACCGACGACGCCGGTGATGATCCCCGAGAACAGCGGCGCGTTCGAGGCGAGCGCGATGCCGAGGCACAGTGGGAGCGCCACGAGCGCGACGACGAGCCCGGCGCTCACGTCCTGGCGCCAGGTGGAGGGCTGCGGCCGCGCGGGCGTCGGGCCGGCCGGCCGGGGTGCCGCTGCGCGGGCGGGCGCAGGGGCGGGCGGGTCGAGGGGATGCGGGAGTGACATGGCGCGGACGATAGGCCGCCGCCGCCGCGCCGTCTGTCAGAGCGCGGCGCGTCGTGTGTCAGACCGCGACGTACCGCGGCGTGCGACCGGCCGGGGCGCGGGCCTAACGAATTCGTCATGGTCGCCACGCGGGCGGCGCGCCCGTTACGTTCCCCGCGATCGGTCGTCTGCGGCGTGGTCGGGCACCTCGCATCGGCCGTGCGCTGCGTCACACTCCCGCCCCGCGGCGCGTCCCGACTTTGCGATGGCACTGGACGCACCGACGTCCCCGCGCATGTCCGAGCTCTGCATCCCCCGCGCACTCGACCGGCACCTGGTGAGCACCGCCCACGCGGCGGCCACCGCGGGCGACTTCGCGCTCGGCGCGTTCGACGCCGTCGTCGAGCAGATCACGCTCGCGCTGCGGGACCAGGGTGCCGGGCGCGCCGACGTGGAGGCCGCGCTGCGCGACGCGTTCGCCGGGCTGGCCTACCCGTACCAGCGCACCCCCGTCGCCGACCGCTACGCGCGGCTCGAGGAGCGCGCGGTCACCCTCGCCGCCGGCGCTGCGGCGGGACGCGGTTAGGCGCGGTGAGGCGCCGTTAGGCGCGCGGCGCGAGCACCTCGAGCTGGGCCGGCAGGCCGTGCCACGTGTTGAGGTAGCGCGCCCGGAGGAAGAGGTCCCAGCGCGACTCCATGTCCATGCGCGCCGCCGCGTCGGCGTCGATCGGGCGCGCCACGTCGATGCCGCCGCAGATCCGCTCCGCGCCCGCGAGCGCGGGGGCGAGCTTCCCCCACACGGCGCGCGCGCGCTCGGGGTCGGGCAGCGCCACCGTGTCGGTGAGATCCTCGTCGACCGTCACCTCTGCCGTGCGCGTCGACGTCACGTCGTGGCCCGTGAGCTTCGCGAACGTGGCGCCCGCGGCGACCGCCGTGGCCGCGTCGTCGCCCGCCATCTCGGCGATGAGCGGCTCGACGAGCTCGGGGCGCCCCGACGCGCCCGCGCACGCGAACCGCGCCGGCCCGAGCTCCGGCACGCGCACGACCGCCGCGACGCGGCGCGCGTCGTCCGGCCCGCCGAGCACCGCGAGCAGCCGCAGGGCGTCGAGCGTCTCCGGCGCCGGCCGCGCGGCCGCCTGCCGCGCGTACGCGACGACGCCCGGCACGCGCGCCCACGCCGCCGCCTCGAGCGCCGCGACGCGCAGCCCCGGCGGGTCGTCGGCGAGCGCCGCGCTGTAGTGCTTCGGGTCGACCGGCGCGCAGAGGTACGTCGCGACGCGCCACGCGGCGGCACGCACCGCGCCGTCGTCGTGCGCGAGCAGCGCGTCGAGCGTGGGACCGACCGCCTCGGCCTGCAGCGCGCCGCGGAACGCGAACACCTCGAGCGCGAGCGCCACGTGCGCCGGCTCGCCGGAGCGCGCGAGCGCGGCGAGCGACGCGTGCACCGCGGGGTTGTGCGCGTGCCGCAGCGCCTCGGCGAGCCCGCGCCGCGCCTTCGGCGACGCGTTAGGCACCGCGTCGACGACGCGCGCGGCGAGCGCAGGATCGCCGGCGCGGAGCAGCGCGTACGCGGCGGCGAACGCGGCGTCGGGGCCGCCCTCGGTGAGCGACGGCTCGACGAGCGGCAGCATCTTCGCGCCGACGACGAGCATCCCCTGCGTGTGCGCTTCGACGCGCTCGTCGAGCGCGGCGAGCGTGCGCGCGGTCTGCTGCGGGGAGCGCAGCGCGGCGCGGCGGCGCGCCCAGAGGAACTGGAGCTCCTCGAAGTGGAGCTCCAGCAGGTCGGGGATGAACGTGAGCGGGGGGGCGGTCACGACGGCTGCTGGCTGTGTCAGTTGATCGAGACGGCGCCGCCCTTGATGCGGTTCAGGCGTTGGGCGTGGGAGATCAGATCCTTGCCCTTGATCTGGATCTTGCCGTCGGCGCGGAGCGTGATGGAGCCGTCGCCGACACGGAGCGTGAGCTGCTCCTTGGCCTCGAGCACGAGCTCGTCGGGGGTCTCCTCCGGACGCGCGACGGCGGCCGGGGCCACGCGCCCAAGCACCACGCCGCGTGTGCTCGCGTCGCCGTCGAACCAGACGAGCACCTCGTCGCCCTGCTCGTACGACCGCGACGGCCCGGCGCCCGGGTGGAGGGCGTCGCACGGGCGCGGGCGCTCACCGGGGGCGAGGCGCACGTGCAGCGTGCCGTCGGCCGTGGCGTACGCGACGACGGCACGCGTGATCTGTCGGGCGTCCGCCGCGGCGGCGATATGATCGATGGACATCGGATCTCCGGTTAGGCGGGCGTTCAGTACGCGATGCGCTCGTCCAGGGGGGCAGCGATGACGCCCACCAGCCCGACGGCGTCGAGCGCGTCCTTCACGCCCTGCGCGACGAGAATGTACGACGGGTTCTCCGCGAGCCGGAACATGCGCAGCTCGCCCACCGCTGCGGGGTCGACGACGACGCGGTCGAACTCGATCATCGGGAACTCCGACGCCGCGTCGTAGACGGAGCTCGTCATGTCGGCGGCACGCGCGAGCCCCACGACGTTGACCGCGCGGTAGTCGCCGACCGGGGCGCCGGTGCGCGGATCCACGAGTTGCGCGTCGTACGCGTCGAGGTTGTCGGCGCCGGCCGCGCGCAGCGCGTCGACGAGGCGCGCGGACATGATCGGGATCGCCTCGGCGAGGAACGCATCCGGCAGATCCGGTCCCCCGCTCTCGTCCAGCGTGCAGCGGATCGGCGTCGCGGGCGGCGCGGCGAAGCGGGCGCCTACCCACCACGGCAGATCCGAGTCCGCCTGTCTGTCGATGCGCGCCAGATGCAGCCCCTTCCGGCGTGCGAGAGGGTCGGAGCGCAGGCGGTAGAAGCGCGACGCGTCGTGATCGCTCATTTGCGCGAGACCACGCCGCGGGAGGTCAGCCCGACGTGGTCCTCCATCAGGTCGTGGGTGAACTCCTGCGCGAGCGGCGACACCCACGAGCTCCAGTACCGCGGGTTGCCGGTGATGCGACGGCGCAGCCAGTTCGCCTGCCCGTAGAGGCGCCCCACGAGGCCGTACGGCGGGTAGTACTTGCCGTCCAGTGGGTCCTTGCCGTCCGGGCACTTCGGCGCGTGGAAGGCCGTCATCACGTTCGCGAGCAGGTTGCAGCGCGTCTTCGCCTCGTTGTTGTAGTTCTCGTCGTCGTCCACGTACTTGTACGAGCCCTTGTGGTCGGTGTAGTGCATCTGCAGCCACGTCTCGCTCATGATCACGTACCCGACGGCCTTGCGTCGATAGTCGCTGAGCGAGCTCCAGGTGCCGAAGACGTCGCTGAACCTCGTCTTCGTCGCCTTGTTCATGAAGCGCGTCCAGTGGATGTGCGGCAGGTGCGGCAGCCAGATCCCGTTCGGCGCGCCGTCGATGTTGTAGCCGATGTCCTCCTTGATCTTCCCCTTCGACTCGCACGTCCACTGCTCGATCTGCGTCTTCGCCATCACCGCGTCGCCCGGGATCAGGTGGTGCGCCGCGGGCGGGATGTGGACCTCGATCTCCTCGAAGACGTTCTCCTGCACCACCCACCCGTCGTGCGGCTGGTTGCCGCCCGGGGCGGGATAGACGGGGCCGACTGCCGGGTCGCTCGTCACGTCGTTTTCCGCGGCGAGGTTCTTCTCGAGCTGATCCTCGTCCTTGAGCTCCCCGTGCTTCGTCTTGTAGTGCAGCAGCTTGGGCGGCTCGCCCCCGCAGAACGGGCACGACTTGTCGTGCAGCCCCAGCGCCGGCGGGGCGACCGATTCGAGCATCTCCATGATTCGTCGCGCTCCCGCTCAGCCCATGATGTTCTTCTTGTTGTGGAACAGCGGGTCACCCATGCGACACACGTTGTTCCCCTCGAACTTGACGTCGAACGAGTACATCATGAACTCGCACTCGCTCATGTTCACACTGGAGACCACGCCGCCTAACGTCCCCGCCTCGTCGCCTGAGGAGCGCGAGTACTTCGCGCCCTTCACCATCGGCATCTGTCCGTCGGTCTTCACCGACGACGGGCCCTGCGAGGTGTCCGACGCCTGCCCGATGTTCGGGTAGGGGATCGGAATGGGACTCGGCGCCGCGGGGGTCTTGCACACGTCGGGGAACGCGATGCTCATCCCGCCGCTTCCCTTGTGCGCGACCCCACGCATGTTCGCGAACGTCGTCTGCCCCACGTCATCCTCCGTGTCGGTCCCACTCCACCATACGCGCCGGTCCGGCGCGCGCCATCACGCCGCCAGAACCCCCACCGCCGCGCGCGGACCGTCGTCCGACGATCCGTAGACCAGGCACGGGCTGCGGCGGTAGCCGCCGGCGAGGCCTAACGCGGCCAGCCCCACCATGAGCGGCCCGCACGCCGCACCCGTGTCGCCGGTGCAATCGGCCGGGTGGTGCACCTCGTGCCCAGGGTCGAACGCTGTGTGGTTGCGCGTGTGGCTCACCCCCCACTCCTTGGCCCAGTGCTGCTCGCCGTTCATCGACGAGTAGACCTCGCGCACTGGAAGCGGCAGCGCGCCGCCGCCGACCAGCGCGCCGACGGTCTGCGCGAGCCCGTCGCCGCGATACGGCGCCTCGCTGTAGAGGTGCCCCGGCTCCTCACCGAACGCGCCCGGTGTCACGGCCGCGAGCGCCGGGACGCCGGCCCGCCTCGCGGTGTCGCGCGTGGCGAGCAGCACGAACGCGGCGGCCTCCCCCGGGATGAATCCATCGAGGTGCGTCGCCGACTTCACGCGCTTTTCGAGGTCGAGCGTGCCGAGCACGTAGGCGTCGCGGAACGTGTCGACGCCGCCCGCCACCATGAACGGCGCGTGTCCCGCGCTCACGTAGGCCGCGGCCATGTGGATCGCCGCGATCCCGCCGGCGCGCCCCGTCGGCGATGCGTCGCTGCGGCCCAGCTCCACGGCGCCTCCCACCTGCGCCGACAGGCGCGCGAGAAACGCGACGGGGTCGAGCGGTCGCTGCCCGCTGGTGAGGCGTGGCGCTGGCAGCGCGACGACCACCCCCGGCTTGGGCGCCTCGGCGGGTAGCACCGTGAGGCACTCGCGCAGCGGCTGCGTGGCCAGCCGCAGCAGCCGTGCCTCGCGTGCCGTCAGCCCCGCGTCCACGGTCCCGAGCCCTGCCATCCCGTCGTCCGGCACCTCGCCGAGCACGAATGGCTCGAAGTGGTGGTCGAGGAGGCTCGATTGCGCGAACAGCGCCAGCCCCGCGCGCACCGCCGCCGCGGTCTCCGCGGCCGTGAGCCCCACTGGCGTCGTCATTCCGACGCCCACGATCACGGCATCGGTCGGTCGCGGCTCGGTCGCCATGGATCGCCCCTCCTTACGCGCGGGCCACGGCTGCCGGCGCGGCATACGACGCTCCGCCACTTGGGGGCGCCGCCACGCCGGGTGCGGCCCGCCGCGCCGCGACGCGAATCTCGCTCACCCGGAGCACCTGCTTGTCGCACCGCAGCGCCGCGCGCCACACCATCGTGAGCCGGGCCGCATCGGCGTCGATGAGCACCGTGTCGAGCACGGCCGCCCGCGGCTGTTCCGCGCCGTCCAGGACGAAGCTCACACCCACCTGCGCACGCGGCAGGACGAAGCGCACCGGTCCCCACGGCGACACGCCGTGCAGCTCCACCGGCTCGCCGCCTAACAGATGGCCGGGCGCGATCTGGTCCGCTGGCGCGAGATGGAAGAATCGCGGATCGAAGTCGGTCGGGAGGTACGGCGCGCGCGTCGACTGCCACCGCTCGTCGTACGTCCCCGCCCACCGCCGGCGCGGCATCCAGTGCGCGCACAGCGGCGCGAAGCACGCCGGCGTGTGCCCCGACTTCCACGACGTCACCGGGTCCGCCGGATCCTCGAGGTTGGGTAGCGGCATGCCGACGGTCGGGCCCGGACCGTTAGGCGCGCGGAGTCCCGCGCCGACCGGGTTGCGCGGCTCCTCGTGCCGCACGCCCTCGACCTCCTCCGCGCCGCCGAACGCGCGCTCCCACACGAGGGGCATCTTCGTGAACGGCGCCGGTGCCGACGGGGTCCACACGGCATCGTGCAGCCACACGCGGTCACCGAACACGCGGACCACCTTGCGAATCGGGCCTACCGCGAGGCCCACGTCCATCCACGTGGTGGGCCGGCCGTTAGGCGCGTGCGCGTGACCCACGAGCAGCACGTCGGTCGCCGGCTTGAGCAGGGAGATGTCCGACGCCGCCTTGAGGCTCGACGTCGCCGGATCGCCCCAGTGCTCGGGGCTCACCGTGACGGGAATCTGCTCCGCGGCGAGCGGCGGCTCGCCGGCCGCGTCGAGCGGCTGGTCGAGCGCGAACGTCCCCTTCACGACGGCGTAGAGCGTGTCCACGCCGTCGGGGTCGGGGCTCAGAAACATCGTCGCGGCGAGCCCGGTGGGGTTCTTGAGCTGGAGCACGGAGGGCTGTCAGGCAGCTCAGTTCATCGCGACCTTGCTGCCCTTCACCACCACGTCCGACGACGCCTTCACGTTGATCTTGCCGGAGCCGTCGATCGTCACGTCCTTGCCCTCGATCTTGATCGTGCCATCCTTCTTCATCGTGATCGTCGCGTCGCCGGTCTTGAACACGATCTCGTCGGCGGCCTGCACGAGCAGCTTCTTTCCGACATCGAGCTTGTCGTCCTTGGCGACGCTCGTCGTCCGCGCCTCGCCGACGGTGTGCTCCTCGTTCTTGCCGATCGTCGTCTTGAGCTCCTCGCCGATGTCGGTCGTCTGGTCCTTCGCCACGGTCACCGTGCGATTGGCGCCGACGTCGATCGACTGGTCCTTGCCGATCGAGACCGTCTGGCCGTCGGCCACGCTGATCGACTCGGCCTTGCCCACCGACTCGGTGCGATTGCCACCGATCGTGATCGTCTCGTTGCGCCCGACGTTCTCCGTGCGGTCGCGGTCGATCTTCACCGTCTGGTCGCGCCCCACCCACTGCGTCTCGTCGTTCTCCACCTCGATGTCCTGATTCTTCTCGGCGTGGATGAACAGCTGCTCGCTCCCCTTCTTGTCCTCGAACCGGATCTCGTTGAAGTTCGCCGCCGTCCCCTTGAGCGACGACCGCGACTTCACCCCGCTCTGCGTCTTGTTCGCCGGCAGCGCGTAGGGCGGCATCTGCTCCGCGTTGTACACCGACCCGATGATGATCGGCCGGTCCGGGTCGCCCTCGAGGAAGTCGACCACCACCTCCTGGCCGATGCGCGGGATGTGGATCGCCCCCCACTGCTGCCCGGCCCACGACGTCGACACGCGCAGCCACCCCGAGCTGTTCGCGTCGTTCTTCCCGGCGCGGTCCCAGTGGAACTGCACCTTCACGCGGCCGTACTTGTCCGTGAAGATCTCCTCGCCCGCCGGGCCCACCACGGTCGCCGTCTGGCAGCCGTGCACGAACGGCCGCGGCGTGAGGCGGGGCGGCCGGTGCACCACCGCCGCCGGCACGCACGTGAACGTGTTCTCGTAGTTCTGCGGCGGCGCGGCACCCGCCGGGCCGCCCGTCGGCGGCGTCGCCTCGACGCGCCCGACGTGCGTCACCGTGAGCAGCAGGTAGTCGCCGTCCCCGTTCGCGTGGTTCGTCAGCGTGAAGCGGAACCCCGACGCCAGGTTCCGGCAGTTGCTCATCCCGCGGATCACCACCGCGCCCGAGTCCATCTGCCGCGCGCGGATCTTCGCCGTGCGCGCGTTGTCCTGGAAGATCTTCTGCACGTCCGCCGGCCGGTCGCCGCCGCCCGGCGCGGTGCCGGAGAAGCGCTGCGCGTACTCGCCCGGGTAGTCGTAGAGCTCCAGCTTGTCGGAGACGGAGAGGTGCAGCTTGTGGGTCACCTTCCCCGCCGTCACCGAGTCCACGACCGCCGCGTCCGCCGACAGGTTCTTGTGCGGCAGCTCGAACGTGTGGTCCCACAGCGTCACCTTCCCCGACGTGATCGTCTGCCGCTTCTCCCACAGCTGGATCCGATCGTCGGTGCGCGTGCCGCCCGTGAGCGGCTCGAACTTGATCGTCGCGCCGGTCGGGAGCGTCGGGTGGCCCTGCGGCGTGTCGCCGACGACGAGCGTGTGCGCGCCGTCTTTGTGCTCGAAGAAGTAGAACATCCCTTCCTCTTCCATCAGCCGCGACGCGAACGCGAGGTCGGTCTCGCGGTACTGCGTGCAGTAGTCGCGCGGCTCGTACGTCCCGTTCAGCTCGAAGCGCACGTCGAGCCCCGTGAGCACCTGCTCGAGGATGTCCGGCACCGTGACGTGCTGGAAGATCCGGCTCTGCGTGCGCCGGCCGAGGAGCCACAGGTTCGGCACGATCTCGAGCCGGTACGGCACCTTCGCGAACGGCCCCGCCGAGACCGTGACGCCCCCCTCCTCGACGCTGGCCACGATGCCGTTGAAGAACCGGTGGTCCCCGCCCGGCAGGTCCACCACCACGGTCGCGCTCTTGCCGAGCACCGCGTCGAACGTCAGCAGCCCCGGGCCCGACTTCGCGTCGCGCGGCGCGGACGCCAGGATCGACAGCTCGAACAGCTGCGACACGCCCTCGCGGCACGTGAAGTCCTGCACGTCGAGCGGCACGTCCGCGGTCGGGAGCTTGAGCGTGATCATGGCGATGGACCCTCGGAGACGGATACGTGAGCCGTCGTTAGGCGTTCGTTAGGCAGCTGTCACGCCGGTGCCGCGGCGGCCGCCGCGGGTGCCAGCGAGAAGCCGTCGGCGCGCGCGGCGGGCGTCACCTCGTACGAGAGCTCGCCGGCGTCGTCCACGGTCACCCGGATCGCGCCCGGCTTCGTGCCGTCGGCGATCGCCTCCAGCAGTCGGCGCCCGATCTCGGGGAGCATCGTGTTCGTGAGGATGTTGTCGACGTTGCGCGCGCCGCTCTCCACCTCGGTGCACCGCGCCGCCACGGCGTCGATCAGCGTGTGGTCGTGCACGAGCGTCACCTTGTGCGTCTCGCGCAGCCGGCGCTCGATCTTCCCGAGCTTGAGCCGCACGATCTTCTTCAGGTTCTCGTCGCGCACCGGGAAGTAGGGGATCACGACCATGCGGCCGAGGAACGCCGGCTTGAACGTCTTGTCGAGCTCCGGCTTCAGCGCCTTCGCCAGCCCGTCCACCGACGGCATCGTCTCCGGGTCGCCGGTGAGCGTCATGATCGTCTCCGTGCCGGCGTTCGTCGTCAGCAGGATGATCGTGTTCTTGAAGTCGATCTCGCGCCCCTCGCCGTCCTCCATCCGCCCCTTGTCGAACACTTGGAAGAACAGCTCCAGCACGTCGGGATGCGCCTTCTCCACCTCGTCGAGCAGCACCACCGAGTACGGCTTGCGCCGCACGGCCTCGGTCAGCACGCCGCCCTCGCCGTAGCCGACGTAGCCCGGGGGCGAGCCCTTCAGCGTGGAGACCGTGTGGGCCTCCTGGAACTCGCTCATGTTGATCGTGATGACGTTCTGCTCCCCGCCGTAGAGCAGGTCGCCTAACGCGAGCGCCGTCTCCGTCTTGCCGACGCCCGACGGCCCGACGAGCATGAACACGCCCTTCGGCTTGTTCGGATCCTCGATCTTCGCCGCCGACGTCCGGATGCGCTTCGAGATCGCCTCGAGCGCGTGGTCCTGTCCGATGACGCGCGCGCCGAGGTGCCGCTCCAGCTCGAGCATCGTCGACAGCTGGTCGCGCACCATCTTGCCGACCGGCACGCCGGTCCACCCGGAGATCACCTCGCCGATGATCGACGCGTCCACCGCGACGCGCATGAGCGGCGTCTCGCCCTGCACCGCCTCCAGCTTCGCGGTCAGCTCCGCCAGCTCGGTGCGCAGCTCGTCGGGACTCGGGACTCGGGACTCGGGACTCGAATCCGTCCCCGAGTCCGGAGTCCCGAGTCCCGAGTCCCCATTCGTGTGCGCCTCCTCCAGCTGCGCGCGGATGCCCCGGATCTTCTCCACGAGCCCGCTCTCCTCCGTCCACCGCGCCTCGAGCGCGGCGAGCTGCGCCTCGACCTCGGTGCGCTGCGCCGCGATCGCCGCGAGCCGCTCCGTGTGGTCGATGCCTAACGCGGCCTCGCGGTCCAGCACGCGTGCCTGCACCCCGAGGTCGTCCAGCCGCCGCCGCGCATCCTCGATCGGCGCCGGCGTCGCCTGCTGGCCTAACGCGAGGCGCGCGCACGCGGTGTCGAGCACGCTCACCGCCTTGTCCGGCAGCTGACGGTCGGGCAGATACCGGTGCGACAGCCGCACCGCCGCGTCGAGCCCGTCGTCGGTCACGCGCACCGTGTGGTGCGCCTCGAGCGCCGGCACCACGCCGCGCATCATCAGCAGGCACACGTCCTCGCTCGGCTCCTCCACCTTCACGAGCTGGAAGCGGCGCGAGAGCGCGGGATCCTTCTCGAAGAACTTCTTGTACTCGGCCCACGTCGTCGCGGCGAGCGTGCGCAGCTCGCCGCGCGCGAGCGCGGGCTTCAGCAGGTTCGCCGCGTCGCCCTGCCCCGCCTGGCCGCCGGCGCCGATCATCGTGTGCGCCTCGTCGATGAACAGGATGATCGGGCTCGCCGAGTTCTTCACCTCCTCGATCAGCCCCTTCAGCCGGTTCTCGAACTCGCCCTTCACGCCGGCGCCCGCCTGCAGCAGCGCGAGGTCCAGCGTGCGCACCGTCACGTTCTTCAGCGGCTGCGGCACGTCGCCCTGCACGATGCGCAGCGCGAAGCCCTCCACCACCGCGGTCTTGCCCACGCCCGCCTCGCCGACGAGGATCGGGTTGTTCTGCCGGCGCCGCGTGAGGATGTCGACGACCTGCCGGATCTCGAAGTCGCGGCCGAGCACCGGGTCGATCTTCCCCGCCTTCGCGCGCGCCGTGAGGTCCACCGTGTACTGGTCGAGGTTCGGCGTCCGTCCGCCGACCTTCGGGGTGCCGTCCGCGTTAGGCGCGCCGGCGGCCGCGCTGCCGCCGCCGCGCGCGATCCCCAGCTCGCCGGCCGCCTCGGTCGACGGCGCGGTGACGGTCGCGAAGTCCTTCTTCAGCGCCTCCGCCGGGATCTTCTCGAACTCGCGGCTGACGTCCTTCGCCAGCCGCGACAGCTCGTCGTTCGTGAGCAGCGCGAGCACGCAGTGGCCGATGCGCACCTGCGGCGCGGTGAAGTCGATCGAGCCGATCGTCCACGCCTCGGTCAGCATCTTCACGAGCGAGGGGCTCAGGCTCGGCGTGCGCGCGTTGCCGCTCTTCAGCCGATCGAGCCCGCGCGCGAGGTCGTCGGCGAGGCGCGAGCGATTGACGCCGTAATGCTTCAGGATCGTCGCCAGATCGCCGTCGGTCGCGTCGAGCGCCTTCGTGAGGAAGTGCTCGATCTCGACGTCGTAGTGCGTGCGCGACAGGCACAGCCCGGCCGCGGACTCGACGCACCCGCGCGTCGCGGGGTTCAGCTTCCCGATGAGGGATCGCAGGTTCACCGACATGACGGCTCCGACGTGACGGGGGGAGAAGGGAATGGTGTTAGGCGGTCGGCATCACGAATTCCGCATCTCGTATCGCGTGGCTGTGCACCCGTCCAGCTTCGCAATACGCAATACGGACTGGTTTCTGCTCTTCAGCACAATCGGAGGACGGTGTCGTCCGGATCGCGCGGGAGGGTCCGGGTGGCGAGCCAGCTCCCGCGGCCGAGCGGGCCGGGCGCGGGGCCGGTGGCAGGCACGCCGAGCACGCTGGGCGGCACCGCGTCGCGCGACAGCACGAGCTGCGCGTCCACCCCAACCTGCTCGTCGGCGTAGAGGCGCGCCAGCGCGCACAGCGCCCCGTGCTCCTCGCCCCCCGGCAGCAGCGCGTCGAACTGCGCGCGCGTCAGGGGGCCGAGGCGAAGTCGCACGCGCGCCTGTGGGTCCCACGCTTCGTCGCCGAGCACGCCGAGCCCGAGCCGCCCCGCCTCGCCGTCGGCGCCCACGGTGCACTGGCCGGTCGCGTCCACGCGCCGCCACTCGCCCACGAACTGGTCGACCGACGCCGGCACGTCGAAGTAGTCGCCGACGAGCCGCGCCAGCCCGTCGGCCGGCCGCGAGCGCACGGCGAGGATCCCGGCGTAGTAGGCGAGCGCCTCGTCGCGCACCGGCAGCCGCTCGCGGTGCCCCGGCGTGCCGACGCCCACGAGGTCCAGCAGGTGCGCGAGCAGCCGGTCCTCGCGCGCGCCCCCCGACTCGGCGGCGATCGTGAAGCGGCTCCGCTCCCACGCGCGGTAGAACAGCGACAGCACGCGGTGGTGGAACAGATCCAGGAAGTCGCGCAGCGCCGTGTCCTTCGTGCGCGCGCGCGCCGCCGCGTACTCCGTGTACACGTGCGGCAGCACCCCCTGCGGCCCCGTGAGGCCGAGGAAGTTCACCGTCATGCGCGCCGGCACGTGGCGCTCGGTGCGATCGGCGGGCGGCTTCGCGCCGTCCTCGTCGCCGAACGTCAGCGCGTGGATCTCGCTCGGCGGGAACGCGAGCGACGGATGCACCACGAATCGCACGACCTCGTCGGCCGGATCCGCCCACTCGCCGACCGGCGCGCGCCCGGGCCGCAGCCGGCCTAACAGCCGCACCGCCTGGAAGAACGCGAACGACGTCGGCTCGTCGCGCAGCACGCGCTCGAGCGCCGCGGCCGCCGAGCGGGAGTCGGAACTCGAGACTCGGGACTCGGGACTCGTGGGCTGATAGCTCCCGAGTCCCGCGTCCCGCGTCTCGAGTCCCGACTCGCGCGCTTCCACGCTCATACGAGCGCCCGCACCCCCGCCCGCGGCGCCCACTGCCGCACCACGCGCTTGCGCTGCCGCGACCGCACGACCACCTGCGTGAAGCTGTTCATCGTCGCCTGCAGCGCGAGGAACCGCTCCAGCACGCTCGCGAACAGGAACATGCCGCCGCCCGGAAACTGCTCCTCGTCGAAGTGCAGCTCGACGCGCCGCCCGCGCGCGAACGCGAGTCCCTGATCGCTCACCACGCGCGCGAACGCGGGCTCGCTGCGCACCCCCACGAGCCCGAGGATCTGCTGCCGGGCGGCCTCCGAGTCGCCCACGTTGTGCAGGCGCAGCAGCTCGCGCAGCGCTTCCAGGCCACTGCCGTTCTCGTTGTCGACGAGCGAGAGGTGGTTCAGCGACAGCGTGGAGACGAGACGCCACAGCAGCGGCTTGCCGAGCGCGGGCTGGCGCACCGGCGTCGGCTTCACGAGGCACAGCACCCGGCGCACCGGCCCGCCCTGCGTCAGCTCGAAGTCGCCGCGCTCGTCGACGCCGAACGGCAGGCGGCTCGGCAGGTCGCCGTTGAAGCACGTGAGCCGCGGCGACGCCACCTGCGCGTCGGGGGCGCGCAGCGCGCCGCTGAGGTCCGCGAACGACAGGAACACGTCCGTGCCGCGGTCGGTGCGCCACCCGCTCGGCCGCCGCACCGACTGCCACACGACGCGCCCGGCCGACGTCGAGCGGCCGCTGCGGAACGCGTACATCGGCTCGATCGGCACCGGCTCCTTCTCGCCCGGTCGGATCCCCACGATGCTGTCCACCGACCAGGTCTCGATCTCCAGCCGGCGGCGCGCGTCGGGCACGACGAGGTATTCGGGCTGCCGCTCGGTGAGCAGGATCGGCTCCCCCGACTGCGAGAACAGGTTCACCACGGGCGTGCAGCCGAGGCGGAGCGCGCGCGCCGAGAGGCCGAGCGACAGCAGCTCGCGCCGCTCCGCCCGCTCGAACGGGGAGACGACGAAGAACAGCTCCGCGCGCGGCCCGGCGCCTAACGACTGGAGCGCCGCCGCGACGCCGACCACGTCGACGAACTGGAACTTCTGCGGGAAGACGAACAGCTCCTGGAGCAGCGTGTACGCGCGCAGCGCGCGGCGCGGGTACGGCAGCATCGTCTCGTGCTCGTCGAACCCCACCGGTCGCACGGCGTCGCCGCTCCCGCCCAGCACCACCGGCGCGCGCGTCGGCTGATCGGGATCGCGCACGACCACCGACGTGCAGTTGTTGAGCAGCAGCTCGTAGAGCGCATCGGCCACGCTCGGGTCGCTCGCGAGGTGCAGCCGCAGCGGGCCGAGGCCTTCGACGGCGGGGCCGCCCTCCGTCTCCGGCGGCGCGACCGTGAGCTCTCCGAGGCGCATCCCCTCGAACGCGCGGAGCTCCACGCGCACCGCGCCCACCGCATCGCCGACGCGCGCGCCGCGCCCCACGCGGTCGGCCGTCGTCCACTCCGCCGCGGCGATCGTCGCCGGCCACAGCGTGGTGTCGTAGCACGTGCGGAAGCGGCACGGCATCCCCTGCACGGGGCGCGACCGCAGCTCGCTGCCGCGCGCCACGCGCAGCCCCTGCGGCAGCTGGCCGAGCATCGGGTCGAGCTCCAGCTCCGCGATCGCCATCGACGGCACCGGACGCACGTGCTGCGGGTGGAGCACGTCGAGCAGCGTCTCCGACACCTCGGGGAGATCCTCGTCGAGGCGGAGCTGCACGCGCGCGGCGAGGAACGCGAACCCCTCGAGCAGGCGCTCGACGTGGGGGTCCTCGCACTTCGTGGGCTCCAATTGCAGCCGCGACGCGACCTTCGGGTAGTGGGCGGCGAACTCCGCGCCGAGGCGGCGGAGGTAGGTCAGCTCCTGATTGTAGAACCTCAGCAGATCGTCCTGCACGGTGCTCCTTTCGCGTGGTCTCCGTTGTCCCGCTGCGTCACGCGCCCGGCGTGGTGCCGGCGTCGCCCTCCACCGCGTACTGACCCCGCGCCACCTCGAGCACCGTATCGAACACCACGTGCTCCGGACCCGGGTCCATGCGCAGGATCGCCTCGACCTGGAAGCGCACCATCGGCGTCGACAGCACGTCGACGTCGCCGATGCGCACGACGGGCGACTCCAGCCGCGGCTCGAACCGCTCCAGCGCGTTCTGGATCAGGTCGCGCAGCATCGTGCGCCCCTGGGGCGTGTTCACCGCGATGCCCGTCACGTCCGGCAGCCCGAACTCGTGCACGGACTCGAGCAGCTCGCGATACGACTCGGGCACCACCACGGTCGAGCGGCGCGTGTTCAGCAGCCACTCGATGTCGGCCTGCACCGCGTCGCGGAACGCCTGCGCGGAGTCCTTCGGCGTCGTCGTCGGGTCGCGCGGCGACTTCGGCTCCGCGTCCGTGAGGCGATCGATGAGCGACGGCTGCACCATGCGCTCGATCTCCGTGCGGCCGGCGCGCGGCCGCACGAACTCGCCCGTGGCGCCGCCCGGGCCCATGCGGCCGCCGACCGGAAAGCCGGTCGTGACGCCGCCGGTCCGGCGACGCGGATGCTCGGAGGGGCGCTCGAGCATCGTTAGGCGCCCGCCTGGAGCCCGAGCGCCTGCATCGGATCCAGGCGGCAGATCCGCAGGTACAGATCGCTGCGCGGCTTCCCGGACTCGCCCGCGCGATCCATCACGCGGCAGAGGAGCGCCATCGGCTGTGCGACGAGCGAGCCCGACTCCCACTCGTCGAGCTTCCGCTCGTTGATGTCCTCGATGAGCTTGTCGAGGATCGGCCGCGCGACCGCGTCGAGCCCCGCCTCCACCATGATGTAGGCGATCTGCGTCTGCCGGACGAATCGGCCGCGCGGCGAGCGCGTGCGCGCGAGCTCCGCGGCGAGCACCTCGATCGCCTGGCTCGGGCGGTTCTGCGCCAGCTCGGCGCGCGCGAGCGAGAACGCGTCCGGGGTGCCTAACGCGCGGCCGTCGGCGCGGCGGCGCCCGTTCGGCGTCGCGCGGGCGCGCGCGAGCCCACCGGTGGCCGACGTCGCGTCGTCCTGCGCGAGCGCCTCGGCGAGCGTGGCGGCGCGCGGGTCCTCCGGCTCCTCGGCGGCGTCGCTGGTCGTCTCGGTGTCGTCCGCGACCAGCCCCTCGGCCGCGAGCCACTCGCGGGTCTCCGGATTCGCCGTCGGCGTGTCGTCCATGAGCGTCATCTCCGGCAGCCGCGGCAAGGCGGCGAGGAGCGCGCGCAGCTCGCTCCGCACGGCCGCCGCGACGGCGTCGTACGAGCTCCCGAGCCGGGCGCACGCGGTGAGCGTGTAGCGTTGCAGGTCGAGCCACCCGCGCCCCTGCGGCGACGCCATGAGCGCCTCGCCCTGCTCGAGGAGCTCCGGCCAGTTGCCGTCGAGCAGCAGCCCCTTGAGCTTCGCGCGGGCCGCCGTCGCCGGGGCCTCGAGCAGCTTCGGGTCGAGCTGGCCACCCCCCTCGGGGGCCGCGCGCAGCTCGCCCCAGCGCAGCCCGCGCAGCATGAGGAACGGCGCGGGGCTCGTCGGCATCTGCTTCCGGAGATAGCGCGCCGAGACGGCGATGCGCGTCGTCGCGTCGACGACGCTGATCGGCTCCGGCGGCAGCGACCCGTCCCCGGCCCAACCGGCCGGCGGCGCGTACGCCCCCACGTCGCCGGGGGCGACCTCCGGGATCTCCTCGATCGGATCCGGGTCGGCGGCGAGCTTCTCGGCGAGGATCGGCGTCGTGAGGCGCTGCACGTCCTCGAGCGCCTTGCGCAGCGCGTTGAAGCCGGGCGCGTCACGCCCGAACCGCGCGTCGGCGGCCTTGTCCAGCCCGTCGAGCGCCGCGAGCGCCGCGTTGATGTCGGCGACGAGCGGCTTGTAGAACGCCTTCGTCGCGCCGTCGATCGCCTTGCGCACGACCTCGGGCGGCTTCTTGCCCTGATCGAGCGCCTCGGCGCGCTTGGCCCGCTTCTCCTTGTCCTTCTCGGTCTCCCGCTCCAGCGGGATGTCCTGCGACGCCTGCTCGTCGAGGAACGAGACGTCGTCCGGCGCGATCGGCGTCTGGCGCACCAGGATGCCGAAGTCCGGTCCACCGACCACCGCGAGCGGGCCGGCGCGCACGCCGAGGTCGTCCGGCTCGTCGGGGTCGAGCGCCGGGTAGAGCCCGTCCCAGTACTGCTCCAGCAGCCCCTTCAGCAGCGACAGTCCCGTGGAGAGTCCGCCGAACCCCTCGCGCTTCAGCAGCGCCTCGGTGAGCCACGCCGCGAGCTGGAGGTCCTTCGTCTCCTTGGCGAGGAGCTGCGACGAGAGCGAGATGACCTGCGGCCAGTCGGCGATCTTGCGCTCGGTGGCGAGACCGCCGTCGCTCGGGAGGAACGGGTCCTCCTTCCGGGCCTTCTCGATCTTGTCGTAGCGCTCGTCCGAGTAGCGAAGGTCCTTCCCGGTCGGGCTGTCGCCCGGGATCGGGGCGAGCAGCGTGGCGAGAAGCTCGGCGTTGGGGGGCATCGGATGCGGCAGAGGGGAAACGCAGAGAGACACGAACGGCGCGGGCGGGGCGGGACCTGCTCGCCCCGGAGCCCGCGCCGTAGCGGGTCGAGCGTCGGCGCGACGCGCCCGCCGGTCAGGCCACCGGCTCGGGCGTGGGCGTGAGGGTGATGTCGCGAATCTGGAGGAGCGGCACGTGCTCGCCGTCGATCCGCCAGACCTTCTGGCCGACCGGAGCGAAGCCGCCGTCGTCCGGCAGCTCGTCCCAGTCGGTCGCCCGGCCGAGGCGGATCTCGGGGTCGGTGTGGCGCCACGCGCCGGCGGTCAGCGCCGGCAGCAGCACCTCGCCGAGCTCCAGGTCACGCACCGACGCGTTCGTCGCGATGCGCGCCGGAAGCCAGCGCACGTCGCGCAGCCGCGTCGGGGCCTCGATCCGCACCGAGGCGACGTGGGCGAACGGGATCCAGAGATACCGTCCGCCCGCGATCACCTCGAGGCGGGCGCCGATGCGCGGGTCGGCGTCCTCGATCTCGAGGAACGGCTGGCCGTCCCGCGTGCCCGCCACCGGCCCGGGCGCCGGCGTGCTCGGGTAGTCGCCGGTGGCGAACATGTGCTCGCGCACCCGCTCCGCCTCGATGGCGGAGCGATACAGCAGCGTCCCCATCTCGGCCTTCGCGCCGGCGCGGGCGAGGACATCGAGCTGCTTCTCGGCGCGGTCGTACTGCCCGGCGAGGGCGAGCAGCTCGAACAGGAAGACGCGCCGCTGGGCGTCGGTCGGGTTGTCCCGAAGCTCGGCGCCCAGCGTCTCGATGGCCGCGTCCAACCGCCCAGCAGCGTACAGCTCACGTGCGGAGGGCATCGGCTCGTCTCCGAAGGAAGATCAGGATCAGGTGGTGACCTTCGTGAGGTCCCAGCTGGCCTGGCCGGCCTTCTTCATCGCGCCCTTGTCGTCCTGCGCGTAGTACGTGATCTCGACCTTGCCGAAGGCGAAGGAGACCGACTCGGTCGGCGAGTCGTCGCCGCCGCTGGAGCCCGACCACTGGATCGACTCGACCATGACGTCGGTGAAGACGTAGGTCAGGAAGATCTGCTGGCCCGCGGTGCCGCCGGCCTTGCGCATCGTGACCGTGGCCGTGTCGTAGTGCTGACCGCTCGCGCAGGCGTTGAACAGCGGCGCCGACGACGTCTCGGTCTTCTTCATGATGTTGAACGACGAGATCGAGACCTTGCCGCCGGAGAGGCCCGTCGCGCCCGAGCCGACCGTCACCGGGTTCGAGGCGCCCCACGAGAACGAGTAGACCTCGATCTGACCCTCGTAGCCCGTCGCCGTCGACTCGCCCTTGAGGTCGGGACCTTCGATCTTGAGGAAGGTATCGAATGCCATGGTAGTACGCCTCTCGCGGTGTGGAGGTGTGGAGGGGGGAGTGGATCCGGGTTCGCCCCGGCTTTCCGTTAGGCGGTGCCGCTCGGTCGTTGAGTGCCGGTCGGTCCGTCCTGTCGTGCCTTACGCGTCGGGCGGCGAAACCCGATCACGGCCGTCACAGCGCCGTCATCCAGGCGTCACCGCCCCCCCGCGTCGTCGTTAGGCAGCCGGCGGCGGCAGCTCGGCGACGAGCCGCATCGACACGGCCAGCTCGTCGAGCTGGAAGTGCGGCTTGAGGAACGCGACCGCGCGATACACGCCCGGCTTGCCGGGCACCTCGACCACGTCCACACGCGCCTCGCTCAGCGGGTACTTCGCCTTGATGCCCGCCGGCGCGTCGGGGAGCGCGATGTAGTTCTGGATCCAGCGGTTCAGGAAGTCCTGGATGAGCACCCGGGACGTGAAGCCGCCGATCTTGTCGCGCATCATGACCTTCAGGTAGTGCGCGAAGCGCGACGTCGCGAAGATGTACGGCAGCTGGGCCGAGAGCCGCGCGCTCGCCGTCGCATTGGGCTTGTCGTAGACCTTCGGCTTCTGGCACGACTGCACGCTGAAGAAGGCCGCGTTCGGCGTCCCCTTCTGGTGCACGAGCGGCGCGAAGCCGAGGTCCGCGAGCTCCTTCTCGCGGCGGTCGGTGATCTGCACCTCCGTCGGGCACTTCATCACGATCTCGCCCGCTTCGGTGCGGAAGTTGTGCACCGGCAGCCCCTCCACGAGACCGCCACTCTCCACGCCGCGGATGGAGGCGCACCACCCGTACATCGCGAACGCCTTGTTGATGTTCGCGGCCATCGCGTAGGCGGCGTTCCCCCACAGGTACTTGTCGTGCTCCGTGCCGTCGACGCGCTCCTCGTAGTTGAACGCCTCGATCGGCACCGTCGCGCTCCCGTACGGCTCACGCACCAGGATGCGCGGGCCGGTCAGCGCCACGTAGCGCGAGTCCTCCGTCTCCCGGAACGCCTTCCACTTCGCGTACTCGGTGCTGTCGAAGATCTTCGCGAGATCGCGCGGCTGGTCGAGCTGCGAGTAGCTCTCCAGGTTGAACATGGTCGACGAGGCCGCGCTGATGAACGGCGCGTGCGCCGCCGCGGCGACGTTGGAGATCTTCTCCAGGAGCGCCATGTCCTGGCCGGTCTTGTCGAAGAAGTAGTCGCCGACGAGCGCGCCGAACGGCGTGCCGCCGAAGACGCCGTACTCCTCCTCGTAGACCTTCTTGAACAGCGCGCTCTGGTCGAACTCCGATGCCCGCTCGAGATCCTTCAGCAGATCCTTCTTCGAGACGTTGAGGATCTTGATCTTCAGCATCGTGCCCGTCTCGCTCTGCCCGAGCAGATACTTCAGGCCCCGCCACGACGCCTCGAGCTTCTGGAACTCGGGATGGTGCAGGACCTCGTTCAGCTGCAGCGACAGCAGGTGATCGATCTGCGCGATGCGGGCGTTGATCATCGCCTCGGTGTCGCGCGCGATGGTCATCTGCCCCTCGAGGACCTCGGCGACGAAGCGCTTCACGAGGTCCTTGCCGCGCTCCTTCGTCTGCGCGTCGCGGCCGAGCTTCCCCTGCTCGACGATCTGGTCGAGGAGACCGAGCGACTCGGTGTCCGCGGTGTAGCTCGCCGCCTGGGCGTTCGCCTGGGTCTCAGCCATTGGTGTTGCCCTCCAGCCCGAGCTCCGTGCGGAGCTTGGCCATCTTGTCCGCGTCGCCCAGCGTGGCCTGCAGCACCTCGTCGAGCTTCTCGTTCGTCTGCAGGTTCGCCCGCAGGTTCGCGAGCTCGCCGCGCAGCTCGAGGAGCTTGTTCAGCGCCGGCACCTGCTTCGCGACGGCGTCCGGCGAGAAGTCGTCGAGGCTGCGGAAGTTGAGGTCCACCTTGAGGTTCGGCGCGTCCGACTCCTCGCTCAGCTTGTTCTCCACCGAGAACGCGAGGTGCGGCTTCATGCTCGCCAGCACGTCGTCGAAGTTGTCCGGCGTCACCTCGACGAACTTCCGCTCCTTCAGCTTCGGCAGCGGCTCCGTGGCGTGTCCGGTGAAGTCGCCGAGGACACCCATGAGGAACGGGAGCTCCTTCATCTCGATGGCGCCGCCGGTCTCCACCTCGTACGAGATCTGGATGCGCGGCGGGCGGACGCGTTCGAGCTTCTTCTGGGTGCTTTCAGGCATGTCGATCCCCTGCAGCGTGGAGCGGTGGAGTAAGGAGAGGTGCGCGCCGGTGGCGGCGTGGCTCTGGGGGGCGTAGGGGCCCGGGCGAGGTCCACCCGTTCGATCGTCGGCGACGTCATGCGCCGCCAAATGATTATTTTGGAGGCCATATCGTGCACCTCGCATTCGAGGATGTCAAGCAGATGTGTCTTCCCCGTGACACATCCGAACGCCCGTGCCGCTCGCACGCCCGGCGCGGCGCGGAACTGGCACTCGACGCCGGCCGGGGACCTTCCTGGATCCGCGCCGCGTCCCGATGCGCCATTCCACACTTCCGCTCGCTCGGCTCGCCGCGACACGGTGGATGTCCACCGCCGCGGACCTGCGCGCGGTCGCCGCGTTCGCCGGCGCGCCCCATCGGGTCCTCGCGCCGATCACCACGCCGTCGCTCGTGGCGCAGCTCACGACGCGTCTCGCCACGCCGGCGCCGCTCGCCGAGCTGCTCGGCGCCCTCGGCGGGCGGTTCGTCGTCACGAACCCGTGCGCGACGGCGCGGCTGCCCAGCCCCATCGGCCCGCTCGTCCGCTCCGCGCTCCGCCGCGTGCTGTTCGAGGACGGCGCCGCCGAGCGACTCGGCGACCCGTCGTTCGTCGGGCCGCGCGGCCTAACGCTCGGCGACGCGCGCGACGCGGCCGACGCGCGACGCCTCCGCGCGCTGCTCGCCGCGCTCGACGACGGCGCGCGCGCCGCCCTCGCGCCGGGACGCGCCGCGTGGACCGCGGTGGCGCTGTACGAGCCGCGCACCCTCGCGGTGAGCATCCCCGACCTGCCCGCGGCCCCCGTCGCGCCGTCGCCGCGCCCGATCGCCGCCACGCCGCGCTACCGCCTGGTGCTCGTCGTCGGCCGCGGCGCGCACCCCACCGACTGGGCGGCGCTCGACGAGGCGGCATGTGCGGCAACCGCCGCCGCGTGGCCGTTCGGGGAGGAGCCGCTCCCCTGGTTCGTCGTGCGCGTCCTCGTCTCCGACGCCACCGCGGCGGCGGGCATGGACGCGTCGTCGCTCGCCCAGTGGGCCGCGCTCACCGGCCGCGCCGGTCCGACGAGCCGCGACCGGTACTGGTTCCCCGAGACGTGGGAGCGGTTCCGCGAGCCGCAGCGCTCCGTCGGGCACGTGACGCCGGCCGTCGTCGCGCGCTCGCGCCGCGGCACGCCCTCCGGCCCGCCCGCGCACGCGTCGTACGAGGGCGACCCGTACGCGGAGGCCGTGGGCAACGCGGCATACGCGCTCAACCCGGCGGCCGAGCGCGGCGTGACGGTGCCCCCGGGCTACTGCCTGGTGGACTGCGCAGGGACGCTGGAGGTGGCGGTCGTGACGGCGTAATCCGCAACACGGATTACGCATTACGTTGTACGCCATGGCCTCCCTCCACCCGGTGCTCTGGACGAAGGGCACGCTCCTGACGCCGCAGCACCTGCAGGCGCAGGACCGCTACCTCGACGAGCTGCTGCGCCTCCAGCTCGGCGCGTTCACGTTCTGCCCGTGGGGCTTCTCGCGACTCGAGTTCGACCGCGAGGCGCTCGCCGGCGGCACCGTCGTGCTGCGCGCGGCGACGGGGCGCTTCCCGGACGGGCTGATGTTCGACGCGCCGGCGAGCGATCCGCCGCCGCCCCCACGCGCGCTCGACGTCGCGTGGGCGCAGGACCAGCGCGCGCTGCTCGTGTCGCTCGGCGTGCCGGAGTACCGGCCGGGCGCGCGCAACGTCGCGGTGCGCGAGGCGTTAGGCACCGGCGCCGCCGCGACGGCGCGGTGGCGCGCCGAGGAGCTGCTGACGCGCGACGAGACGACGGGGATGGCGGAGCGGCCGATCCAGGTCGCGCGCCCCAATCTGCGGCTGCTGTTCGCCGGCGAGACGGCCGAGGGCTACACGGCGATGCCGGTCGCGCGGCTGCTCCGCTCCCCGGCGGGCGAGGTCACGCTCGATCCGTCGTTCGTGCCGCCGCTGCTCGACGTCTCGGCGAGTCCCGCGCTCACCGGCATCGCGCGCCGCGTCGTGGAGCGCGTGGCGGCGAAGGCGAGCGCGCTCGGCGGCGCGCGTCGGCAGCGGAGCCTGGGGCTCGCCGACTTCTCGGTCACCGACGTGGCGGCGTTCTGGCTGCTGTACACGCTGAACACGCACCTGCCGGTGCTGCGCCATCTGCAGGAGGTGCGCGGCGGGCATCCGTCGGATCTGTGGGAGGCGATGCTCGCGCTCACCGGCGCGCTGACGACGTTCGCGCCGACGCCGCCGCCGCTGCCGACGTACGACCACGCGCGACTCGGCGAGAGCTTCGCGGCGCTCGAGGCGCGGCTGCTCGAGCTGCTGGAGACGGCGGTGCCGGAGACCGCGGTGTCGCTGCCCCTGCGGCCGGTGCGGCCGAGCGTGCAGGCCGTGGCGCTCGAGCAGGAGAAGTGGCTCAGCGCGCCGCAGTGGTACCTCGCGGTGCGCTCGCCGCTGCGACAGGCGGACGTCGTGCCGCGCGTGCTGCACGGCTGCAAGGTGGGATCGGCGGACGTCGTGGACACGCTGATCCGACAGGCGCTGCCGGGGCTCGAGCTGGCGCACGTCGCGCAGCCGCCGGGGGGCGTGCCGGTGAAGCTCGACTTCCTGTACTTCGCGATACGCCGCGCGGGGCCGGCATGGGACGCCGTGGCGCGGGCGCGCAACCTCGCGGTGTACGTGCCGACGGAGCTCGGCGAGGCGCGGTTCGAGCTGGTGATCGTGCTGCGTTAGGCACGCGCAACTGCTTCAACTGCAGAGGACGCAGAGGACGCAGAGGAAACCCTTTTGAGTTGAACCACAGAGGACACCGAGGACACGGAGGAAACCACTTCAAGAGAGTTGGTTTCCTCTGTGTTCTCCGTGTCCTCTGTGGTTCAAAAGCAGTTGCCGTTCTCTGCGTCCTCTGCGGTTGAAGCAGCTCAATTCATGGCATCACCCTCCCGACCGCGCGGGCCAGCTCGGCGCGCGCGAGCATGACGCCGACTTCGGCCTGCAGCACCTGCGACTCGGCCTGGGAGCGGTTCGCCGTGGCTTCACGGGTCGCGGCGACGAGCGCCATGCCCGCGCCGCTCTCGCTCGACGCGATGCGCGCCGCGTCGGTGCGGGCCTCGAGAGCGGCGCGCGCGGCGTCGAGTCCCTCTTCCGCGCGCTGCGCCTTGCGGTACGCGCGGGCCACGTCGGTCGCGATGCGGTCGCGCACGCGGCGCACGTTCTCCGTCGCGCGCGCGGCCTGCGCCGTGCGCTCCTGCGTCGTGGCGCGGCGGCGGCCGAAGTCGAAGCCGGTGAAGCTCGCCTTCACGCCGACGACCCTGTTGTTGTGCGGCAGGAACGCGACCGCGTCCTGATAGCTCTGCGACGCGGTGAGCGTCACCTCCGGCAGGTAGTCGGCGCGGGCGATCGCGACGCCGCGGCGCGCCTGCTCCACCTGCGCTTCGGCGGCGATGACCTCGCCGTTCTCGGCGAGCGCGCGCGCCGTGAGCTCGGCGAGCGCGGGGAGGGACGCGCGATCCGCGCTCGCGAACCGCGGCGTCTCCAGCTCCAGCGGCGTGTCGAGCG
This sequence comes from Gemmatirosa kalamazoonensis, assembly GCF_000522985.1. Lineage (NCBI taxonomy): Bacteria > Pseudomonadati > Gemmatimonadota > Gemmatimonadia > Gemmatimonadales > Gemmatimonadaceae > Gemmatirosa > Gemmatirosa kalamazoonensis. The sequence goes on from NZ_CP007129.1 coordinate 976,296, forward strand.
GGAGGCCGAGCGTCTCGACGAGCTGCTGGGCGAGATCCTCCGCCTGGTCGACGAGCTGACCGCGCTCATACTCCGCCTGCCGCAGCGACGCCCGGGCACCGGCCGCGCGCGCGGGGAGCGACAGCCCGACCTGCACCGCGTGCGTCGCGTCGTCGAGCTGCGCGGCGCGCGCGGCGAGGCTCGCGTCGGCGGCGGCGAGCTGCCCGCGCGCGACGACGAGGCCGAGGTAGAGCCGCTGCACGCTGAGCGCGACGTCGGCCGCGATGCGCGCGCGGTCGCCCTCGGCCTCGCGCTCGCGCGCACCGGCGAGCTTCTCCGACTGCCGCACCTTCACGAGCTGCGTCAGCGGCTGCGCGACCGTGGACGTCATGTAGAACGTGCGCGCGCCGCCCTGCTCGATCACGCCCGTGGTGCTCGGGATCGGCTGACCGGTGCCGTCGCGTCCGAGCACGCCGGCCGGGATCTCGATCGACGAGTGCCCGTTGCCGTGCAGGTACGTCGCCTCGGTGGACAGCCGCGGGAACCAGTCGGCGCGCGCGGCCCGCCGCGCGGCCTGCATCTCCCGCACGTGCGCGTCGGCCATGCGCGCCGCCGTCCCGCTGCGGAGCGCGAGCGCGATCGCCTCGTCGAGCGTCAGATGCTTCGGCGCCGGCAACGTCGCCGATGCCGACGATGCCGACGACGCAGCTTCCTGCGCGCGCGCGGTCGGCGCGAACAGCAGCGCCACGGCCGTCGCGGCGGCGCCGGCGAGCGGGCGCGCCGGCACCGCGCCACTCGCGCCTAACGCGCGGCGCTCGGCGCGGCGCTCCACGAGCACGTAGAGCACCGGCACGACGACGAGCGTGAACACCATCGAGCAGATGAGCCCCACCGCGAGCACGCTCGCGAGCGGCGACCACATCGTGGAGCCGGACACGATCATCGGGAGCACGCCGACGGCGGCGGCCATGGTCGTGAGGAAGATCGGACGCAGCCGGCGCCGCCCGGCGTCGAGCGCGGCCTCCTCCAGCGACTCGCCGTGCGCGCGCCGCTCGTTGATGCAGTCCACGAGGATGATGGCGTTCCGCACCACCACGCCGGTGAGCGCGATCATGCCCAGCTGCGCGGTGAAGCCGAACGGGTTGCGCGTGACGAGGAGCCCGAGCACGCTGCCGAACAGCGACAGCGGGATCGACACCATGATGAGCAGCGCGAACTTCGTCTGCCGGAACTGGAACAGCAGGATGAGAAAGATGCCGCCGAGCCCCGCGAGCAGCGCGCCGACCATCTGCGCGGCGCTCTCGTTCGACGCCTCGATCTCACCGCCGTACGACACCTCGATCCCCTTCGGGAGCGCGAGGGCGGCGACCTGCGGCTGCACCTTCGCGAGCACCTCGGACGGCAGCACGCCGTACGTGGTGTACGCGCCGAGCGTGATGGTGCGCATGCCGTTGCGGCGCACGACGCGGCTCGGCTGCCACTCGGCGCGCACGTCGGCGATCTGCCGCACCGGCACCCGCACGCCGGTGGTGGACGAGCGCACGTACGTCGACAGCACGTCGTCGAACCGCGCCGTCTCGCGCTCGTCGAGCCGCGCGACGATGTCGATCTTCCGCCGTCCCTCCCAGAACGTGCTCACCGGCTCGCCCTCGAAGCCGGTCGCGAGCTGGCGCGCGACGTCGGACTCGGTGAAGCCGAGCCGCGTGGCGATGTCCTCGCGCAGGTCGACGGCGAGGCCGTAGCTCGCCTCGCGCCAGTCGGAGACGACGTACTGCGTGTGCGGCGTCATCTCGAGGATGCGCTGCACGCTGTCGCCCCACGCGCGCAGCGCGTGCAGGTCGTCGCCCGTGAGGCGCACCTCGATCGGCGACGGGAAGCTCGCGCCCTGCTGCAGCTCCTTGAGCTGGACGCGTGCCTCCGGCGCGGCCGCGGTGAGCCGCGCGCGCAGCGACTGCACGAGCGCGGGCGTCTCCTCGGCGCTCGTCGTGTTGACGACGAACTGGCCGTAGTTCGCGGTGGTGGCCTCGGGGTTCACGTTGTAGTAGAAGCGCGGCGAGCCCGCGCCGACGAACGCGGCGTACGTGCGCACGTCCTTGATGCGCGCGAGCTCGCGCTCGAGCTTCCGCATCGTGGCATCGGTCGCCTCGATGCGCGCGCCCTCGGGGAGCCACACGTCGATCACGAACTGGTCGCGCTCGGCGAACGGGAAGTAGCGCTGCGGGATGCGGCCGAGCAGCACGACCGCGACGACGACGCTCGCGGCGCCGACCGCGACGGTGGTCCAGCGGCGGGGCATCGCCCACGCCATCACGCGCTCGTAGCCGGCCTGCATGGCGTCGAGTGGATTGAACCACACGGGACTGGGGACTCGGGACTGGGAACTGGGGACTCGGGGCTGCGGACTCCCGAGTCCCGAGTCCCGAGTCCCCAGTCCCGGCCTCAGCCCCGTCTTGATGAACGCGAGGCAGAGCACGGGCGTGAGCAGCATGGCGACGGCGTACGACGAGAGCAGCGCGACCGTGACGGTGATCGGCAGCGGGCGCATGAACTCGCCCGTCGTGCCGGGGAGCAGGATGGCGAGCGGGAGGAACGACGCGACGATGGTGAGCGTCGCGGCGAGCACCGGCACGGCGAGATCCGACGCGCACTTCCACGCCGCCTCCGACCGCGCCACGCCGTGATCGAGCTGCTCGACGTAGTTGTCGGCGATGACGATCGCGTCGTCCACGACCATGCCCAACGCCACCACGAGCCCGGCGAACGAGATCTGGTGCAGCTCCACGCCGATCGCCGACAGCACGGCGAGCGTGACGGCCACGGTGACCGGGATGGCGACGGCCGCGATCGCGGCGACGCGGAACGGCAGCAGCAGAATCGTCACGAGCACGACCGACACGATCGCGATGCTGAACTCACGCCCGAAGTCGACGACGCGCTCCTGCACCATCGACGGCTGATCGGCGATGAGGTCGATCGCGATGTCGGGGGGCAGCGTGGCGCGCAGGTCGCCGATGGTGTGGCGGATCGCCTCCCCGAACTCGACGACGTTCTTCCCTTCCTGCATCTCGATCGACATGAGCACGGCGTCGCCGCCGTTCACGCGCACGAGGAACTCCGGATCCTCGAAGCGGCGCTCGACGTTCGCGAAGTCGCCGAGCCGCACCGGCTGGCCGAACGGACCCGTGCCGACGAGCATGTGGCGAAGATCCTGCTCGGTGGAGAACAGCCCGGTGGGGCGCATGGCGACGCGCGAGCCCTCGGCCTTCACGGCGCCGCCTTCCACGACGCCGTTGCGCTGCTGCAGCGTGTTGATCACGCTCGCCGCGGTTACGCCGTACTGCGCGAGCCGGCCGGCCGACGCCGTGATCTGGAGCTGCTCGCGCTGCTCGCCGTAGCGCCGGATCTTCGAGACCTCCGGGATCGTGCGCAGATGGTCCTCGATGCGATCGAGGAAGTCGGTGAGCTCGCGCGACGTGTAGCGGTCGCCGCGCACGGCGAGCAGCACGGCGACGACGTCGCCGAAGTTGGAGTTGACGATCGGGCCCTGGACGCCCGGCGGGAGCTCGCGCTGCCGCAGCTCGTTCATGTCGTGACGGAGCTGCGCCCAGAACTGCTCGGGGTTCTGCACCGACTCCTCGAGCGCGACGTTCACGACGACGCCGCCGGCGCGCGAGGTGGAGTACGTCTTCGCCTTCCGCACCTCGGCGTACTGGAAGAGCTTCTGCTCGATGCGCCGGGTGACCTGCGCCTCGACCTGCTCGGCGGTCGCGCCGGGGTAGCTCGCGAGCACGAGGCCCGAGCGGATGGTGATCTTGGGATCTTCACGCCGCGGCATCTCGAGCAGCGCGTGGATGCCGAGCATGGTGACGAAGGCGATGAGCACCAGCACGACCTGCCGGTGGCGCAACGCCGCGCGAATCGGATTCATGAGCCCTCCTGGCGCGTGGCGCGCACCTTCATGCCGTCCCGGATGTCGTGCTGCCCGCCGACGACGACGAGGTCGCCCTCGCGCAGGCCGCTGAGGATCTCGACGGAGAGACCGCGCGGCGCGCCGATCTCGACGCGGCGCGCGTGGACCGTGGCCGACGCGCCGTCGAGCACGAAGGCCAGCGTGGCACCCTCGGCGTCGCGCACGATGGCGCCGCCGGGGATGGTGAGCGCGCGCACGCGCGTGCTGCCGGCGATGCGCGCCTCGGCCACCATGCCGACGCGAAGCGCGCGGTCGGCGTTAGGCAGCGTGATCTTCGTCGTGTACGTGCGCGTCGTCGGGTCGGCCGTGACGCCGACGAGCGTCACGCGCCCCGTCAGCTCGCGCCCACCGAGCGCGGGCACGGTGACCGTCGCCCGCTGGCCGACCCGCACCGACCCGACGTCGGCCTCGGGGATGCCGACGCGCAGCTCCATCGGATCGAGCTGCGCGATCGTGAACACCGGGACGCCCGGCGCCGCGGTCTCGCCCGGGTCGATCGCGCGCCGCGCGACGACGCCGGAGATCGGCGAGTACAGCCGCGCGTCGCGGAGCTGCTTCTGCGCCTGCGCGACGTTCACGACCGCCGTCTGCTCGGCGGCCGTCGCCTTCTCGAGATCGTTCGGCGCGAGGCTGCCGGACGCGTGCAGCGCGCGCAGCCGGACCAGCTCCTCGGCGTTGCGCTGGAGCGAGATGCGGGCGCGCTCGAGCGAGAGCTTCGTGTCCGTGGAGTCCACGGCGGCGACGAGCGCGCCCTCGCGGATCTCGGCTCCCTCGTCGGTGACGACGGCGGTGACCTTGCCCGGGATCTGAAAGGCGATGTCGATGGTGCGCGTCGCCTCCAGGATCCCGCTGGCGGGAATGGCGCTCGTCTCGTCGACGGCGCGAACGGGCTGGACCTCCACGGCGCGCAGCGGCGCGGACTGCGGCGCGCGTGTGTCGCGCGCGTCGGCGCTGCTGCAGGCGGAGCCGCCGCATGCGGCGAGGGCGACGGCGGCGAGCAAGCGATGGACGTTAGGCATGGTCGGAGGAGTCGTCGGTGGAAGGAGCGGGAGTCGGAGCGAGCGACTGAATCAGCGTCTCGATCGTCGCCGCGGCCGCGCGGTCGCGGTCCGGGCCGGTGAGACCGGCGTAGATGCCGGGGTAGGCGAACCACAGCGCGTGCGCGGCGAGCGTGGCGACGATCGTCCGCGCCGCGGCGCGGACGTCGACGGGGCGCAGCTCGCCGCGTACGACGCCGCGCTCGATGAGCCGCTCGAGCGCGTGCACCTGCCGCTCGAGCGCCTCGACCGCGTGCAGCGTGGCGAGCTCCGGAAAGCGCGGCAGCTCGGCCACGACGAGCCGCAGGATCGCGACGAGCTCCGGACGCTCCATCGAGCGCCAGTAGCGGCGCGCGACCGCGCGCACCGCGTCGGCCACCGTCGCGCCGGCGAGCACGTTCGTCGACTCGTCGTCGGTCGCGGTGAGGCTCGCGAGCATCAGCGAGCGGACGGTCTCGCGGAACAGCTCGTCCTTCGACGAGAAGTGCAGCTGCAGCGTGGACGTCGAGACGTGCGCGCGCCGCGCGATGTCGGCGAGCGTGGTATCGGTGTAGCCGCGCGCGCCGAACGTCTCGATGGCGGCGGCGATGATGCGGCTCGCGCGGGCGTCGTCGGGCAGCGGGTCGCCGAGCGTGCGCGGAGAGAAGGTGTCGGTCACGGGTGTGGGACGAGGTGTGGTGAGGGTCGCCCCACCCGGAGGCAACGCCAGGACCACGCTCCACCACCCCCGGCACACGCGAGCGAACGCGTTGCGCCCGCGCGACTTGGCTCGCGTCGACCGCGCCCCGCGGAGGGACGTGCCGCTCTTGTGGGATCGCGAAATGTCGCAAGATTGGCATATCTCGCAGTCGAGGAGCGACGCACGTGGAGACGACCGCGCCCGCACGCTCGCAGCTGGAGATGCTGCGTCGCGTGACCCGCAGCATGGCCACGACGCACGATCTCTCCACGATCCTCCGCTCGATCGCGACCGCGCTCGTGGAGCACGGCGGAGCGTCAGTGGCGCGCGTGTTCCTCTATCTCGCCGACGACGAGTGCGAGATCTGCCGCGCCGGCCGCCCCGCCGAAGCCGTGCCCGCCGACGGCGAGCGCGGGCTCCACCTCTCCGCGAGCGCCGGCATCCTGGGCACGCGTTACGACGGCCACGATCATTACATCCCGCTGTCGTTCCCGAACCCGCTCTCCACCGTGGCGCGCGAGCGGCTGCCGTTCCTCACGGGGGATCTCATCGGGGAGGGCCGCACCGACGTGACACCGGAGATCCTCGCGCGCTACCACGAGTACGGCATCGTCTCGGCCGGCGCGTGCCCGCTCGACTTCCGCGGCGAGCTGCTCGGCGTCATCGGCATGCTGAGCCGGCGGCGGTTCGACCCGAAGGAGTTCGCGCTGCTCGGCATCTTCGCCGACCAGGCCGCGCTCGCGATCAAGAGCGCGCGCATGTTCACCGAGGTGGAGCGCTACCGCGACCGGCTGCAGGAGGAGAACGCGTATCTCCAGGAGGAGATCCGCGCGGAGCACGGCTTCGAGCAGATCGTGGGCGAGAGTCCTGCCCTGCGCGCGGTGCTGCGCAAGGTGAAGCAGGTGGCGCCGGTCGAGACCACGGTGCTGCTCACCGGCGAGACCGGCGTGGGCAAGGAGCTCGTCGCGCGCGCGATCCACGCGCTCAGCCCACGCGCGTCGCGCGCGCTCGTGAAGGTGAACTGCGGCGCGATCAGCCCGTCGCTCGTCGAGAGCGAGCTGTTCGGCCACGAGCGCGGCGCGTTCACCGGCGCGCTGCAGCGTCGCATCGGCCGGTTCGAGCTGGCCGACAAGGGGACGCTGTTCCTCGACGAGTGCGGCGAGCTGCCGGCCGACACGCAGGTGAAGCTGCTGCGCGTGCTGCAGGAGGGAGAGCTGGAGCGCGTCGGCGGCACGCGCCCGATCACCGTGGACGTGCGGCTCATCGCGGCGACGAACCGCGACCTGGAGCACGAGGTCGACGAGAGACGCTTCCGCGCGGATCTCTTCTACCGGCTGAACGTCTTCCCCGTCCGCATCCCGCCGCTCCGCGAGCGACGCGCCGACATCGCGCCGCTCGTGCGGTACTTCCTCGCGCACTTCCGACGCCGACTCGGCAAGCCGCTGCGCGGCGTGACGAAGGAAGGGATGGAGCTGCTGGAGCGCTACGACTGGCCGGGGAACATCCGCGAGCTGCAGAACGTGGTCGAGCGCGCGTGCGTGCTCGCGACGGGACCGATGGTCGACGTCGCCGACGCGCTGGGCGGCGCGAGCGCCGACGCGTCCACCGTGGAGGCGCCGATCGCGACGCTCGACGAGCACGAGCGGCAGCAGATCCGCCGCGCGCTCGCCGCCACGCACGGACGCGTGCACGGACGCGACGGCGCCGCCGCGCTGCTCGGCATCAACGCCAGCACGCTGCGGTCGCGCATGCAGAAGCACGGCCTGTCCGCGCGAGGCGTCTCATGACGACGCCGGAGCTGCACATCGGGATCCCGTCGGCGTACACGCCGAGCGTCACGCTCGACGCGCCGTTCGACGTGCTGCGGGCGATCACGCGCCGCCTGGCGACGACGGACGACCTCGGGTCGGTGCTGCAGTCGATCACGCAGGCGCTCGTCCAGCGCGCGGACGCCGCGGTCGCGCGCGTGTTCCTGCTCATGGGCGACGACGAGTGCGAGTACTGCCGCCGCCGCATCGAGGCGGGCGAGCAGACGCGGAGCACCGAGCGCGCGCTGCACCTCGTCTTGTCGGCCGAGGTCATCGACGACGCCGGCGCGTTCCACCGCATCCCGGTGGACTCGCTGTTCCCGGTCGCGGTGGCACTGCGCCTCGGGGAGCCGAGCCTCGTCGACGACTGGCGGGAGCTGCCGCCGGGGATGCTCGACCCGCGCGTGACGCGGATCTGGCGCCGGCACGGGATCGTCGGCCTCGCCGCGTACCCGCTCGCCGTGCGTGGGGAATCGTTAGGCGCGATCGGCTACGTCGCGCGCCGCGCGATCACGCGCACGGAGTACGAGGTGCTCGGCGTGTTCGCCGACCAGGCGGCGATGGCGATCAAGGGGGCGTTCCTGTTCCGCGAGCTGGAGCGCCACCGCGACCGGCTGCAGGCGGAGAACGCGTACCTGCAGGACGAGCTGCGCGCGGACCTGGTGGACGTGGGCGGCTTCGACCACATCGTCGGCGAGAGCCCCGCGCTACGCGCCGTGCTGCGCCGCGTGCGCCAGGTCGCGTCGGTGGAGACGACGGTGCTCATCACCGGCGAGACGGGCACGGGCAAGGAGCTCGTCGCGCGCGCGATCCACGAGCGCAGCGCGCGTGCGTCGCGGCCGCTGATCAAGATCAACTGCGGCGCGATCCCGCAGGGCGTCGTGGAGTCGGAACTGTTCGGCCACGAGAAGGGCGCGTTCACCGGCGCGCTGCAGCGCCGCGTCGGCCGGTTCGAGCTCGCGGACAAGGGCTCGCTGTTCATGGACGAAGTCGGCGAGCTGCCGCTCGACACGCAGGTGAAGCTCCTGCGCGTGCTGCAGGAGCGCGAGTTCGAGCGCGTCGGCAGCGCGACGCCGATCGCGGTGGACGTGCGCCTCGTCGCGGCGACGAACCGCGACCTGGAGAGGGAGGTGGCGGAGGGCCGCTTCCGCGCGGACCTGTACTACCGGCTGAACGTGTTCCCGATCCGCATCCCGCCGCTGCGCGAGCGGCCGAGCGACATCCCGCTGCTCGTGCGCCACTTCCTCGCGCACTTCCAGCGCAAGCTCGCGAAGCCGCTGCGCGCGATGGATCCGGCGAGCATGGAGCAGCTCCAGCGCTATCCGTGGCCGGGCAACATCCGCGAGCTGCAGAACGTGCTGGAGCGCGCCTGCGTGCTCGCGACGGAGCCGGTGGTGAAGCTCGCCGAACCGCTGCGCATGCCGGCGAGCCGCGTGTCGAAGACGGGCGCCGACACCGCGCCGATCACGACGCTCGACGAGAGCGAGCGCGCGCACATCCGCCGCGCCCTCGCCGCGGCGAACGGCCGCGTGCACGGGCCGGCCGGGGCAGCGGTGCTGCTCGGCGTGAATCCCAGCACCCTGCGGTCGCGCATGCAGAAGCTGGGGATCGGGCGGGGCTCACCTTCTTGAACCACGGAGGACACGGAGGACACAGAGGAAACCAACAAGAAGTGGTTCTCCTCCGTGTCCTCCGTGTCCTCTGTGGTTCAACTCAAGAGGGCAGTCCTCTGCGGCCCTCCGCGGCCCTCTGCGGTTCAAGGTCGTGCCCTCGCCGCGACATCTCGCGACGCCGCGACATCTCGCGGCCGATCGCCATGCTCCGCGCACCACCGCGATCCGCTCGAGCGGCGCGCATCCCCGCGATGCACAATGGCTTGCGCCGCGCCGTGCGGCGCCGCCGGGCGATGGTCCCCGCGTTGCTCTCGTGTCCGGGACGTGCCTAACACGACCCGAACCGAGGACCGCATCATGCGCTACATCGAACGCGCCGCCGCGCGCGTCGCGTATTCCACCACCGGGGCCGGACCGGCCGTGCTGCTCGTGCAGGGCGTCGGCATCGTCGGCGAGGGGTGGCGGCCGCAGATCGACGGGCTGGCCGGCCATCATCAGGTGATCGCCTTCGACAACCGCGGCATCGGCGCGAGCACGCTCGGCCGCGGCCCGCTCACGATCGACGCGCTGGCCGCCGACGCGCTCGCGATCCTCGACGCCGAGGGGATCGAGCGCTGCCACGTCGTCGGACACTCCATGGGCGGGTTGATCGCGCAGGCGATCGCGCTCGCCCAGCCCGCGCGCGTCGCGAGCCTCACGCTGATGTGCACCTTCCCCGACGGGCCGAGCGGCGCGCGGCTCACGCCGTCGACGCTCGTCGCATCGCTGCGCACGCGGATCGGCACGCGCCGCATGCGGCGCCAGGCCTTCCTCGAGCTGGTGATGCCCGCGTCGCTGCTGCGCGCGACCGACCGCGACGCGCTCGCGGCGAGCCTCGCGCCGCTGTTCGGCCGCGACCTGGCCGAGCAGCCGCCGATCGTCATGCGACAGCTACGGGCGATGACGCGCTTCGACGTGCGCGACCGACTCGGCGAGCTCGCCGCGGTCCCGACGCTCGTCGCCAGCGCGGCGGAGGATCGCATCGCGCCGCCCGTGCGCGGACGTGCGCTCACCGCTTCGATCCCCGGCGCGCGCTACGTCGAGTTCTCCAATGCGGGCCACGGCCTGCCGATCCAGTACCCGCACGCGGTGAACCTGCTCCTCGCCGAGCACTTCGCGGGCGCCGACGCGCTGCCTAACGATCCCGCCGGCTACTGGTACGCGGGGGCGCGCCGCTGTATCGTCACGGCACGCCCATGATGAACGCGGCGGCCGCGGCGGCGTGCAGCGCGGTGGTGTCGAACACGGGGAGCGGCGAGTCGTCCGCGCCGATCAGCAGCGTGATCTCCGTGCAGCCGAGCACCACCGCCTCCGCGCCCGCCGCGCGCAGCCGATCGATGACGTCGACGTACGCGGCGCGCGAGCTCGGCTCGATGCGGCCGAGCACGAGCTCCTCGTAGATGACGCGATGCACGAGCGCGCGGTCGGCGGCATCCGGGACCACGACGTCGACGCCGGCGCGCTCGGCGGCGCGCTCGCGCCAGAACGGGAGCTCCATCGTGTAGCGCGTGCCGATGAGTCCCGCGCGCCGCACGCCCGCGCGCGCGAGCGCGGCGGCGGTGACGTCGACGATGTGGAGCAGCGGCACGGACACCGCCGCCTCGACCGCCGGCGCGACGTGATGCATCGTGTTCGCGCAGAGCACGATCGCCTCCGCGCCCGCGCGCTCGAGCCCCGCCGCCGCGTCGGCGAGCACCGCGCCCGCGCGCGCCCAGTCGCCGGCGACCTGCAGCTCGGCGATGCCGGTGAAGTCGAAGCTGTGCAGCAGCAGTGGCGCGGAGTGAAGGCCGCCACACCGCTCCGCGACGATGCGGTTGAGGAGTCGATAGTACTCGGCGGTCGACTCCCAGCTCATGCCGCCGATCAGCCCGAGGTAGCGCATGGTCCCCTCCGGAATTCGTGCGTCTCTGCGAAGATGAGAGAGGATGACGTCCGCCGTCGGAAGGGGCAACGTCGGAACCACGCGCCGCCTCTCCGCATCGCCCTCGCCTAACGCGTCGCCCGACGGACCCGAGCCACGACCTTCCATGCGCAGACTCCAGCTCTTCGAGATCGGCGAGCTGTCGGGCTGCCCGCGCGCCATTCGCGACGGACTCACCGACTATCTCGCGTTCATGATCGTCCGCGGCCGCGCGTACGCCGCCGCCGCACCGCTCCTCGCCCGCGCGTTCGGCGACGGCCGCACACCGGTGCCCATCGTGGACCTCGCGTCCGGCGCGGGCGGGCCGTGGCGGGCGCTCGCGCCCGCGATGGAGGAGCTCGAGGTGCCGGTGCGCGTGCGGCTCACCGACCTGCACCCGAACGTGCGCGCGTACGAGCGGCTGGCCGCGGAGAGCGGCGGCGTCATCACCGGCACGCCGACACCGGTGTCGGCCGACGCGGTGCCGCAGACGCTCGCCGGCGTGCGCACGATGTTCTCCGCGTTCCACCACTTCGCGCCCGCGGACGCGCGCCGAGTGCTCGCTGACGCGGCCACGGGCCGCGCGCCGATCGCGATCTTCGAGGCGACGCGCCGCGATGCGCGCGCGATCCTGCTCACGTGCCTGACGCCGCTGTTCGTGCTGCTCGCGACGCCGTTCATCCGGCCGTTCCGATGGTCGCGGCTGTTCTGGACCTACGTCGTACCCGCGATCCCGCTCCTCGTCCTGTTCGACGGCATCGTGTCGTGCCTCCGCACCTACACGCCGGACGAGCTGCGCTCGCTCGCGGCCGAGACCGGCGCCGACGGCTACCACTGGGAAGCGGGCGAGGTGGGCGACGGGCCCATCCCGGTCACGTACCTGCTCGGCGCGCCGCGTTAGGCGCCTGTCGTTCGACCGCAGAGGGCCGCAGAGAAGTGCCTCTTTGAGTTGAACCACAGAGGACACGGAGAACCCGGAGGAGAACCACTTCTCGTTGGTTTCCTGCGTGTCCTCCGTGTCCTCCGTGGTAAAAAAGCAGTTGAAGCAGGTGCCGTTCTCTGAGGCCCTCTGCGGCCCTCTGCGGTTCATGAAGTGAACGCCCTCGCGACATCTCGCGACATCTCGCGACGTCGCGGCATGTCGCGACGCGGGCCGCTACGAGACGGACCGCCACGGTGCCGCGCCCGGCCCCGCATCTCGCTCGGCCGCAACGCGTTAGCGCCCCATGCGCGGGCCGATCCACGCGTGGTCCCGGCGTTGCCCTCCCATGACGGTGCACGAACCCACCGACCTCTCCGTCCGGATCACCGCCATGCCCACTCGCACACGCATCGCGCTCGCCGCCGTCGTCCTGTCGACGGTCGGCGCGCTCACCACCTGGCGCATCGTCGCGGCCGCGCCGCGCGACACGTCCATCGTCGCTTCCGGCACCGTCGAGGCGACGCAGGCCGACCTCGGATTCCAGCTCGCCGGCCGCCTCGCCGTCGTCGCGCCGCGCGAGGGCGACCACGTCGCCGCGGGCGCCGAGCTGGCGTCCCTCGAGCGCGACGAGCTGCTCGCGCAGCGCGACGCGGCGCGCGCGCAGGTCGCCGCCGCGCAGGCGCAGCTCCGCGAGCTCACCGCCGGCGCGCGGCGCGAGGAGCTCGCGCACGCGCGTGCCGCGCTCGCCGTCGCCACGGAGTCGCGCGACGCCGCGAGCCGCGACGTCGAGCGGCTGCGTCCGCTGGCCGAGCAGTCGCTCGTCAGCCGGCAGGCGTTCGACCACCAGCGCACGGCGTTAGGCATCGCCGAGGGCGAGGTGGACAAGGCCGAGGAGGAGCTGCGACTGCTCGAGAACGGCCCGCGGACCGAGCGCATCGAGGCGCAGCGCGCCGCGCTCGCGCAGGCCACCGCGACCACCGAGCGCGCCGACGCGCTGCTCGCGCAGACCACGCTCCGCGCACCGTTCGCCGGCACCGTCACGGTGCGGCACCGCGAGCCCGGCGAGGTCATGTCGCCCGGCCTGCCCGTGCTCACGCTCCGCGACCTCGGCGACCGCTGGGTGCGCATCTACGTGCCCGGCGACGAGGTCGGGCGCCTGCACGTGGGCCAGCGCGCGGCGATCACCGCCGACGGCTACGCCGACCGCCGCTACGACGGCGTCGTGTCGTACGTCGCGAGCGTGGCCGAGTTTACGCCACGCAACGTGCAGACGACGAAGGACCGCGTGCAGCTCGTCTACGAGGTGCGTGTCCGCGTCACCGGCGATCCGCGCATCGACCTGAAGCCCGGCCTCCCCGCCGACGTGCGGTTCGCCGCGGAGCGGTGACGACCATGCATCCCCTCGATCACTCGTGCGCCGTGATCGTCGATGGGCTGACGCGCCGCTTCGGCGAGCACGTGGCACTCGACGCCCTGTCGTTCCGCGTCGCGGCGGGGGAGCTGTTCGGCCTCGTCGGCCCCGACGGCGCGGGCAAGACGACGACGCTGCGCGTGCTCGCCGGCGTGCTCCGCCCCACGACGGGCGATGCGATCGTCGCCGGCGCGAGCGTGGCGCGCGATCCCGAGGGGGTCAAGCACCGCATCGCGTACATGTCGCAGCGCTTCGGCCTGTACGGCGATCTCACCGTGCGCGAGAACATCGACTTCTACGCGGACCTGTTCGGCGTGCCGCGGCGCGCGCGTCCGGCGCGGCTCGAGCGGCTGTACGGGTTCTCGCACCTCGGCCCGTTCGAGAAGCGGCTCGCCGCGAACCTCTCCGGCGGCATGAAGCAGAAGCTGTCGCTCTGTTGCGCGCTGATCCACGAGCCGGAGGTGCTGCTGCTCGACGAGCCGACGTTCGGCGTCGATCCGATCTCGCGGCGCGAGCTGTGGCTCGTCGTGCACGAGATGGTCGCCGGCGGCATGACGGCGATCGTGTCGACGTCGTACCTCGACGAGGCGGAGCGGTTCGACCGCGTCGCCCTGCTGCACCACGGCCGCATCGCCGCGCTCGACGCGCCTGCCGCGCTGCAGGCGCGCGCGCGCCACGGCGGCGACGCCGAGCCCTCACTGGAGCAGGTCTTCATCGACCTGGTGACCACCGACGATGTCCACTGACCTCCATACACAGGACCCGGCCATCGCGGTCGAGGATCTCACGCGGCGCTACGGCGCGTTCACCGCCGTCGACGCGGTGAGCTTCGCCGTCGCGCGCGGCGAGGTGTTCGGCTTCCTCGGGCCCAACGGCGCGGGCAAGACGACGACGATCAAGATGCTCACCGGCCTCGTGCGCCCGACGTCGGGGCGCGGCACGGTCGCGGGGCTCGACGTCACGCGCGACGGCGCGCGCATCAAGCACGTCATCGGCTACATGTCGCAGCTCTTCTCGCTCTATCACGATCTCACCGTCGACGAGAACATCGAGTTCGCCGGCGGGCTGCACGGCGTGACCGGAGCGCGCCTCGCCGCGCGCCGCGACTGGGTGCTGGCGATGGCCGGCCTCGAGGCCGAGCGGCGACGTCCGACCGGGGAGCTGCCGTTAGGCTGGAAGCAGCGCCTCGCCCTCGGCTGCGCGGTGCTGCACGAGCCGCGTGTGCTGTTCCTCGACGAGCCGACGTCCGGCGTCGATCCCCTCGCGCGGCGCGCGTTCTGGGACGTGATCCGCGAGCTCGCCGCGGCCGGCACGACGGTGCTCGTCAGCACGCACTACATGGAGGAGGCCGAGTACTGCGGCCGCCTCGCGCTCATGAACCGCGGCCGGCTCGTCGCGTTGGGCACGCCCGCGGGGCTGCGCGACGCGATGCCGGAGCCGGTGCTCCGCGTCGCCGTGAGCGATGCGCCGCGCGCCGTCGCCGCGCTCGCCGGCGCGGAGGGCGTGCTGGAGGCGAGCCTGTTCGGTCGCGTGCTGCGCGTGGTGGCCGCCGACGCCGTGTCCGCGACGCGCGCCATCCGCACGCGGCTCGAGGGCGCCGGAATCGTCTGCCATGGCGTCGAGCGTGTGCCGTCGTCGCTCGAGGACGTGTTCGTCTCGCGCGTGCGCAGCGCGGGGGGAGCGGTGATCTCATGAGCCCCGCCGCCACGCGTCTCCTCGCCGTCGCGCGCAAGGAGGTCATCCAGCTCCGGCGCGACCCGCGCAGCCTCGGCCTCGCGTTCCTCCTGCCGCTGCTGCTGCTCGTGCTGTTCGCGTACGCCATCACGACCGACGTCACCGACATCCGCGCCGCGGTGGTGGACCACAGCCGCTCGCCGGAGAGCCGCGCGCTCGTCGCGGCGTTCGCGCGGTCGGGCTACTTCTCCGTCACCGAGACGCCGGCGACCGACCGCGACGCGAACACGCTCGTCGAGCGCGGCGCGGTGCGCGTGGCGCTCGTCATCCCCGAGCGGTACGCGCCCGATCTCGCGGCGCACCGCGGCGCGCCCGTGGAGCTGCTGCTCGACGGCAGCGACGCGAAGACCGCGACGACCGCGCGCGGCTACGCGGACGCCATCGTGCGCAGCCACTCGGCGCGGCTGTCGGTCTCCGGCAGGCCGGCGCTCCGCGCCGAGTCGCGCGTGTGGTACAACGAGACGCTCGACAGCAAGACGATGATCGTGCCGGGGCTCATCGGCGTCATCATGTCGATCATCGCGGCGATGCTGACGTCGCTCACCGTGGCGCGCGAGTGGGAGCGCGGCACGATGGAGCAGCTCGCGGCGACGCCGGTCGGCCGCGGCGAGGTGATCCTCGGCAAGCTGCTGCCGTACCTCGTCATCGGCCTCGTCGACGTGCTCGTGGCGCTCGCCGTCGGCGTGTACGGCTTCGGCGTGCCGTTCCGCGGCAGCGTGCCGCTGTTCCTCCTCGCGTCGACGATCTTCCTGCTCGGCGTGCTGGGGCTCGGGATCATGCTGTCGTGCAAGCTGCGCACGCAGCTGCTCGCGACGCAGGCGGCGATCTTCGCCACGTACATGCCGGCGCTGCTGCTCTCCGGCTTCATGTTCACGATCGACAACATGCCCGCGCCGCTCCGGCTCGCGTCGCGCGTGGTCGCCGCGCGCTACTTCGTCGAGCTGACGCGCGGGATCTTCCTCAAGGCCAGCGGCGTCGACGTGCTCTGGCCCTCCCTCGTCGGCCTCGCGCTGTACGCGGCGGCCACCATCGCCCTGAGCGTGCGATCGTTCAGGAAGGAGCTCGCATGACGCACGCCTCGACACGCTTCTCCTGGGTGCGCCTGTGGCACATGGTGCGCAAGGAGCTGAAGCAGATGGTCCGCGACCCGAAGGCGCGGCCGATCCTGTTCGTCGTGCCGGTCGTGCAGATGATCCTGCTCGGCTACGCGGCGACGACCGACGTGCGGAGCATCCGCTTCGTCGTCGCGGACCACGATCGCACGACGGAATCGCGCGCCCTCGTCGACGCGTACCGCACGAGCGGCTACTTCGATGTGGTGGTGCGCACCGAGCGCGCGGTCGAGCTGTCCGCGGCGCTCGAGCGCGGCGTGGCGACGGTGGGGCTCACCGTTCCGCCGGGCTTCGCGCGCGACCTGCGCGGCGGCCGCGCGCCGGCGGTGCAGGTGGTCGTCGACGGCTCCGATGCGAGCCTCGCCACGGTCGCGCAGTCGTACGCCACGCAGGTCGCGCTGCAGTTCGGCGCGCGCGCCGTGCGGGGACCTGCGGCGGCACCGGTGGAGCTGCGCGCGCGCGCGCGTGGTACAACCCCGGCCTGGAGAGCCGCTACTTCAACGTGCCCGCGGTGATGGGTGTGCTGTTGATGCTGATCTGCCTCCTACTCACGTCGCTCGCCGTCGTGCGCGAGCGCGAGATCGGCACGCTCGACCAGCTCCTCGTCAGCCCGATCACGCCGACGGAGCTGATCATCGGCAAGACGATCCCCGTGCTCGGCGTCGGCGTGCTCCACCTGCTCATCGCGATCGGCATCGCGCTGTTCCACTTCGGGGTGCCGCTGCGCGGCTCGTTCGCGGCGCTGTTCCTCGCCACGGTGCTGTACGTGCTCGCGGGACTCGCGCTCGGGCTGCTCATCTCGACGGTGTCGCGCACGCAGCAGGAAGCGTTCATGCTGCTGATCCTCTTCTTCCTGCCGGCGGTGGTGCTCTCCGGCTTCCTGTCGCCGATCGACACCATGCCGGCGGCGTTCCGCTGGCTCACGGTCGTGAACCCGCTGCGCTGGTTCCTCGAGATCGTGCGCGGCGTGTTCCTGAAGGGGCTCGGCGTGCGCGAGCTGTGGGTGCACTACGCGACGCTCGCGACGATGGCGAGCGGGATGCTGTGGCTCGCGATGCGGAGGTTCGCGCGGGCGATCGCGTGAAGCACGACATTGAACCGCAGAGGACGCAGAGGGCCGCAGAGGAGAACCAATTGGTGTTGGTCTCCTCTGCGGCCCTCTGCGTCCTCTGCGGTTCAGACTGACAGCGACGGTCCTCACCTGGCGCGAGACGCTCGTGTGACGCGCGCGTGACGCGGGGGTGGAACGTGCGCGTCGGTGTTGCTGTTCCCCGCGAGCCACGGAGGATGCGATGCACCCGAACGAAGTCAGCGGGCAGATCGTGGACGCCGCGATGAAGGTCCATTCGGCGCTCGGCCCGGGTCTCCTGGAGAGCGCCTACGAAGCGTGCCTCGCGCACGAGCTGCGGAAGCGAGGCCTTCCGTCCTCGTGCAGCATCCGCTGCCGGTGATCTACGACGGCATCCGCATCGACGTCGGCTATCGCGTCGACATGTTCGTCGAGGACACCGTGGTCGTCGACCTCAAAGCCGTCGCCAAGACCGCCCCTGTGCACGAGGCACAGCTGCTCACCTATCTGAAGCTGAGCGACCGGCACGTCGGGCTGCTCATCAACTTCCACGTGCTGCACTTGCGCGACGGGATCACGCGGCTCGTCAACGAGCTGTAAGACTCTTTGATCGAACCGCAGAGGACGCAGAGGGCCGCAGAGGAACGCCAACGAGAGAGTTGGTTTCCTCTGCGTCCTCTGCGTCCTCTGCGGTTCAGTGTTGCTCGCGCCATTCCGCGACGTCGCGACATTCCGCGACCGCGACGCGACGGCAACCCCCGGCTCGTGTTCGAGCACGACACACCAAGCCGTTGTCACGCATCGCCTTACGCGCGCAATGCACGCGCCCTCGCGAATGGTCCTCGCGTTGCCTTTCCCAGCGAGCGGTCGGACGCGCACCCGCGCCGAGTCGAACCGGACTTCCCTCCCCGCTCATGTCCATCCACGCTACCTCCCGCCACTTCCGTCGCGTCGCACCCGTCGCGGCGTTGATCGCTTCGCTGTCTCCCACCCGCGCGCGCGCGCAGGAGCCGTCGGCGGGGCATCTCACGCTCGGCGGCGCGGCGCGTCTCGCGGCGCTGCGCAGCGCGGCGAGCGCCGGTGCCGCGGCGCGCTCGGCGCAGGCCGACGCGCGCACGTCGCAGCGCCGCGCCGAGCTGCTGCCGACGCTGTCGACGAGCGCGCAGCTCGGCGCGCGCACGACGAACTCCGCGTCGCTCGGCATCGACTTCCCGACATCGGCCGGTAACGCGCCCGCGTTCGATCCGCGCGGTGAGCTGATCGGACCGGTGCACGACATGGATCTCCGCGCACGCATCGCGCAGCGCGTCGTCGACGTGCCGGCCATGCTGCGTTGGCGCGCGGCCGCCGCCGATGCCGACGCCGCACGCCGCACCGTCGCCGCCACCGCCGACCAGGCCGCGGAGCGCGGCGCCGCGGCGTACGTCGAGGTGCAGCGCGCCGAGGCCCGCATCGCCGCGCACCTCGCGGACTCCGCGCTCGCCGCGGAGCTGCTCGACATGGCGCGGCAGCAGCTCGCCGCCGGCGTCGCCGTGTCGCTCGACGTCACGCGCGCCGAGTCGCAGCTCGCCGATGCGCGCGCGCGGCTCATCACGACGCGCGGCCAGCACGAGCGCGCGCTGCTCACGCTGCGGCGCGAGCTGGCGCTCGACGCCAGCGCCCCGTTAGGCATCGCCGACACCCTCGCGGCGCCGCCGGTCGTCGAGCCCGCGCGGAGCGGCGACGACGCCGTGCGCGAGGCGCTCGCCGCGCGTGCCGACGTGCGGGCCGCCGTCGCGTCGCAGGACGGGGCGCACCTCCAGGCGCGCGCCGCGCTCGCCGAGCACCTTCCCACCGTGCAGCTGTTCGCCGACCACGGCGCGACCGGCCGCGGCACCGATCGGCTGCTCGGCACCTACGCGTACGGCGTGCAGGTCTCGCTCCCGTTGTTCGACGGGCTGCGCGCCGAGTCGCGCGCGGCCGAGGAGCGCGCGCGCGAGCGCGAGGCCGAGACGCAGCTTCAGGACGCGCGGCGCCAGGTCGAGACCGAGGTGCGCGGCGCGCTCGTCGACATCGCCACCGCGCGCGAGGCCGTCGCCGCCGCCGACGTGCGGCTCCGACTCGCCGAGCAGGAGGTGGCGCAGGCGCGGGAACGGTTCCGCGCGGGCGTCAGCGGCAACGCCGACGTCATCTCGGCTTCGATGTCGCTCGACGGCGCGCGCGATCTCGTGATCGATGCTCGCGCCGCGTACCAGCGCGCGCGCGTCGCGCTCGCCGCTGCACGCGGCGACGCCGCGACGCTGCCCTGATTCCGACACACCGCCTAACGAGAGGGATACTCCGATGATGCTCCCCACCGCCCTGCTCGAGCGCCTCGACCGCCTGGTCGTGCGCCGCACGCTCCACGCAATCGACCGCGGCACGCGGCCCGTCGAGCGCACCATCGAGTCGATCGACTTCCTCGCCACCGCGGGCGCCGAGGCGCTCGTGATGCACCTGCCGCACGCGGAGCTGATGCGCGCCGCGGAGGCCGACCTCCACTCCTCACTCGCGTGGCTCGCGGAGCGCGCCATCATCCCATGTCCGCTCACCTGATCGCGGGCGCGCTCGTCGCGCTGCTCCGGGCCCCCGCGCTGCCGGCGCTGCCCGCGGACGCGGCGCCCGTGCCGTTCGTCGTCGGCGAGGAGCTGACGTACCGGGCGTCGTTCGGCGGCATCCGCGCCGGCACCGCGCGCATGCGCGTCGAGGGCGTCGACACCGTGCGCGGCAAGCTCGCGTACCACCTCGTGTTCACGCTCGACGGCGGCATCCCGTTCTTCCGCGTGCACGATCGCTACGACAGCTGGGTCGACGTGCGCACGCTCTCGTCGCTCCGCTACCGCAAGGTCGTGTCCGAGGGCCGCTACAAGCGCTCGACGACGTACGAGATCTACCCCGAGCTGGCGCGCTACCGGCAGGACGACGACTCGCTGCGCGCGAGCGTCTCCGAGCCGCTCGACGACGGCTCGTTCATCTACGCCGTGCGCGTCGCCGGCGTGCGCGTCGGCGAGACGCGGCGCGACGAGCGCTACTTCCTCCCCGATCGCAACCCGGTGGTGCTGACCGGGCTGCGCCAGGACACCGTCACCGTGGACGCCGGCACGTTCCCCGCCGTCGTCGTGCGCCCATCCATCCGCACGAACGGGATCTTCTCCGAGCAGGGTGATGCGCAGGTCTGGTTCAGCGACGACGCGCGCCGCTACCCGGTGCTCGTGAAGACCAGGTTCTCGAAGTTCTCCGTGACGCTGACGCTCCAGTCGGCGACCGACCGCTCCGCCTAACCGCGTGTCTCCCGTGTCCATTCCCCGTGTCGTCATCATCGGCGGCGGCTTCGCCGGCAGTGCGTGCGCGAAGGCGCTGCGCGAGCGGCTGCCGTCCGACGCCTGCGAGATCGTTCTGTTCGACCGCGAGAACCACATGGTGTTCCACCCACTGCTGCCGGAGGTGATCGGCGCGTCGCTCGCCGCCGACGCGGTGGCGACGCCGCTCCGGCAGATGCTCCCCGGCGTGCGCTGTCGCACCGAGGAAGTCGTCGACGTCGATCTCGACGGGCGCGCCGTGATCTACACCGCGCACGACGGCGCGACGGGGCGCATGCCGTTCGACCACGTCGTCATCGCCTGCGGTCGGCGCGTGAGCCTCGGCATCATCCCCGGCATGTCCGACCACGCGTTCCCGCTGAAGACCGTGGGCGACGCGACCGCGCTGCGCAGCCACGTCATGCAGCAGCTCGAGCGCGCCGACGCGTGCGACGACGAGGCGCGGCGCCGCTGGTACCTCACGTTCCTCGTCGTCGGCGGAGGGTTCAGCGGCGTGGAAGCCGCCGGCGAGATCAACGACCTGGTGCGGTCCAGCATCCGGTTCTTCCCCGGCATCCGCGACGAGGACGTGCGCGTCACGCTCGTGCACGCGCGCGACGAGATCCTCCCCGAGGTGAGCCCGCCGCTGCGTGCGTTCGCCGCGAAGCGCATGCGCGAGGCCGGCATCGAGCTCCTGCTGAACGCCGCCGTCGCCGCCGCGACGCCCGAGGGCGTGTGGCTCGCCGAGGGACACGCGCTGCGCGGCGGCACCGTCGTGTGCACCGTCGGCACGAGCGCGGCGTCGTTCGTCGAGCGCATCGACGCGCCGAAGGACCGCGGCGTGCTGCTCACCGATGCCGACATGCGGCTCCAGGGTCATGACCACGCGTGGGCGCTCGGCGACTGCGCGCGCGTCGTCAACGCGCTCGACGGCAAGCCCTCGCCGCCGACGGCGCAGTTCGCGCTGCGGCAGGGGCGGCGACTCGGCGAGAACATCGCGCAGGCGCTGCGCGGCCGCCCCACGGCGCCGTTCGCGTTCAAGCCGCTGGGCCAGCTCTGCTCCATCGGGGGCCACACCGCGGTCGCCGAGGTGTTCGGCGTGCGCATCGGCGGCACGCTCGCGTGGCTGCTGTGGCGCTGCGTGTACGCGGCGAAGCTCGCGACGTGGTCCAAGCGCGTGCGCGTGGCGATCGACTGGCTGCTCCAGGCCGTCTTCCCGCGCGACCTCGTGCATCTCAAGACGACGACCACGCAGCGCGTCTCGCGCGCTTGCTACCAGCCGGGCGAGTTCGTCTTCCGCCGCGGCGACCCGGCGACCGACTTCTACGTCATCGAGCGCGGCGAGGTGGAGATCCTCGACGGCGACGTGGTGCGCGCGACGCTCGGCCCGGGCGACTTCTTCGGCGAGATGGCGCTGCTCGAGTCGCGGCCGCGCGGCGCCTCCGTCCGCGCGCGCACCGTGTTGGAGCTCGACGTCGTCGGCCGCGACGTCTTCACGCGCATGTCGAGCGCGCTCGGACCGCTGCGCGACCTCGTCGCCGACGCGGTGCGGCGGCGGCGCATCGACGTGTGGAACCGACTGCCGGCGGCGCACGCCGCGCTCGCCGCCGTCCCGCTGTCGACGTTCGTCGAGCCGCGCGATGCCGCGCCGCTGCGCCCGCACGACACGCTCGCCGACGCGATCCGTCGCTTCGCCGACGCGCGCGCGGAGCTGTGCACCGTCCTCGACGAGCAGGAGCACCTCGTGGGCGTCGTGCGCCGTCCCGACCTGCTGCGCGCCGTCGAGCGGCTCGTCGCGATGCCGGGCACCGCGCCCGCCGATGTACCCGTGCGCGACTTCATGGCCGCCGAGCCGGTGACCGTCGCGCGCGACGCGTCGCCGCTCGCGCTCGCGACGACGCTGCGCGAGCACGCGCTCACGTCGGTGCCCGTCGTCACGAGCCGCGAGGCGCCGCGCGTCGAGGGACTCGTGCGCGCGGAGTCGCTGTTCGCGTGGCTGCTCGACCACGCGCCGGCGCCCGCCCGTTAGGCGCCGGTCACGGCCACCAGCGCACCCGCACGCCGGGCGGGAACGCGGTCGCCACGCCGGGCGTCACGCCGCGTCCCGACACGCTCAGCTCGCGCAGCCTCGGCAGCCGCGCGAGCGCCGCGACGCCCGCGTCGGTGAGCCCGTGGCACGTGTCGAACGTGACGCGCTCGAGCGAGTCCATGCCGGAGAGCAGCGCCGGCGTGCGGTCGGTGATCGTGGTGTAGCTGTTGAAGTAGTACGTCAGGTTCGGCAGCCGCGCGACGTGCTCCGTCGCCGCGTCCGTCGTGTCGCGGCAGTACATGAGAACGAGCGACTCCAGCCGCTCGCACCGCGCGACGTGCCGGTACCCGGCATCCGGCACGTCCATCGGCATGAGCTCGCGCAGCGCGGGGAAGTCGGGGAGCGCCGCGACGCCGGCATCGTCGACGTTGAGGCAGCTCACCGACAGCCCGCGCAGCGACGGGATGTTCGCGAGCGCCGCGAAGCCGCGCCGCCGCAGGTTGTGGCAGCGGCGCCCCCAGATGTACTCGATCGAACGCGACGCGCTCAGTGCGACGAAGCCGTCGTCCCCCGCGCTCGTGTCCTGCACGCCGAGGAAGCGCAGCCGCGGCATCGCGGCGATCGCCGGCATCCAGTCGTCCTTCGCGTCGACGCCGAGCCATCCGAGGTTCGGCAGATCCACGAGCGGGTCCATCGCCGCCGCCGTGATGGCGAGCCGCGCGTCGTCGACGTTGAGCCCGAACAGCCCGTCGAGCCCGCGCAGCCGGCCCATCCCCGCGTCGGTGAACGGGCCGCGGAGCGCGAGGTGGTTCGGCGACGAGTCGTAGCTCACGAGCGCGAGCCGCACCTCGCCGCCGAGCCACGTCTTGAACGCCGGGATCTCGTGCAGCACCGGGATCCCCGCATCGGTCACCAGCTCGCCCGTCCGGAGCGTGCGCAGCGCGTCCATGCCGGCGAGCGCATGCAGCGCGCCGTCGCCGGTGCGCGTTCCGCCGAGGTTCACCTCGCGCAGCGCGCGGCAGTGCGCGAGCTGCGCCGCGCCGGCATCGGTGACGCGCGTCCACGCGAACGAGATCGACTCCAGCGCCGGCAGATCGCGCAGCACCGGCAGGCCGCGGTCGGTGACCGCCGTGCCCGAGAGATCGAGGTGCGTCAGACCCGGCAGCCGCGCGAGGTGGCGAACCCCCTCGTCGGTGAGCGCCTGCGAGCCGCCGAGTGCTAACGACGTCAGGCCTGGGATCCGGGCGACGTGGGCGAGCACCTCGTCGGTCATCTGCCCCTCCGCCACGAGCCGCGCCTCCGGGTGCTCGGCCAGTGCGCGCAGCACCGTGTCCCACTCGCGCGCGACGGCGAGCGTCGCTGGGTCCTCGCCGTCGCCGCGCACCACGCGCACGGGCCGCGTGGCGACGAGCGTCTGCGGCGACACCGTCGACGCGAACGCCGCGAGCTGCGCCCAGCTCGTGAAGCCGTGCTCTCGCGCCACGAGCCAGCGCGCGTCGTCGACCGTGATCTCCACGTCGCCGTCGGGCTCCGACGGACGCTTGCCGAGGTCGAGCTGCACGTAGCGGCGCATCGCCGGCCACGCGCGCCGGTGCCACGTGTGGCGGTAGAGCCGCTCCATCGCCTCGGGCGTGCCCGTGCGGTACGCGTCGAGCAGCGCGTCGGCCGCCGCCTCGTACTGCGCGAGCGGGCGTGCCGCCTCCATCGCTGCCTCCGACGACGCCTTCAGCGCGGTCCAGCCGTCGAAGCCCCGCTCGCGCGCCAGCGCGTGCTGCACGTCGCGGAGTGATGGGGACGCCGGTGCGTTAGGCACCGCGCGGTCGAGTCGGGCGCGCGCTTCGGGGTCGGCTCGGCGGAGCGCGGTGAGCCAGCGCTTCGCTTCCTTGCGGAGGCTCTCGAGGCCGCGGCGGGGCTGGTCGGACATGACACCTTCCTCCATGTCGCCCGGAGTCCGCTGAGCACGGGCAGGAAGAAGGGTGTGGCGGCGTGCCGTACCCGACTCGAGTGGGTGGGAGGATTCCCTTGCCGCGGACAGGAGGCGCCCCAGCGCGCGCTGCCCACACGCTGGCGCGCGTCGCGGCCGGCGTCAAGCCGCCCCCTCCTCGAGCAGCTTCACCAGCGCGTGCAGCGTCGCGTTCACCGGCGTCGGCACGCCTAACGCCGCGCCACGCGCCGCGACGTGGCCGTTGAGCGCGTCGATCTCGGTGCGCTTCCCGCGCGCCACGTCCTGCGCCGTCGACGACGTCGCGTCGGGCATGCCGTCGGCGAGGCGCAGCGCAGCATCCACCAGGTCGACGTCGGGGAGCCGCACGCCGTCCGCCTGCGCGACCGCGACGAGCTCGGTCACCGCCGCGCGCATCACCGCGCGCGTCCCCTCGTACGCCGTGATGCGCGCGTAGCGGGCACGGGTCAGCGCCGAGATCGCGTTGTACGCGCAGTTCATCGCCAGCTTCGCCCACAGCTCGCCGATCACGTTGTCCGACACGCGGCACGGCACGTCGGCGCGCGCGAACAGCGCCGCGAGGTCGCGCGCGCGTGGCGACTCGCCGATCACGAGATCGCCGCGGCCGGTGTGGCGAACGCGTCCCGGCCCCGTCATCGCGGCGGCGACGTACACGACCACCGGCAGCGCCGCGATCCCCGCAGCGGCGCGCATGCGGTCCACGTTGTCCACGCCGTTCTGCAGACTGAGCACGACCGCGCCGTCGCGGAGGTGCCGGGCGAGCGCGCGCGCCGCGTCCTCGGTGTCGCTCGTCTTCACGCACACCAGCACCACGTCGCACGCGCCGAGCACCGCGACGTCGTCGGTCGCCGCGGCGACGCGCACGCGCTCCGGCACGCCGCCGCGCTCCAGCATCAGCCCCTCGGCGGCGATGACGTCGACGTGCGCCGGACGGCCGACGAGCACCACGGGCGCGCCCGCGCGCGCGAGCATGCCGCCGTAGTAGCACCCCACCGCGCCGGCGCCGAGCACGCCGACGCGCGGCCACGGGTCGTCAGGCATAGCACTCGATGTGCGTTCGGGTCTCGGAGATTCTGCTGCGCTGTCTTGTCGAACCGCAGAGGACGCAGAGGGCCGCAGAGGACTGCAATTGTTGTCCTCTGCGGCCCTCTGCGTCCTCTGCGGTTCAATCGTCCATCACCGCGGAGAACACCGAGTCACCCGACCGGCGCGATCTGGTACTGCTCGAGCTTCCCGTCCGGCGTCTCGAACGTCCACACGCGGAGCACGCGGCCCGGGAACGTCGCGCGGTACGAGCGCAGCGTCATGCCGCCGCGCAGCGACTGTCCGGTCTGCACGAACGCCGTCGGCGTGCCTAACGGCGCGAGCCCGGCCGCGAAGTCGGCCAGCGCCTGGGCGCTGAAGTACGCGTTCGCGTCCGGCGTGAACAGCGAGCGGTCGATCGTCCCCTTCTGCAGTCCGGCGAAGATCGCCCGTGCCCGCTCGGCGCGCCCCTGCGTCAGCGCGTCCTCGGTCGTGAACAGGAGCGACGCCACGCCCTGCGCGATCGTGCCGGCGGCCGACGTCGCGTCCTGGTTCGTGAGCACGACCACCGCCGCGCTGTCGTCGGGGAAGACGATGTTCTGCGCGACGAACCCCGCGACCTCGCCGCCGTGCGAGATCGCGCGGTGTCCCGCGGTCGTGCCGACGTCGACGCCGAGGCCGTAGCCCGAGCTCACGCCGCTCGCGAGCAGCACGTCGCGCTCGAGCTCCCGGTACGACTCGGGGCGCAGCAGCCGCTGCTCGATCACCGAGCGGTCCCACGCCGCGAGGTCGCGCGCCGTCATCGCCAGCTCGCCGGCGCCCCACATCCAGCCCGCGCCCGTCGGGATCGCGGGACGCAGCGGGCCGAGCCCGTACCGGAGATACCCCTGCGGCTCGACCGCCGACGGGCCGCGCGTGTCGAAGTCCACGGCGGCGATGCCTAACGGATCGAGAAGGCGCGTCTTCACGAACTGCCAGAACGGGACGCCGCTCGCCTTCTCCACCGCGAGCGCGGCGATCACGAAGTTCGTGTTGCTGTACTGCCACCGCGTCCCCGGCTCGAAGTCGAGCGGGCGCTTCGCCCACCGCGCAAGGATCGCGTCGGCCGAGACCGGCCGCTGCATCTCCGGCGGCACGTAGTCCTGCGGCCAGAAGTCCTGATAGCCCGACGTGTGCGACAGGAGCTGGCGGATCGTCACGTCGCGGCCGCGCGTGAGCCCGGGCACCCACCGCTCCACCGGGTCGTCGAGCCGGAGCTTCCCCTCCTCCTGCAGCAGCAGCACGGCGGCGGCCGTGAACTGCTTGCTGATCGACCCGATCCCGTAGCGCATCGCCGGCGTGGCGGGCGTCCGCGGGTCGAGCCGCGCGAGCCCGTACGCCTGCGCGTACACGATGCTGTCGTGCCGCACCACGGCGACCGAGGCACTGGGCACGCCCGTCGCCGCGAGCACGCGCGTCGCGATGGAGTCGACGCGCGCCGGGAGCGGGTCCGCGTGCTGCGCGCCGAGCGCACCCGGCAGCACGACGAGGAGAGCCGTTAGGCGGGAGAGTCTGTGCATCTGTCCGACAGGATGAACGAGGATGGGCCGTGACGATGGACAGGATGCTCGTGCCATTCTTTCAGACAGGATGAACAGGAGGGACAGGATGAGAACCAACAACAACGGCAGTGCTCTTGTCGTTGGTTTTCATCCTGTCCCTCCTGTTCATCCTGTCGAAACGAGGAGCAGAAGGTCCCGTCCATCCTGTCACCGCGCGGGACGCCGCGCGCTCGGGAAGTCGACGATGTGCTCCCACTCGCTCGCGTCGGAGCGCGCGACCACGGCCACCACCGGCTCCGTGTCGCTGAGGTTCAGCACCTCGTGCGGCACACCCGGCTCGATGAAGATGAAGTCGCCGGCCGAGTTCTCCACCGCGTGCTCGAGCGACGGGCCGTACTCGTGCCGCACGCGTCCCTGCAGGATGTAGAGCATCACCTCGAAGTCCACGTGGATGTGCGCGTACGCCACGCCGCCCGGCGGGATCGTCGCCACGTTCATCGAGAGCCGCGACGCGTTCACGTTCTTCGCCGACAGCCCGGTCTTGTACCGGATGCCGTTCCACCCGCGCGTCGTCTCGCTCGCGCGCAGCACGGCGATGCCGTGCACGCCCTCGATCGCCGCGGCCAGATCCGTCCGTTCCGTCATGATCGTCGCTCCCGCTGTGGACCGGCCTACGGCTTCGGGGCCGGTGCGCTCGGCACCGTCGGCGCGGCGGGCGCCTTCGGCGCCGGCACGTTGGGCACGCCGCCCGGGAGCTCGCCCTTCGTCGCCTCCGGCGGCTTCGGGCGCAGCACGAAGTAGAGCACCACCGCCAGCGTCGCGAGCAGCACGAGGTTGAGCAGGATGATGAGCGCCAGCGGCACCGAGCGCTTCGGCGGCGGCGGCGCGGGGCGCGCCGGCGCCGAGGCCTTCGGCGGCGGGGGCGGCGGCGTCATCGACTGCCGGATCATCTGCGTGTACGGGCTCGACCCCGCCCCGCCGCCCGGCGCGTGCGCCGGCGTCGGGCCCGCGCCGAACGACGGCGGCGGCAGCGGCGGCAGCGGCGGCAGGTCCGCGAACCCGCCGCCCGCCGGCGCCCCGCCGCCGAACGGCGGGAATCCACCGTTCGGCGTGCTCGGCACGTTGGGCACCTGTGGCGGCGCGGCGCCCGGCGGCGGGAACGGCGACGCGAACGGCGACGGCCCGGAGCTGCCCGGCCCGACCGACGGCGGCGCGCTCTGGAACGGGTTCATCGGCGCGCCCGACGCGTCGAAGCCCACCGGCACCTGTGGCGGGGGTGGCGGCGCCGCGGTCAACGGAGGCAGCGGCGGGAGCGGGGGCAGCGACGACGGCGCCGGCATGGCGGACCCGGGCGGCGTCGACGGCATCGCGCTCGGCGCAGCGGCCAGGTCGAACGGGTTCGGCGGCGTCGCCGGCTCCGGCGGCGGCACGAACGGCGACGACGGCGCCGGTCCCGCGGGCGTCGACAGCGCCCCGAACACCTTCGTGAACTCGCCCGGCACGAGCGTCGGCGGCCCCGACGCGGGCGGCCCCGACGCGGGCGGCGCCGACGCCGGCGCCGGAGGCGGGGGTGGCGCCGGTGCGGGTGCCGATGGCGTCTCCGTCGGCATCGACGCCGCGCCGAACAGCCGCGTGAACTCCCCCGGCGTCTTCGCCGGCGGCGGTGCCGCGGGCGACGCCGGGCGTGGCGGCGCGGGCATCGGCGACGCATCGGCGACCGACAGCTCCGCGGTCGTCGTGATCGACGGCGGCGGCGCGGCGGGCGGCGGCGGCGCGAGCGGCGCGGCGGCCGCGGGCGCCGCGGAGGTCCCCTGCTGGAACATGCGCGTGAACTCGCCTGGCTCGCGCGCCGGCGCGGCCGGCGCGGCGGGCGCCGGCGCCCCGGGCGCGGCCGTCGGAGCGTTAGGCGCCGCGGCGCTGGGCGGTGCGTTAGGCGCGGCGTTAGGCGCGGCGTTAGGCGCGGCGTTAGGCGCGGCGTTAGGCGTTGCGTTAGGCGCCGCCTCCGGCTCGGCGTCGGGCACCATGCGCGCTTCCGAGCGGAACTTCCCGGCGGTCACGATGAGCCGCGTCGGCTCGTTCGGCCCCGCCACCTCGCCCATCCCGCCGACGTCGAACGCCACCGTCGACGTGTGGGCTGCCCCGGGCGCGCCCGCCGCGCGTGGCGCGGGCGGCGTGGGCGGCGCGGGTGCCGGCGGAGGCGGCGGTGCCGGTCGCTCGGGCGCGGGCGGCGGCGCCGCAGCGGCCGCCTCGGCGCCTCGCGCCGCGAGCCACTTCGGGAACGACGTCATCCCCGGCAGGAAGTCGGTCACCACCGCGTACCCCGCGGGGAGGATCGCCGTCTCCAGGATCCGCGTCTGGTCCGGCTGCGACAGCCGGGCCATCTGCGCGCGCAGCCGCTCCACGTCGTCCGGGCCGGCGTCGTCCAGCAGGTGGACCATCACCACCCGGCCGGTCGTGGTCTCCTGCGCGTTGTGGGTGCGCACCCCGTCGTCCACGGCGACGCACTTGAGGAGGCGGTACCGCGAGTGGAAGTCGTCGCTGGTCATCGGCGGGCGGCGGGGTCGGCGCGTCGCCCGCTCGCGAGTCAGGTTGCGCAGGCGGCGGCGACGGACGTCTATTGTTCACCGCGTGTCGTGCGGACGCAATCGCGCCCCACCCGCCCCGGCTCCGCTCCCTCTCGCATGCGCTCACCGTCGCGCCCTCCCACCCGGGTCGTCTGGGAGGAGGGGATGTTCCTCGC
This sequence comes from Gemmatirosa kalamazoonensis, assembly GCF_000522985.1. NCBI lineage: Bacteria > Pseudomonadati > Gemmatimonadota > Gemmatimonadia > Gemmatimonadales > Gemmatimonadaceae > Gemmatirosa > Gemmatirosa kalamazoonensis. The sequence continues at coordinate 1,006,182 of NZ_CP007129.1, forward strand.
GCCGCAGCACTTCCAGGCCCAGCGCCGCCATTTCGAGGAAGGGCTCGCCCTCGCCCTCGACACGCTGTTCGCGTTCGCGCACGGCGTGAGCGCCGCCGCGCTCGATGCCGACGCCCTCGCGAACGGCACCCTCGCGCTGGACCACGCGCGTGGCGTCCTCCCCGACGGCACCCCGTTCCTCATCCCCGAGGCGGACCCCGCGCCGCCTCCCGAGCCGCTCGCCGAACGCTTCTCGCCGACGCGCGACGCGCACGTCGTCCATCTCGCGATCCCGGCGTGGCGCGGCGACGGCGCGAACGTCACCGACCCGTCGGCCGGGCCGGACTTCGACGCCCCGCCGAACGGCCACGACGCGCGCTACGTCGCCGTCGCCGCGCCGGTGCGCGACGAGACGACCGGGCTCGACTCCGCCCCCGTGCGCTTCGCCGCGAAGAACCTCCGCCTGCTGCTCGACGAGGAGCTCGCCCCCGACGACGTCTCGCTCCCGCTCGCGCGCGTGCGCCGCGACGGCGCCGGCCGCTTCGTGCTCGACCCCGACTTCGTGCCGCCGTGTCTCCAGATCGGCGCCAGCGAGCGGCTCCTCGGGCTCCTGCGCGGCGTCGTCGGCATGCTCGAGGCGAAGGGCGCCACGCTCGCCGCGACGCTCGCCGCGACGACCGCGACGGCCGCCCCCGCGCCTAACGCCACCGGGGGCCCCGCGGCGTACGTCGGCAACGAGATCGCGACGCGGTGGCTGCTGCACGCCGTGCGGTCGGCGGAGGCGCCGCTGCGGCACCTCCTCGCCACGCGGCGCGCGCACCCCGAGCAGCTCTGGTTCGAGCTGTCCCGCCTCGCCGGCGCGCTGTGCACGTTCTCGCTCACCACCGAGCCGCGCGACCTGCCGCTCTACACGCACGACGACCTCGGCGCCTGCTTCGGCGCGCTCGAGCGCCACCTGCGCGAGCACCTCGACGTCGTCGTCGCGGCGCGCGCCGTCGTCGTGCCGCTCACGCGTCGCACCGACGTGCTGTACGTCGGCACCATCTCCGACCCGCGCTGCTACGAGCCCGGCGCGCGCTGGTTCCTCGGCGTCCGCTCGTCGGTCGGCGCGGCGGAGACGATCGCGCGCGTGCCGCAGCTCACGAAGGTGTGCGCGAGCAAGTTCGTCCTCGAGCTCGTGCGCCGCGCGTTCCCCGGCCTCACCGTCGACCACGTCCCCGCGCCTCCGCCGGGCCTCGCCCCGCGCGGTGAGCTCGCGTACTTCGAGATCACCCTCGGCGGCCCCTGCGCGCAGGGCCTGCGCGACTCGCACGAGATGGGCGTCTACGTCCCGGCCGGGCTGCCCGACGCGGTGCTCGAGGTCGCGGTCCTGACGCCGAACTGACAGGGCAGGAGGGCAGGAGGGCAGGAGGGCAGGAGCTATTCGCGCAGCTTGACGAGCATCGCGCCGAGCATCCGGCGAATCTGGTCGGCGCAGTCGCGGGCGTCGGCGAGTTGGGGCGGCTGAGCGTAGCGCAGCATCTCGCACGCGTCGACGAGCGTCTCGACCTCGGCCAGCGACCCGCGCGCCATCGACAGGTGATTCAGGTACTCGGCGCGGTGGATGCGCGAGTGTCCCTCCGCGATGTTCGACGGCACCGACACCGCCGCCCGCCGCAGCTGCGCCGCCACCCCGAACCGCTCCTCGCCCGGCAGCCGCCGCGCGACGTCGTACGAGTGCTTCAGCAACTCCATCGCGCGCTGCCACACGACGAGCTCGCGGTGGTGCGTCAGTCTGCTCATTCATGCTCCCGTGGGTGACGCCGTACCCTGGCGCCCCACCGTCACGCGACCGTCACGCCCGAGGAGCGAGGGCAGAAGGGCAGGAGCGCAGGAGCGCAGAAGATCTTCGGATTCTCCCGCCCTCCCACCCTCCTGCCCTCCTGCCCTCTCTGTTCGCTCTGTCCCGTTCCCTGCGCCCGCACTACCTTGGGCGCCTGCTCAGATGTTCTCCGTCGTCCCCGCCGTGGCTTCACCGATGACGAGTTCCGTCCCTCCCGCCGTTCCCGCCCCGGTCCTCCCTGCCGTCGGCACCGGGCGCCTCGCGCTCGCGCTCCAGGAAGCGCTCACCGCCGTCGCGCGCCTCCGCGCCGACCGCCAGCCCGTCACTGACGCTGCCGGCTTTCGCGCCCACATGCTCCACCTCCTCGGCCGCGCCGAGGCGGAGGCGCGGAGCGCGGGCTACGAGGCGGCCGACGTGCGCATGGCCGTCTTCGCCGTCGTCGCCCTGCTCGACGAGTCGGCGCTGAACGCCCGCCAGCCCGCGCTCGCCGACTGGGCGCGCCGCCCGCTGCAGGAGGAGCTGTTCGGCGTCCACATGGCCGGCGAGTGGATCTTCCAGAACGTCGAGCAGCTGCTCGCCCGCCCCGACACGCCGGCCCTCGCCGACCTGCTCGAGATCCACCAGCTCGTCTTCCTCCTCGGCTTCAAGGGCCGCTACGGCGCCGCCGACCCCGCCGCGCTCCACGCGTACACGTCGCGCGTCGCCGACCGCGTGGGACGGCTGCGCGGCGTCCCCGGCGACCTCGCGCCGTCGTGGCGCCCCGGCGCCGATGCGGTCCTCGGCCGCGATCGCTGGATCCGACCGCTCGCCCTCGGCGTCGCCGCGAGCCTGCTGCTCGCCGTCGCGCTGTGGGGCGTCGGTGCCGTGTCGCTGCGCGGCGACACCGCGGAGCTCCGATCGTTGGGCGGCCCCATCTCCGCCACCGCCCCCGCCAGCGCGCCCACTCGTTAGGCACCCTCCCGAGTCCCGGCAGCAGTCCCAATGGCCCGCAGCAACTCCACGCGCTGGATCGCCGCGCTCGTCGCGCTCGTCGTCTTCATCGTCCTCGCCTGGCTCCTCGGCCGGATGATGACGCTCACCGACAGCGAGCGGCTGACGCTCCGCATCGTCCTCGTCGTCCTCGGCGTCGTCACCGCCGCGGCGCTCGCCTGGTTCCTCCGACCACAGACGCCGGCGGCGCCGAAGAAGGAGAAGGATGACGAGCTGGTCGCCGTCGACGCCGCGCGCGCCCGCATGCCGCGCGGCGCGTTCGACGCGAAGCCGCTCGTCCTCGTCGTCGGCACCGAGGGCAACTGCAAGACGACCGTCGTCACGCGCGCGGAGCTCGACCCGGAGCTGCTCGCCGGCGAGTCGCTCGGTGGCGACGCGCCCCCCGCACCGACCACGGCGGCCAACCTCTGGCTCGTGAAGGACGCCGTGCTCGCCGAGGCGGGCGGGCCGGTGTTCTCCGACGAGGGACGCTGGAAGGGATTCGTGCGCGCGCTGCGCCCGCCGCGCCTCCGCGCCGCGTTAGGCAGGGGCGCGCCCCCGCCGCGCAGCGCGGTCGTGTGCGTGAGCTGCGACCTGTTCTACTCCGGGGGTGCCGGCGAGCAGCTCGACGCGCTCGCCGCCCTCGGCCGCCAGCGCCTCGCCGACGCCGCGCGCGAGCTCGGCGTCGCGCTCCCCGTCTACGTGCTGTTCACGAAGGCCGACCGCATCCCGCACTTCGAGGAGTGGTCGGCGCCGTTCACGCGCGACGAGGTCCGCCCGCCGTTAGGCGCCGCGCTGCCGCTCGCCGGCGACGGAGCCGACGCCGCCGGCGCCTACGCCGAGCGCCTCGTGCCGCGCGTGGAGGCGGCGTTCGCGGAGATCGTCGGCTCGCTCGCCGGCCGTCGGCTCGACCTCCTCGGCCGCGAGACCGTCCCCGAGCGCCGACTCGGTGCGTACGAGGTGCCGCGCGAGATCGGCAAGCTCGCCCCCGCGGCGACGCGCTTCCTCGTGGAGCTCTGCCGCCCGCTGCAGCTCGGCGTCAGCCCGAAGCTGCGCGGCTTCTACTTCGTCGGCGTGCGCCCCGTCGTCGTCACCGATGCCGGCGCCGCGGCGCCCGTCGCCGCAGCCGCGCCGGCGGCCGGTGCCGCGGGCGGGCGCGCCACCGTCGCGTTCGCGCGCCCGAACATCGGTGGTGCGCTGGGCGCCGTCCCCGGCGCGTACACGCCGGCGACGACCCGACGCGTGCCGCAGTGGACGTTCCTCGACCGCTTCTTCCCCGACGTCGTCTTCGGCGATCCGGTGCCGGCGGTGCTCGCCGGCGGCGGCACGCGCGTCGCCGGCCTGCGCCGCACGCTGCTCGGCGCGGGCATCGGGGTCGGCCTCGTGCTGTCGTTGGGCGTGCTCGTGTCGTGGCTCGGCAACCGCAGCCTCGCGCGGCGCACCATCGCCGCGGCGCGCGCCGTCGAGGCGCTGCCGGTCGTCTCCGCGCCGGCCGGCACCATCGTGCTCCCCGCTCCCGAGGCGCTGCGCCGGCTCGACGACCTGCGCGTGGTGCTCGACGAGATCCGCGGCTACGAGACGACCCACGTGCCGCTGCACCTCCGCTGGGGCCTGTGGCGCGGCGACGCGCTGTTCGACCGCGGGCGTCAGGTGTGGGTCACCGGCTATCGCCGCCAGCTCCACGACGTCGCGTGGGCCGCGCTCGTCGACTCGCTCCGTGCGCTGCCCAGCACGCCGCGCCCGGCCGAGGAGTACGGGCGCGATTACGGCTGGCTGAAGGCGTACCTCGAGCTGACGAACGAGAACAAGCGCGCCACCTCCGTCGACCTCGCGCCCGTGCTGCTGTCCTCGTGGCAGCGCGGCCAGCAGACCGACGCCGACATCACCGCGCTCGCGCGTCGCCAGTTCGAGTTCTTCTCCGGCGAGGTCGCGCGCGACAATCCGCTGCCGCAGGCCGCGGACGCGGAGCTCGTCAAGGAGCTGCGCGCGTTCCTCAGCGGCTTCCAGGGCGAGCAGCGCATCTACCAGTTCATGCTCGCCGAGGCGAACAAGGCGGCGAAGCCCGCGCGGCTCGTCGACGTCGCGCCGAACGCGGCGGGCGTCGTGAGCGCGCCGGAGGTGCCGGGCGCGTTCACCGCCGCGGGGTGGAAGGCGATGCAGGACGCCTTCCGCAACTCGGACCGCTTCTTCCAGGGCGAGCGGTGGGTCGTCGGCGACGTCGGCGCGGTGCCGGACCAGGACCGCGCGCGCCTCGTCGCCGATCTGCGCACGAAGTATCACGCCGACTACGCGCAGCAGTGGCGCAACTACCTCGGCGCGGTGTCGGTCACGCGCCCGAGCTCCGCGGCCGACGCGGTGACGCGGCTCAACACGTTGGGCGGCGGCCAGTCGCCGCTGCTCGGCGCGCTCGCGCTCGCGGCGCGCAACACCGGCGCGCGCGTCACCGACTCCGCGCTCGCCGCCGGCTTCCAGCCGGTGCACGCGATCACGCCGCCCGACACGCTCGACAAGTTCGTCACCGATGGGAACAAGCCGTACTCCGACGGGCTGATCGCGTTGGGCACCTCGGTCGACGCGGTGGCGAAGGCCGCACCGGTGACCGATACGGCGAGCGCCGACGTGAAGCGGCAGGCCGCCACCCAGGCGCTTCAGAAGGCCAGCGACGCGAAGACCGCGGCGCTCCAGCTGGCCGCGAAGTTCAACGCCGATCCCGCCGCGGCGCAGATCGCGCCCCCGGTGCGCGCGCTGCTCACCGCGCCCATCGACGCCACCGACGCGCTGCTGCGCGGCGTCTCCACGCTCCGCTTCACCGCCGCCGCGCCGCCGAAGAAGCCGGCCGCCGCGCCGGCGGGCCCGCCGGTCGGCGGCGGCGCGTCCAACGCGGCCGACCTCGCGAAGAAGATCAACGACCGCGCCGCGCTGCTCTGCCAGCAGCTCTCGCCGGTGCTCGCGAAGTTCCCGTTCAACTCCGAGGCGACCACCGAGGCGACGACGAAGGAGGTTACCGAGATGTTCGCGCCCGGCGCCGGCGCGCTGTGGGTGTTCCAGCAGGAGCGCCTCGGCGGGCTGCTCGAGAAGCAGGGCGACAAGTGGGCGCCCGTGCCTAACGACCAGCAGATCGCGCTGTCGCAGGGCTTCGTGGACTTCTTCAACCGCGCGGCGCGCGTCTCGGCCGGGCTGTTCGCGGGTGGCGCGGACCCGAAGGTCGTCGTACGCGTGCACGCCATCTCCACCCCCGACGCGCCGCAGATCTGGTTCCGTCAGGGGGCGCAGGAAGCGCGCTTCGTGAAGAACACCGCGCCCGCGCAGTTCGTCTGGCCGTCGGCCACCGGCCGCGACGCGGCGATCACCGCGACGGTCGTGCGCGCGCGCCGCCCCGACACCAAGAAGACCGTCGCCCGCGCCGCCGGCGACTGGGCGCTGTTCCGCCTCGTCGCGCAGGCCACGAAGTCCGAGGGCGCGCACGCCGAGTGGAACGACAAGGACGTCGGCACCATCGCCGTCGACTTCGAGTACGAGAGCGGCATTCCCGTGCTCGGCCGGAATGCGCTCGGCATGGCGTGCGTCGCCCAGGTGACGAAGTAGGCTCGCCCGGCCCGACGGAGCGCGACGCGGCGACCGCCCGCTGGGGGGTGGTCGCCGCCGTCGTCTTCCTGCTCCTGCTGCACGCCGCGCTCGCGTGGCGGCTGCGCACGCTGTCGCTCGTCCCGACCCCGGACGCGGCGACGTATCTCGCGGTGAGCCGCTCGGTGCGCGCGCTCGGCTACCGGTCGGTGTATCAGTTGGGCGCGCCGCGGCACGTGCTCTACCCGCCCGGGTGGCCGACCGTGCTCGCCCTCCTCTCGCTCGTCGCCGGCGAGCGGCTCGACGTCGTCGTCGCGCTCGAGGTCGCGCTCTCCACCGCGACGCTCGCGCTGCTGTTCGACGTCGTGCGGCGCGCGTGGTCGCCGACCGTCGCGCTGCTCGTGCTCGCGGCATGCGCGGTGAACCCGCTGCTGCTCGAGTACGCGGGCGTCGCGCTGAGCGAGGTGCCGTTCATGTTCCTCACGACGCTGTGCGTGTGGGCGGCGCAGCGCGCGCGCGCGCAGCCGCGCTACGCGCCCCTCGCCGGCGCCGCCGCGGTCGCGGCGATGCTCGTGCGCAGCGCGGGCGTCGCCGTCGTCGCCGCGCTCGTCGTGCTCTGGCTCGTCGAGCGGCGCCGGCGCGCGGCGATCGGGCTCGTCGCGGTGGGCGGCGCGTGCGCGACGCTGTGGGTCGCGTGGGTGCTGAGTGCGCCGGCCCCCGCGCGCCAGGCGAGCTACGCGGCCGATCTGCAGCGCGGCTACGCGCGACCCGCCGGCGTCGCGGCGGTCGCGGCCCCGTCGTTGCCGGCGCGCGTGCTCGCCCGCGTGCCGCGCAACGCTGCCGACTACGCGCGCCAGCTGCCTGACGCGCTCGCGTTTCCGCGACGCGTCAATGGCTGGACGCGCCACGTCCCGGTCCAGCTGCTCGTCCTGGCGCTCGCCGTCGCCGCGCTCGCGGCGTTGTTCCGCCGGTGGGCCGCCGCGGCGCTCGTCGTCGCGTGCTACGCGGCGGTGCTGCTGGTGTGGCCGTGGGCGCTGCCGCGCTTCCTCGTGCCGGCGCTTCCGTTAGGCATGGTGGCGTTCGTCGGCGGCGCGTGGGCGCTCGGTGCACGCCTCGGACGGTGGCGGTGGATTCCCGCTGCCGCGGCCGCGGCGCTCGTCGTCGTCACGGCCGCGCGCGCCGACGCCCGCGCCGTGCGCGCGTCCGCGGCGTGCGACCGCGCCCAGCCGCTCGGCGCGCCGGCATGCCACACGCCGCTCACGTTCGCGGTGCTCGGCGCGCTGCGCTGGGTCGCCGACAGCACGCCGCGCGACGCGGTCGTCGGCGCGCGCTCGGGCGCGCTTGTGAGCTGGTACGCGCACCGGCGCACGGTCCCGCTCCGCGACGCGGTCGCCGCGGCGGACGACGCGCCGGCGTACGTGGTCGTCTGGCGGCGCGGCGGCGCGCGGCGCCCCGTGCTCGACGACGCCACGCCGGCGACGTGCGCGCGCCTCGGGCTCGCGCGCGCGTGGGGGAGCGACGTGCAGCTGTTCCGCGTGCTGCCTAACGGTGTCGCCGCCTCCGACTCCGCGGCGTGCCGGCTGCTCCCCGGCCCCGGCGAGTAGCGCTCGGCGCGCTCAGCCGCCGCACTGCTGCTGCAGCGGCCCCTCCTCGCGCACCGAGATCGCCCGACGCTGCTGCGGCGAGCGCGCGAGCCGCTTCGCCTGGCGGATCGCGTCGCACGCGCCGCGCATGTCGTCGGTCAGCACGAGCGCGTCGGAGAGCTTGATGCTCGCCCACGTGCTGTCGTCGGCGGTCGTGAGGCTCGTCATCAGACCGCGAATCACCGGCACCGCCTGACGCGCCGCGCGCTCCGCCTGGTCCGCGCCGATCCCCTGCGTGAGGTCGTACGACTGCGCGATGCTGTCGATCGCCAGCCGCGCCGCGGAGTTCTGTGCGCTGCGTACCGGCGCGCGCTCGGGGACCGGGGCGGGATCGGCGCCGCGCGGCGGCCGCTGGCCCGCATCGGGGCGCGGCGCGTCGGGGCGCGGCGCGACGCTGTCGTGCTTCACGACCGCCACGGGCGTGGCGTCGACCTTCGGCGGCGTCGAGTCGTGCCGCGCCGAGTCGGCCTTCACGACCGGGGCCGAGTCGGACTTCGTCGCCGACGAGTCCACCACCGCGGTGGCCGGCTTGTGCATGAGCATCACCCCCGCCGCGGTGCCGCCCAGCAGCGCGACGGCGAGTACGCCGCCGACGATCAGCCCGCGTCGCCTCGAGTCGCTCGCCGTCGTGGGCGTCGGCGTGGGCGGCGTGTACGCCGGCGCGGCCGACGTGCCTAACGCCCCGGCCGGCGGCGCGTAGCTGCCGACGGCGGGCGCCACGCCGGCGAGCGTCGCCGCCGAGACGTCGGCGCCGTTAGGCACCGTGGGCGTCGGCACCGCCTCCGTCGCCCATCCCGGGCGCGGCGCGCGCCCGCCCGCTTCCTCCTCCTGCCACGCCTCGATCGCCGCGCCCAACGCGCGCGCGAACGCGCCGGCGCTCGCCGGACGGTCCGCCGGGTCGCGCGACAGCGCCTGGTCGAGCACCGACTGCACCTGGCGCGGCCACCGCACCGACGGGCGCACCGCCGTCAGCGGCCGCGGCGGCGTCACGAGCCGCGCCGCCATGCCGTGGTCCGGCGTGTTCGTCGCGAACGGCAGCTCCGCCGTGAGACACTGGTACGCCACCAGCGCCAGCGCGTAGATGTCGCTCCGCGCGTCGAGCGAGCCGCCCAGCAGCTGCTCCGGGCTCATGAACTCCGGCGTGCCCACCACGAAGCCCGTCTTCGTCAACGCCGTCCCACCGGACTCGCCGAACGCCTTCGCGATCCCGAAGTCGACGACCTTCACGCGCTCCTCGACGGTGCCGTCGCCGTCGGTGTCGCCGTCGGCGATCACCATCACGTTGTCCGGCTTGAGGTCGCGGTGCACGATCCCCATCCGGTGTGCCGCGTCGAGCCCCTCGGCGATCTGCCGCGTCACGGCCGCGGCGCGGGCCGGCGCCATCGGGCCGCCCTCGGTCAGGATCTTCTTCAGCGTCTGCCCCGGCACGTACTCCATGGCCAGGTACACCACGCCGTTGTCCGTCTCGCCGAAGTCGTAGACGCGCGCCACACGGTCGTGGTCGATGCGGCTCGCGTTCGCCGCCTCGCGGTTGAACCGCGCCACCGCCGACGCGTCCTGCAGCATCTCCTTGCGCAGCACCTTGATCGCCGCCTGCTGCGGCAGCCGCACGTGCCGCGCGAGGTATACCGTCCCCATCCCCCCCTCGCCGAGGACGTCCGTCACGAGGTAGCGGTCCGCGATCACGCTCCCGACGAGGTCCTCGCGCAGGTCGGCGGAGCGCAGCGTCGTGCCGTCGGCGGGGCAGAACACGAGCGCGTCGGCGTACGTGACGCCGCAGACGGAGCAGATCTTCGACATGTGCGGAGGGGCGGCTCGACGGGGGACGACGGCAGCGGGACGACGGGATCGGATGCGTGCGGCGTTCGCGTACGGTACGGCGGGATCGCTATTGACGCGATCGCGCGAGCGGCACGAGGTTGTGGGTGCCGTCCGCTTCCTTCCTCGAGAGGTTTCGCATGTCCTTCCGTACCGCCGTGCGCGACGCGCGCCTCGCGGCCATGTCCGTGGCCACGCTCACCCTCGCCGCGTCCGCAGGCGCCCAGCAGCCGGTCGTCAAGGATGTCGGGGCGAGCGACGCCCGCCCGACCGTGGCCGTGCTCTACTTCACGAATGGCGCGCTGTTGTCGAACGCGGACTACGCCCCGCTGAGCAAGGGCATGGCGGAGATGCTCATCACCGAGCTCTCCCGGAACCCCGGCGTCCGTGTCGTCGAGCGCGACCGGCTCCAGCAGCTGCTGGCCGAGCAGAATCTGGGGAGCGGCGACCGGGTGGACAAGGAGACCGCGGTCAGGCTCGGGAAGATCCTCGGCGCGCACCATCTCCTCATGGGGTCGTTCGTCATCGACCCGAAGCAGAACATGCGCATCGACGTCCGCTCCGTGAACACCGAGACGTCGCAGGTCGAGTACGTCGAGTCGATCGACGGCAAGGCCGAGCGCATGCTCTCGATGGTCGGGGAGCTCGGCGAGAAGGTGAATGCGGGGCTCAAGCTGCCCGCGATCCCGGTGCGCGTCCCCGGCACGTCAGGATCGAACGCCGGCATCGCGTCCAACGTCGCGCGCGTCACCTCGAAGGTCGACCAGCTCCGCGCCGCGATGATGATGAGCAACGCGCTCGAGCAGCAGGACCGCGGCAACGTCCAGGGCGCCATCGCGCTGTACAAGCAGGCGATCGACACCTACCCGGACTTCGAGCGCGCGAAGGTCCTCCTCGCCTCGCTCGAGAACGGCCAGAAGCGCCAGACGCCCTGAGCGTCCGGCGCCTCGTCTCGGTCACCGCTTCCGGAACTGCGCGGTGACCGAGGTCGCCTGGCTCATCGTCACGGTGCACGTCAGCGCGCTCCCCGTGCACGCGCCCGACCAGTTGAACGAGGTGGTCGTCGGCCCCGGCACCGCGGTGAGCGTCACGACCGTCCCCACGGGATAGTCCGCCGGCGGGCACGCGCCGCCGCCCGCCGCGCAGTTGATCCCCGCCGGCGACGACGTCACCGTGCCGCTCCCCTGGACGCCGACCATCGTCAGCGTGAGCGTCGTGGTGAACGTCGCCGTCACGCTCTGCGGGGCGCCCATCGACAGCGTGCACGTCGGAGCCGTTCCGCTCGACGCGCACGCGCCGCCCCAACCGGCGAACGTCGCCCCCGCCGGCCCGGTCACCGTCAGCGTGACCTGCGTGCCGATCGGGAAGCTCGCACCGCACGCCCCCGGGCAGTTGATGCCATTCGGGCCCGTCACCGTCACGCCAGCGCCGAACACGTTCAACGACAGCCCGACGTTCCCGCCGCCGGTGCTCGTGAACGTCGCCGTGACGCTCTTCGCGGCGTCCATGGTGACGACGCATGCACCGGTGCCCGAGCACGCGCCCGACCAGCCGGTGAACGTGCTGCCGCTCCCGGGGGTTGCCGTGAGCGTCACGCTCGTGGCGGGCGCGAAGCTGGCGGTGCACGCCCCCGGGCAGTCGATGCCGCTCGGCGACGAGCCGACCGCGCCCGAGCCGGTGCCGGCGAAGCTCACGTCGAGCGTGAGCGGCTGCACCACGATGCTGAACAGCGCGGTGACGCTCTTCGGCCCGTCCATCGTGATCGTGCACGTCGGCGACGTGCCGCTCCCCACGCACGCGCCGTCCCACCCGCCGAAGGTCACGTTCTGCCCGCCCGGGAGCGCCGTCAGCGTCACGACCGTGCCCGGCGCGTAGCTCGACGTGCACGAGCCGGGGCAGTCGATGCTGCCCGGCGACGACGACACCGCGCCGGTGCCCGTGCCCGCGATCGTGACGCCGAGCGGGAACGTCGTCACGATGCGGCTGAAGCTCGCCGTCACGCTCTTCACCGCGTCCATCGTCACCGCGCACGTGGGCGCCGTGCCGCTGCACGCGCCGCCCCACCCGCCGAACGTGCTCCCCTGGCTCGCCGCCGCGGTGAGCGTCACGACCGTGCCGGCGCCGAGGGTCGTCGAGCACGTGCCGGGGCACGAGATGCCGACCGGGCTCGTCACCGTGCCGTCTCCCGTCCCGCCGGTGCTCACCGACAGCGCGAACGTCGGCACCGTCGGCAGCGTGAACTGCACCGACACCGACGTCCCCGCGGTCAACGTCACCGTGCAGTTCTGGCCGGTGGTGCCGGCGCACGCGCCGCCCCATCCGCCGAACGTGCTCCCCGCGCTGGGCGTCGCCGTCAGCACGACGGTCGTGCCCGACGGGAAGGAGCCCGAGCACGAGCTCCCGGCGATGCCGATGCCGCACACGATGCCCGCGGGGCGCGACGTCACCGTTCCCGCTCCCGTCGTGCCGAGCGCGGCGCGGATCGTCACGCCGAGCGGCGTCGGGGCGAACGACGCCGTCACCACCGCGTCGGCGAGCGGGGCGATCGTGCACGTCGGGCCGGTGGCGGTGCAGCCGTTCCACGCGATGAAGTCGCTGCCCGCCGCCGGCGTCGCGGTGAGCGCCACGTCGTCGCCCGCCGGCACCGAGATGGTGCACGTCGTGACGTCGGGGCTCGTCGGGCTCACCGGGCCGGTCAGCGCGCACGCGGGGGCGCCGTTCGCGGTCACGGTCCCCGCGCCGCCCGTCGCCGCGCGCTGCAGGTTCAGCGTCAGCGTCACCACGCGCTGCGTGAACACCGCGCCGACGGCGCTGATCTGGTTCACGTTCACGCGGCACGCGCCCGTTCCGCTGCACAGCCCCGTCCAGCCCGCGAAGATGCTCGTCGGGTTCGCCGTCGCGGTGAGCGTCACGATCGTGCCGAACGGCACCGTGGCGCCGCACGCGCCGGCCGGCGGCACGCCGCGCGCGAGCGTGCACGTCGCGACGGGCGTCGAGCTGCCCGGCGTCGCGAGCGCGATCGTGCCGCCCCCGTTGCCCGTGAGCAGGATCGACACGCCGAGCGGCGCCGAGAAGTCCGCGCCGACGACCGCGTCGACGTCGAGCCCCACGTCGCAGATCGGCTCCGACGTCCCCTCGCACACCCCCGTCCATCCGACGAACGCGTCGGGCGCGGTGGCGACCGCCGTGAGCCGGATCTTCGTGCCTTCCACGTACGACGCGCCGCACGCGTCGCCCGTCTTGCACTCGATGCCTAACGGCGCGCTCTTCACGATGCCCGCCCCGGTGCCGCGCACGCCGACGGCGAGCTTGCGCACCGCCGCGAACTGCACCGACACGGCGCGCGGCGTCGACGCGTCGAGCACGCACGTCGTCGCGGCGCCCACCGAGGCACACGCGTCGCCCCAGCCGGCGAACTGCGTCGTCCCGGCGTCCGGCGTCGCGGTGAGCGTCACCTGCGCGTCGCCCGGGAACGTGAACGCGCATCCGCCCTGCCCTTCCTGTCCGCTCGGCGCCGGCTGCGCCTGTCCGTTCAGCACGCGGCAGTCGATCCCCGCCGGCGACGAGCGCACCGTTCCCGAGCCGTGCCCACCGCCCACCGTCACCGCGAACGGCGACGGCCGCGGCGCGACCGCGAGATCGAGCCCGCCGCTCGCCGCGCCGAACGACGCCGTGACGCGCGCGCGCCCCGCCGTCAGCGCCGTCACCATGCCCGTCGCCGGGTCGACGCGCGCCACGGAAGGCGCGTCGCTCTGCCAAGTGACCGTGCGACCCGTCACCGTCTGCCCCGTCGTCGACACGATCGCTGCGTTCAGCGCGAGTGTGTTCCCGAGCTCCAACCGCAGCCGCGTCCCCGCCGGCGGCGCCGCGCCGTCGGCCGGCGTCACCGTCACGGTGGCGACCTCGAACAGCTGCACCGGATCGGGCACCGTCGACGTCGCCCCCGCCTGCAGGCGGAGCGGCCCCACCGTCTGCGCGTCGACTTCGCGGTCGTCGGCGAGCAGCGTGAGGTTCAGCGTCACGACGCACGCCGACCCGGCGCTCTCGCGCTGCGGGTCGGCGAGGCACGGCGCGAGGTCGATCGAGAGCGGCACCTGCTGCGTCGCGACGTCGCCGAGCGAGAGCGTCTGCGGCCCGCCTAACGTCACGCTCGTGCCGTCGGCGCGCCGATAGGTCGCCTGCACGCGCAGCCGCACCACCGCCGCGCTCCCGCGCGCGAACGACGGCAGCTGCGCGGTGAGCCCGATCCGCGCCGGTGTCTGCGCGTCGGGATCCCGGCGCCCGGGGCTCAGCGCGTCGTCCAGCCGCCCGCAGCCGACGGCGAGGACGGCCGACAGCGCGGCGAGCGCGGTCCGCACGGTGAAAGCGTTAGGCACGCGCATCAGAAGCGGGAGAGGATCGTGAGGCCGAGCGAGCCGCCGGCCACCGTGGCCGAGCCGCCCGGGCGGTCCGCTGCCGCGGAGCGCACGTGCCCGGTCTGCACGCGCGCGAACGGTTGCACCGTCACGCCGCCGATGCGGCGCGCGACGCCGGCCGTGAGCCCCGCGCCCGTCGTCGACGCCGTGAGCAGCGCGTCGTCGAACCCGAGACCGCTCTGGTAGCGGCCGTCGACCGCGAGCAGCACGTCGGTGCGCGCCGTCACCGGGATCGACGTGCGCACACCGCCGTCGAGGTACTCGCCGCTCGAGCCGCTCACCGACACGCCGTCGCGCGCGAAGCTCGAGCGCCACCGGCTCGACACCCACAGCACCGCCTCGCGCACGCGCGGCGCCGCGAGGTGCAGCTGCGCGTCCGCGCTGATCACGGGGCCGAGGCGCACGCGCGCCGCCGACGGGGTGGTCGGCACGGGCTGCCCGGACGTCGGCGCGACGACGCCCGCGCGCAGCCGGTCGGACCCGAAGAAGTCGCCCGCCACGCTGAGGCTGAGCCGCTCGCGCCCGACGAGACCGTCGGCGCCGATCGAGACGCGCGTCACGCCGCCCGGCCGGAAGTCCGCCCCCTCCGCGCCGACGGCGAGCGAGCGGATCGGCTGATAGCTGTCGTGCAGCTCGTACGACAGGCCGCCGGCGATCGCCCAGCGGCCGGCGCGCCGCGCGGAGAGCACGCCCACCGTGCCGCTCGCCCCCGCGCCGACCGGCGGCGCGCTGAGGCCGAGCGCCGGCGCGGCGAGCACGCGCACCGCCGTGAGCTGCTCGGCGTCGAGCTTCGCGCGGCCGGTCGGCGCGTTCGCGCCTAACGTGACGATGAGCGCGTCACCCGCCACGCGGCCGGTCGCGCGCAGGCGCACGTCGCTCGTCCCGGCGAGCGTCGCCGTGCGGCTGCCCGGCTTGCGCGGGTCGGCCGGGTCGAACGTCACCGTGCCGTACGCGTACACCGACGTCACATCCACCGTCCACGCGCTGCCGAGCGGCACGGCGAGCGTGACCGGCACCGTGAGCTGGTAGGCGCGGCGCACGCGCAGCGAGTCCTCACCCCCGAACGCGCCCTGGAACAGCCCGCCCCCGCCGAACGTCATCGCCTCCGCGGTGACCCCGGCGCCGAACGCGCGGAGCCCCACGAGCCGGTCCTGCGCCCGGGCAGACGAGGCGGCCGCGCCGAGCAGCGCGACGGTGCCGAACGAGAAGCGGCGCGCGCTCATGGGCGGTTCACCGTGATCACCACCGTCGCGGTTGACGTGGCGAACGTCGGGTCCGTGGTGCGCGACGTCGCGCCCGTGGTCGCCGTGGTGATGAAGTCGAGCGGGCGGTTCAGTCGGTCGATCGTCACCCCGATCGCCGCGTCGACCGCGCGGATCCCCGGCACGAGCACCGGGCTCGCGACTCCCGACTCCGAGACGCGGCGCACCTCGCCCGCGCGCACGCGTGCGTCCGTGAACCCGGGCGCCTCGCGCGCCGCGCGCCGGAACTCCGACTCCGCGCCGCGCAGGTCGCCGAGGTACTGCAGCCGCACGCCGCGTCCATAGGAGAGCAGCGCGGTCAGGTTCGCCGTCGGACGCGATTCCACCGCCGCGCGCTCGTCCGGCGCCAGCGTGATGCCGAGCGCGTCGAACAGTCGGAGCGCGAGCGCCTTCTCCGCCTCCAGCACGTCCGTGAGCTGCGCCGTCGCGTCCACCGCGTCGGCGAGCGTCCCCTGCGCGACGTCCGCGAGCTGCACGCCGAGCCGCAGGTCGCGTCCCGCCGGCAGCGCCGTGAGGCGTCCCATGACCAGCCGCCGCGCCTGGATCAGCCGCCCGACCCGCGGCGCCGACGACGAGTCGACCCGGCCGGCCGAGACGAGATCGAGCTCGCGCAGCACGTCGCCGAGCCGCGCCCGCTCCACCACCGTCACGCGCCGGCTGCGCGCGAGATCCGTCGTCAGGAGATCGGCGAGCGCGAACGCGAGCGGCGACAGCGTTCCGCCAGGCGACGAGTCGGTGAGCGCGAACGGCGGAACGCCGATCGTGCGCGCGCCCGCGCGTCCCGCGGACGAGTCCACCGCGACGGCGCCGGTGGCGGGGTCGATGACCGGCGCGCGCGTCGGCACCGGGGGTCCGGCGGGCGGCGAGCCGGCGCCGGAAGCACACGCGCCCGAGAGCAGCGTGGCGATCGCGCACACCAGACGGCGGCGCGGGGGGAAAACGCTCAGGAGCGGCATCTTGCGGGGGCGGCCGCGGCAGCACGCCACGGCGGGGGGGACGCCGCGACGGCGGCGAGGCAGCGCGAAGATGGGGTTCGAACGAGTCGACCGTCAAGCAAAACCGCTGCTGCGTCTTCCCCCCTGCCGTGCTCGGTTCAGGGCCCGACGACGAGCCGGGGTCGACCGTCCGGACCCACCTCGAGCCGGGCCGCGACGCCGGCGCCGATCTCGAACGACGCCCCCGGCGCGACCGTGAGCGTCGCCCCGCCGATCACGACCTGCACCCCGTCGTCCGTCGATCGGGCGGCGGGCGGCGTGGTGATGTCGCTCGCATGCCGCGCGTCTGTCGGTACACGCACCGGCTCGGGTGCCGGCTCGGGCAACGTCTCGCCGACCCACTGCCGCCCCAGCGCGCGCGGCGTGAGCCGGTAGCGCGCCGTCGTTCCCACGTCGCCGTCGGCCGTCAGCAGGTCCGCGGCGACGAGCCGGCGGAGCGCTATCCGCACCTGCTTCTGCTGATAGCCGGTGCGCGACACCAGGTCGCGCCGCGGCACCGCGGCGATGCCGTCGAGCGGCACGATCAGCTCCGCGAGCGTGCGCATGACGAGCAGCGCGGCCGGCTCCGCGCCACACCGCGCGACGACCGTCTCCCACGCCACGCCGAGCGCCGCCGGGTGCTCGGCGAACACCTCGGCCGCGAGGCGAGCCACGCGAACGCTCCGGCGGCCGCGCGTCTCCTCGTGCACCGACGCCACCCCGGCGTCGACGAGCGCCTGCAGGACGAGACGCTGGCGCGCTGCGTCGCCGGCGCCCTTCGGCAGCGCGACCGCGTCGAGTGGCACCGCGATCTCCCACGGCTCGTCGCGGCCGTATCGTTCGTCCGCCGCGAGGGCCGCGAACCAGCACACCAGCCACGCCCGCGCCCACCGCGCCGTCTCCGCGGGGAGCGGCCCGTCGAGGCGCGCCGCCACCAGTCGATCGTCGAGGAGCAACGGCTCCCGTCGGATCGCCCGCAGCGCGGGACGGGCGCGCTCCGCGCTCACCTCAGACCTCGCGACCCAGGAGAGGGAGCACCACCGCACACGGCTCCGCCGCTCGCCGGACAGAGCACGCGGCGACCACGATCACGGAGCCGAAAAGACGGCGAGGGAGCGCCAGCACACACGCGGCGAACCTAACGCCGCCCGACAGGGCCCGGCAAGGACGATTCCCCGACCCGACGTCGACCGAAGCGTGTATCCATCGCATTCACAGGGAGTTGCACGACTTCGACCGGCGCTGGACCGGGGGCGCCGCGAGGAGACTGGGATCGACCGCGGTGCCGGCACCGGTGTCCTCGACGACTGCACTCAGGGCACATCCGGGGCCTCGACACGGCGATACCGCTGGCTTGGGCGGACCGCACCATGTGTGTTGGCGCTCCCTCGGTGGGGCGACGGCTTCGGTGTCCGGACGACGCCCCCTGCGTGCGCGCGGGGCGCGTCGGCGCATGTGCACGGCGTGTAGGC
This sequence comes from Gemmatirosa kalamazoonensis, assembly GCF_000522985.1. Taxonomy (NCBI): domain Bacteria; kingdom Pseudomonadati; phylum Gemmatimonadota; class Gemmatimonadia; order Gemmatimonadales; family Gemmatimonadaceae; genus Gemmatirosa; species Gemmatirosa kalamazoonensis. The sequence goes on from NZ_CP007129.1 coordinate 1,024,100, forward strand.
GGTCGTGTGCGGGGGCGCTCCCTGGAGACGCTCCCGCGGTGTGGAGAAGCGCCGGATCTTCCCGTGCGACAACGGGTTGGACCGATGGACGCGCGGGCGGCACCGGCGCCCGCCTTGGTAGGGTGATGGGTTGGTGGTCGTGTGATTCTCTCTCAGAACCATCTCCCACCCGTTGCATCGGCTTCGTGGCCGTCGAGGACACCGGTATCCTGCGGCGGAGGCCAGGAGAGGGCCCCGCTTGTAGTGCCCCGGCACCGCCCCTACGTTCGCGTGTCCGCAGATCCGACGTACCTCGCCGCTCGGGGGCATGGCGCAGTCATCTTCTCTGGTTCGGCGGTCCGACGACCGGCTCCTGCTCGCGCAGCAGGGCGTGTCGACGCTACCGAGCCCGATCGCGCTCCAGCTGTTGGACATCCCGTTCGTGCTCCCGGTGCAGAAGCAGCCGCCGCGCGAGAACGGGCGGCTGCCGGAAGGGATGTGGCGGCTGGAGTACGAGCTGATCGGGGCGGATCGGACGCGATACCGCGTCCGCGTGACGGGCGACCCCGAGCTCGGCCTCCCGTTCGGGCGCGACGCCGACGTGCTGCTCGCGCTGTTCCGGCTGCTGGACGAGGAGCGCGACGTCCACGATCTCGCCACCGGCACGTTCCGGCAGCCGAGCTTCCAGATGATCTGCCGCGCGCTCGGACTCGGCGCCACGGGACCGCTCGTGCGCCGCATCCGCGACGCGCTCCGCCGACTTTCCCACGTCCGGATCGAGAGCCGCGTGCTCGTCGACCGCGCCGAGGCGGCGGCGCGGCTGCTCGCGCAGGACGGGAGCGCCACCCCCGCCGCGCCGACGGCGAGCACCGTCCGCCGCCACGAGGTGGAGGAGACCCGCTGGCTGCTGGAGTACCGCACCGAGGAGCGCACCGTGGAGTCGCGCGGCGACGCGCCGATCGACGACGTCACCGACGGCAGCGGGGAGCGCGTCGAGCGCACGCTCTGGATTCACGAGCTGCGACTGAACCCGTTCTGGGTCGGTCAGGCGATCTCGGGATGGGCCGGCTGGATCGACGTCGAGCGGCATGCGGACCTGAAGAGCATCACCGCGCGGCGGCTCTACCAGCTCTGCGCCGCGCACGCCGCCCGGCACGTGCGCATCCCGTGGGCGCTCCCCGAGCACGACCTGCGCACCGCGTGCATGCTCACGCTCGACGGGAAGAAGCCGACCCGCGTGCGGCAGATGCTGAGCGAGGCCGCCGCGGAGCTCGTCGAGGCCGGCGTCCTCGCCGACCACGCGTGGCGCGGCGCGCCCCGCCGCGGCCCGATGACGCTCGAGCTGACCCCGGGGCCGCTGCTCCAGCTCAGCGGCCTGCTACGCGGCATCGGTCTCACCGACCCGCCCGACGTCCGCGTGCAGTACGCCCTGCTCCGCGCGTTCGGCGTCACCGCGCCACGGGCCCGCGCGCTGATCGCCGAGAAGCCGGGGCAGGTGGCGGAGGTGCTGCTGCGCGCCTGTCACCTGCGCGCGACGGACCCCGGCGCCGTGTCGAAGTCGTGGGCGGGGTGGATCATCCACCACGTCGAGCACGACACCAGCTTCGCCGGCGAGGTCGCGTTCCATGAATGGCGCCGCACCGCGCTCGCCCGGCTCGACGGGCAGACGGATGCCCGCCCGGCCGCCCCGTCCGCGGGGCCCTCCGCGCGTGAGCGGGCCGTATCGGTGAGCGGGCCCGCGCCGGCTCCCGCGCCCACACCAGTCGCGCGTCCGGCGGCCGATCCCGACGCGGACGCGAGGTGGCAGCGTGTGCTGGCCGTGGTGCGGCCGCAGCTCTCGATGCTCGACTACTTCGGGGTGGAGGACGCCGTCGCCGTGGGCGGCGACGAGGGCACGCTCGTGCTCGCGGTCACGAACGACATCGCGGCGCGTGCCCTCCACCGTGCGCTCCCCCGGCTGACGACGGTACTCGGCGCCCACGATGGCGGGCCGACGGAGATCCGCGTCGTTCTCTCGACCCCAGCGGCCTGACGGCCCCGTGTGGCCTCTGCTGGCCCGTTAGTGACGCCCGAGTGCCCCTAGCCTGGCGTTGACGCGGGTGAGCTGCGTCTCCAGGTGGGTCCGGAGCAGCTCGGCGTCGCCGGCGGCCAGCGTTTCGACCGGAGCGTTCACCTCGATGAGGAAGCCGCCGCCGCGCCGCGGGCGCAGCACGCAGACCGGGCGGTCGTGCACGGCGCCGGCCGGCGCGTCGTCGAGGCCGAGCAGGCGCCGTAGCGCGGTCAGGCGCCGCGCGTCGTCGGCCTCGCTCGCGAGCCGCTCCAGGTCGCGGTAGGCCGCCCGGGCGAGCCGCTCCTCCACCGGCGCGGGGTCGCCACCCCCGGCGCGCGCCAGCAGCTCGGGAGAGAGCGACCGTCGGATGCGGAGCAGCATGTTCACCTTGCCGTGGCTCCAGCCCATGACCGCGCCGAGCGTCCGCACGTTGTCGCGGTACCCGTCGGCCCGGCGCCGCTCCTGGACCTCGGTGACGAGGGCCGCCTCCTGCCAGGTCGTGAAGTTCTCGCGGTGGAGGTTCCCCCGCAGCACCGTGGCCGCCGCGGCCGCGTTCGACATCGGTCCGCGATCGATGCCCGGTACGGTGTCCAGGCCCGCCAGCCGGGCGGCAGCGAGCCGCCGGTGTCCCGACAGACACTCGAGCCTGCCGTCACCGAGCGGCCGGACCTCGACGGGCACTCGGAGCCCGTGCTCCGCCACGTCGTAGGCGAGCTCGGCCAACCGGGCCGCCTCGGCCGTGAGGCGCATGAAGAGCGGTGCGCCATCGGGACTCACGAGCGCGTCGAGGGATCCGGCCCGCGCGACCGCCTCGCGGACGCTCGTGACGGCGGCGGCGGACGGACGGCCCTTTGGCTGGAACGGCGAAGGGTGGATCGCATCGAGCGGCATCTCGCGCACCTCGAGGCGCGATGCCTCGGCGGCCGCAGAGGCCGCGGACGAGGTGGGGGGGGCGGCGGGCGCCTCGTCCGCGGAGGCGCGCGGTGCGCGGGCACGCTTCGGCGCGGGCGGCTCGCTGCCGGCGACATCGGCGGCTGCGGGCGCCACATTCGCTTCCACGGTGGTCGTCTCGCCGGCCGGGCTCCGGCTCGGAGCGCCCGCCGCCGGAGCGGCCTCCGTCGGGTCCTCGGCCGCCGGGCCTTCGATCGCGTCCATGGTGTGCGGGTCGGGCAGCTGCTCCGTCGCGAGCGCCTGGGTCGCGGACATCAGCAGCTCGGCTCGGCTCGGCTTCACCTTCCCGGTCGCCGGCGCGGTGCCCTTGTTCGGTCGGAGGGCCATGGTCAGCGCTCTGCGGTGGCGGGAACGGCGCTCCCGAACAGCTCCTCGACGAGCGCGAAGATCGCTTTCGCGGCCTTCGACCGCTTGGCATACATCGTCACCGGCTGTCCGGCGACCACGCACTCGGCCGCCTTCCCATCGAGCGGCACGACGACGTCGGAGACGTGCCCCTCGTGCTGCTGGCGCATGGTGAGGAGCATGGTGTTGTTCAGGAGGACGCTGCGGTGGATCGTCGGGACGAGGACGTACGGCAGCCCGCGGCGCGACACGTACGCGACGAGCTCGTTGAGCGACTGGAACGAGCCCGGGTCGGTCTTGATGGCGCCGAGGAGCATGACGTCCGGGCGGGCGAAGACGACGCGGTGCGCGGCGTCGGTGAGCGCCGGGGCCATGTCGAGGACGAGGACGCGGTCGTCCCGGCCGTCGAGCGCGCGCTCCAGGTGGCGGGCGAGCTGCTGGTCGGTGGCGTGGGCGAGCGTCCGGCCGCCGCGGTAGAACGGCAGGCCGTGGGTGTCGACGGGTGGGTCGTTGAGCGGGTCGGCGGCGGGCGGGAGCTTCGCGTAGCCGGTGAGGCCGGCCTGGGGGTCGAGGTCGACGAGGGCGACGTCGGCGGCGGGGTCGAGTCGGCGGAGGGCGTCGGCGACGGCGAACGCGAGGGTGGTCTTACCGGTACCGCCGCGGCCGGCGGCGACGGCCAATATTCTGATCTGCGACATTACGGGGCCGAGTCGTCGGCGGTGTTGCGGGTCGTGGTGGGATCGACGCCGCTGAAGTTCGAAACTAAAAAGGTGCAGAACGCGCTGCCAAGCGTCGCCGCGGCCGGAAACCTCCGCTCGGCTCGGAAGCCCGTCTCGGCGTCGCGCGTCGATCTGGCCCGGCCGCTCCGAAGCATGCCACACACCGTCTCACGAACGTCACACAGCAACGACCCGTACCGCGCGGTCGCCCTCGCTCCGGATCGCACCGTCACTCGGCGGCGGCATGCGCCGGCGCTGCGTCCCGTGACGGTGTCCAACGTTGGACGGTACCGGCTCGAGCGTCGCACCGCCGGATTGATCGCACGATGATGCTGCGGCGCGGCAGGAAGGCAATCCGGTCCCCCGTTCATCGTCCGCCGGGCCGGTTGTCCAACGTTGGACGAGCGCGATCGACTGCCAGGGGCATGCAGTCCCAGGACCGGTGGTCGGCGTCGCCGGGTGGTCCACGTCGGGCCCGCCCACGACCGCTTGCAAGGTGTCGAGCGCCTGGCCCGCAGCGCTCGGTCGGCCGTCCAGCGCGATCTCGGGACGGTCCGGACGGGTCCGGACGGTCCAGGCTCAATGGTGGCGCGCCGGTGCCTCGCGCACCGCGGCACCGTCCGGACGCCATCGTGACCGGTCGCGTGGCGGAAGTGCGGGGCGCCGAAGCGAAGCGGCTGGCCCGGGCGACCCCCCCCATGGCGCATCGCCGTGGGTCCATGGCGCGTGGGCCAGCGGCGTCCGCGCGTGTCCGCCAGCGCCTGTCCGCCAGCGTACGGCGTGCGCGCGGTGGCTCGCACTCGGATTGGGGGGAAGGACTCACCACGAAGCGCTCGCCGACGTGGCGAGTCATTGCTGCGTGTTTCGTCCTGGCCGGAGAGCGGCCCACGACTGCGACCGCACGTGCGAGCCCGGCGCCGCCATCCAACGTTGGACAGCCCACGAGCGTCTGACGGCCGGACGCCGCGGTGCGCGCTGTGATTCACTCCTGGGCCGCGCGTCGCTGGCGCGCCCTCGTGCGCGGCAAGAAAAACCGCCGGCACCGCGACGGCACGAGGGCGCCGGGCGCCTCGAGGGGTGGGAGGCGTTACACGCGCCGCGGACCGCGCCGCGACGATGCATCGCCTTGTGCCACCGGCACTTGCGTGGCTCGCCAACCGGTCGGTGCTGCTTACCCGGTAAAGCGAGCGGCACCTGGTGCGTTCCGACGGAGCGCGCTCAGAGAAACCGGTGCATCACGTACAGGTCCACGTATCCGTGCACCGCGTGCCGGAAGCCCGCCGGAATGGTGCCCACCACGACGAAGCCGAGCCGGCGCCAGAGCGCGACGGCGCGGTCGTTCGTGCTCACGACGGCGTTGAACTGCATCGCGCGGAAGCCCGCCGATCGCGCCGCGTCGAGCGAGTGCACGCCCATCGCCCAGCCGATCCCGCGGCCGAACGCGCCCGGCCGCACCATGTAGCCGGCGTTCGCTACGTGGGCGCCAAGGCCGGGCTGGTTCGGCTTCAGGACGTAGGTGCCGACCACGTCGGCGCCGTCCACCGCGACGAACGTCGACACGCCGGGGCCCATCCACAGCCGACGCGCGTCCGCCTCCGAGCTGTCGGGCGCGTAGGTGTACGTGTCGCCGCGCGACACGACCGCGTGGAAGATCGACCAGATCGCCGGCCAGTCCCCGTCCGTCGCTGGACGAATCAGAATTCCGGCGTCCGACATGGCGCGAACCTCCCGACGGAGCAGCCAGACCGATTCGCGATCCAGAGATCGGTCAGTCGCGCAGGTCCGCCTCGAGCGCGTCCGCGACCGAGTCGTCGGCGAGCGACGCGAGCGATGCGAACGATGCAGCCACGGGCGCGCTGGCCGACGCGCTCACCGTCAGGCGCGGCCGCGACACGGTGAGCCGCCCGACACGGGACGACGCGCCGGCCACCGCGACCGAGCCCACCGCGGGCGAGGCGCTCTCCTGTCGCGCCGCGAGCAGGGTCGCCGCCTCGCGGCTCGCCTCGGCCAGCTTCCGCTCCAGGATCGCGAGCACCGCGAGCGCGTGCTGCTCGGACGGCCCAGTGACCGAGACGGTCGGCTTCAGCTGCGACGCGGCGAGCGACCGCTGCAGCGACCGGATCCCCTGGCCGACGGGTACGCGCTCGGCGTCGCGCGCAGCGGCCGAGCGCGCGGCGCGCTGCTGCACGCTCCGCTGCACCCCGGCGAGATAGCGCAGGTGCGCCTCCGCGAAGCCGATCGGGTCGCGCGCGAACCACGCCGCGTCCCACCCCCAGGCGACGCCGATCGCGCGCCCGGCGCCCGTCGCGTGCGCGACGCGGCCCGTGCCGTCGCGCCGGCCCTTCCGGTTCTTCCGGCCGTCCAGATTGTGGCTCGAGAACCCGCCGAGCGCGGTGCGGAGCTGATGCCGGATGCCGACGACGTCGGCATCCTCGCGCACGATGCGTTGCGCGAGCTTCCACGTGATGCGCGGCGACCGGAGGGCGGCGATCTCGCTCGGCTCCATGCCGGCGATGGCGCGGCCGAGGCGCAGCGCGATGCTCACGTACCCCTGGCTCTTCCGACGCTTGCGCGCGATGCGCGCGGCCGAGAGGCCCTCGTCGGCGAGCGCGACGTAATCGAGCGCCCGATCCACGATGTGCGTGCGCCGGCCGTCGCGCTTCGGCGGTTCGGCGAGATCGTCGTCACACGCCGCCAGGGTGACCGGCGGCAGCACGGAAGACGCGGGCGCGGACACGGCGGAAGGAGAGAAGTGCGTGGACGTTCGGGACGGCAGCGGGAGGGAGGCTGCCGCGTGGTCTCGTGCGACACAGGAAACACGTCGCAACGCGACCCAAAACGCAATACCCGATCGACGGCCGCCGGGTCGAATGACGCGGCGGACGAACCGTTGGGTGCTATGCGCCCCTACGGGTCCGTCCGCCGTCCGAATCGACTGTCGTCGTTCCGCAGCAGGGACGACGATGTGTGGCGGACGTAACACACCGTCGAGATCGCGCCCGTCAGGCCGATGAAACGATGGCCTCGATCTCGCGCCGCTCGTCGTCGCTGAGCCGCCAGCCGGCGGCGGCCGCGTTCGCGCGCACCTGCTCGGGACGCGTGGCGCCGGCGATCACGGATGCGACGGTCGGGTGCGTGAGCAGCCACGACACCGCGAGCTCGAGGAGCGAGTGGCCGCGCGACTCGGCGAACGCGATCAGCCGCTCGACGACGTCGAGGTTGTGGGGGCTCAGCAGGTCGGCGTAGCGGCCGCCGCTCAGCCGCGTGCCCTGCGGCACGTCGCGCCCGCGGCGGTACTTGCCCGTCAGCAGGCCGTTCGCGAGCGGATAGTACGGCAGGAACGCCACGCCGAGCTCGGCGCAGGCGTCGAGCACCTCCTGCTCGGGCTCGCGGTGGAACAGGCTGTACTCGTTCTGCACGCTCACGAAGCGCACTCCAGCCTGCGCCGCCGCGCGCTCGGCGTCGCGGAGCTGCTCGGCCGAGAAGTTGGAGCAGCCGATCTCGCGCACGGCGCCGGCGTCGACGAGCTCGCGCAGCGCGCCGAGCGTCTCGTCGATCGGCACCGACGGGTCGGGCTGGTGCATCTGATAGAGGTCGATGCGCAGGACGCCGAGCCGGCGGAGGCTGGCCACGGCGGCGCGGCGGACGGTCTCGGGGCGGCCGCCGGCGAGGGGGCCGGCGCTCTTGTGGCCGAACTTCGTGGCGATCACGGCGCGGTCCCGACGGCCGCGGAGCGCGCGGCCGAGGAACGTCTCGCTGTCGCCCTTCGCGTAGATGTCCGCGGTGTCGAAGAACGTCACGCCGGCGTCGAGCGCGGCGTCGACGACGGCGCGCGTGCCCGCCTCGTCGACCTTGTTGCCGAAGTTGTTGCAGCCGACGCCGACGATCGAGACGTCGAGCGAGCCGATGCGGCGGGTATCCATGTCGTTAGGCACTCACGCGATGAGGACCGACTGCGCTCCGTCGATGAAGACTTCCGTGCCGGTGACGTGGCGCGACGCGTCGCCGGCGAGGAACAGCATGAGCTCCGCGACGTCGTCGGCGGAGCCCTTCCGGCCATCGGTGAGCGGGATCTCGCCGGCCGGGGCTCGGCGCGTTCTTCACGTGCATGCACGTCGCGAGCTCCTGGATGTACGTCCACGCGGCCGGCTCTGGCACAGTATGTCACAGCCCCTCCTAGGTCCCTAGCACGCTTGGCATGGCGGCTCGCCCACGCCCGCGCGTCTGGCTGACGGTCCGCCGCTCAATCGGCGACCTGCCGAGTCGTCCGGCGCACGGCACGCGCCGCGGACGCCACCGCCGCGGACGCCGCCGCCGTGGGCGTCATGTACGTCGCGCCGATCGCCTGGTCCGCGTAGAGGGCCACGTCGGCGCGTGCGAGAGTGTCGTCGAGCGCTTCGGCCAGCGACTGCCTGGGGTCGATCTCGGTCCCGTGCTCGCGAAGCCGTTCACGCCCGAGCGCCTGCTCGGCGCGATGCGGGCGTCGTTCGCCGGCGCGGCCTGACACGGCCGCGCGCCGCAGTTTGCGTCGCACGAGTCCTCAGCGGCCAAGCCGGCCGACCAGCCAGCCGATGGCCGCCCCCCCGACCGCCCCGAGGACGAGGATGGGCGCGTACGCCTTGGTGATCACCGCGTCGGCCGCGCTCAGCAGCACGCCGACGGCGAGGCCGATTCCCCAGGCTGGGAGGCGCAGTGCATCGACCTGCGGCGCCCCGACGACGGCGCCGATGACGACGCCGATGGCGAGGCGGTTGAGGAACGCGCCGAGCAGGGCCGCCCGCTTGTCGGGGAACTGGAGGCGGACCATCGAGGCGGCGGAGAGCGCCCCGTAGACGAGGCCGGCCAGCAGGCCGAGCGAGAGGCGGGACATGACGGGGGAGGCGGTGGGGAGGCCGTATCGTTCATCGACCGGCCGGAGGCCACAAGACCCACTCAACCACCGAACGTCCGCGCACGTTCCACGGGCACACGGCCCGGGAGACGTCGCGGCTCACCGCTCAACCGCGCAGCAGCGACTGCGCCCCGTCGATGAACACCTCGGTGCCGGTGATGTGTCGCGACGCGTCGGACGCGAGGAAGAGCATGAGCTCCGCGACGTCCTCCGACGACCCCTTTCGACCGTCGGTGAGCGGGATCTCCCCGGCCGGGAACTCCACCGGCTCCTGCGCCGATTCGAGGTCGCGCTTCTCGGTGCTCTCCTCGATCTCGGTGGTGATCCCGCCCGGGCAGACGACGTTCACGCGGATGCGGTGCTTCGCCAGCTCGAGCGCGAGCATCTTCCCGAGAGCGACCTGACCGGCCTTCGATGTCGAGTACGCCGTCGCGCCGGTGTTGCTGAAGACGCGCGTGCCGTTGATCGACGCGGTGACGATGACGGAGCCGCCGCCGGCGCGCTTGAGGTGCGGCACGGCGTACTTGATGGTGAGGAACGTGCCGAGGAGGTTGATGCGCAGCGTGGACTCGAACTCCTCGGGCGCGAGCTCGTCGATCGGCGCCCACACGCCGTTCACGCCCGCGTTCGCGACGACGACATCGAGCCGTCCCCACGCGGCCACGGTGTCGTCGATCGCGCGCCGCACCGCGTCGGCGTCGGCGACATCGGCGGGCGCGACCCGGGCCTCGCCGCCGGCGTCGCGTATGCGCTTCGCGACCGTCTCCAACTCGTCGGCGGAGCGGCTCACGAGCGCGACGCGCGCACCGGCCCGCGCGAGACGGCGCGCGGTCGCCTCGCCGATGCCAGAGCTGGCGCCGGTCACCAGGGCAACGCGATCCAGTAGAGAGGTGTCAGGCATGAGTCGCTAGGCGGGTTCAGGGGCGTTGTTGCACGACGCGGGCGATGCGGCGCGGTCGATGAAGCGCGATGCTGCGCTCGCGGCGTCTCACTGCGCCGTACTGCGCCGTACTGCGCCGTTCAGCGGTGTGAGCGTCGTTCGCGCCCCATCGCGCCGTATCGGCAGCGCAGTACCGCCCGCGCCGTAGCAGTTTCATTCAGTCCTTGTATGGGTCGAACTCGTCCGGCCCGGCCATGACGACGACGAGCGGGCGGAGGCGGTGCAGCACCTCGATCGTGCCCTCCTGCGCGGCGAGCACCTCGGGAAGACGGCGGTAGACCTGCGGGCTCTCGTCGAGCCCACCGCCGCGGAGGATGACGCCCTTCGCGCGGAGCCACGCGTGCATCTCGTCGGGCGACACGCGGCCGGGCGTGATGACGCGGCCGGTGCGACGCTCGCGCTTGCCCGCGGCGGCGGTGCGCGACATGACGCGGCCGGCGCCGTGCACGGTGGAGTAGAGCGCCGCGCGCTGCGACTCGGCGACGTCGCCGACGGCGCCCAACGTCCCCTGCACGATCACGGCATCGTCGCCCATGGAGCCGCCGACGAAGCCCTTCTGGCCCGGGAACGCCGGGGTGGCGCCCTTGCGGATGACGACGAGGTCCTCGCCGTCGTGTCGTTCCATCCAGCCGAAGTTGTGGTGGTTGTGCACGAGCTCCACCTCGCCGGCGCCTAACAGTCGCACGACCTTGCGCGCGACCCACTCGCGACCGGCGTATGCGTAGCGCCCCGCGAGGTTCATGAGGTGCCAGTAGTCGTGGCCTAACGGAGACCTCAGCTCGAGCAGCACCTCGCGCTCGGGAGCGCGCTCGCCCCATTTCTTTCCCTGGCCCATGGCGATGAAGCTCGTCGCCACGGTGTAGCCGAAGCCGCGGCTGCCGAAGTGGACGCCGACCCACAACGTCCCCGACTCGTCGGCGAACAGATCCACGTAGTGGTTGCCACCGCCGACGGTGCCGAGCTGCTGCCGCGCCTTGTGCTTCAGCGCGCCGCGCTCCTTCGCGGGCACGGCGTCCCACGCGGGGTCGTCGAACAGCGGGTGATCGATGGGCGCGTCCTCGGCCCGATTCCGGCGGCCCATGCCGAAGTCGACCGACGCGGCGATGGCGTCGGCGACGGTCTCGAGGTGCGCGTGCACCTCGTCGGGGTCGCCGCCGAGGTCCGCGAGCGTGCGGTCGGTGCGGATGGCGGCGTTGCCGCACCCGATGTCCACGCCGACGCCGACCACGGACACCCGCTCGCGGTACGCCGCCACGCCGCCGATCGGCATCACATAACCGACGTGCCCGTCCGCCATGAGCGCGGCCCGATCGGCCCGGCTGGCGACATCGGCGATCTGGCGGAGCGTGGTGTCGTCGTGGGTGCCGAACGTCTTGATGGGCGGGGCGTCGGGGTGGGACACGGGGCGGAGTGTCTGAGCGGTGGACGGGTCGGAACCGTGGAGTCCCGGCAAACCGCGGTCCCATCCGCGACCGGCGGCGCGACCCACGGCCGGGCCCGTAAACATGCGGATCTTTCCGGCGTCCACCGGGTATCACTTCCCACACCGCCGCGCGAGCGGCTCAGCCCCGAAGGACACCGTGAAGTCTTCTCTCCGACTCTCCGCGGCGCTCGTCTCGTTGAGCGCGCTCGCGACGCTGGCCGCCTGCGGGCGGCAGAATCCGATGACGGACGACCTCCAGCACGACCTGGATCAGGCGAGCACGACGAGCGTCCAGCTCGCCCCGCGCGGCAAGGCGACGGCGGTGGTGTCGGCGATCGAGCTCGGCGAGTCGGCGGCGCCGAAGGCCGAGCTGCCGCAGACGAAGCCGGTGCGCCGGGCGCCGGAGCGCGCGAAGGCGCCGACCCCGAAGCCGGCTCCGGCCCGGCACGTCGCGGCGGTGTCGCCGACGCCCGCGCCGCAGCCGGTGGCCGAGGCGCCCTCGCAGGTCGCGGAGGCTCCGGCGCCCGCGCCCGAGCCGGCTCCGGTCGAGACGCCTGCGCCGACCACGTCCGCGCCGCAGCCCGTGCTGACGACGCCGGTGCCGTCGCCGACGCGCGCCCCGTCGCGCGCCCCGTCGCGCGCGCCGAGCCGTGGGGGGCATGGCGGCGGCTGGTGGAGCACGGCGGACGTGATCCGCAACGCGCCGTTCCCGGTCAATCCCTGAGACGCGGGCCGCTCGGGGCTCGACGGATCGCGCGGGTTCTCGACGACGAGGGCCCGCGCGATTCGTTCGTGGCGCGGGCGCCTAACGGAACCGTCATGTTGGGACCCCAAGTGACGCCGGTCACGGCCGGCCGTCGCGCGTGGCCCGAGGCTTGGAACGGAAGGACACTGCGGGGCATTCCGGGAAAGGTAGGGTCCCTGGAGGCGACCACGGTGCCGACGGGGTCAGATCACAACGCGGACGGCCGAGCAAGGTAGGAGCACGATTCCATGTCGACGAACAACGGATCGAAGCCGAGCGACGACGACCTGAAGGCGCGCCTGTCGCCGCTCCAGTATCAGGTCACGCAGCAGTGCGGCACGGAGCCGCCGTTCAGCAACGCGTACTGGAACAACCACGAGCCGGGCATCTACGTGGATCTCGTGTCGGGGGAGCCGCTGTTCTCCTCGCACGACAAGTTCGACTCGGGCACGGGGTGGCCGAGCTTCACGCGGCCGCTGGTGCCGGAGAACATCAGCACGCGCACCGACCGCTCGCACTTCATGACGCGGATCGAGGTGCGCTCGGCGCACGGCGACTCGCACCTCGGCCACGTGTTCGACGACGGGCCGGGGCCGACGGGGCTGCGGTTCTGCATGAACTCCGCGGCGCTGCGCTTCATCCCCGCGAGCCGGCTCGAGGAAGAGGGCTACGGCGAGTTCCGCACGTTGTTCGAGGGCGAGAAGGCCGAAAAGTAGCGGCTGCCCAACGGCTGACCGCGCAGGGGCGGCGCTCCGAGGTCGAGATCGACTCCGGAGCGCCGCCCCTCGACGTACCGCCCGTTAGGCGCGGCGGCGGCGGACGGCGCCGAGGACGAGCAGGCCGCCGGCGAGGAGTGCGAGCGACGCGGGCTCGGGGACGGCGCTGGTCGGCGTGATCGGCGTCTCGGGCACTTCTGGGGTGCCCGGTGTCCCGGGTGTCCCGGGTGTCCCGGGTGTCCCGGGTGTCCCCGGTGTGCCCGGAGTCCCTGGCGTGCCCGGGGTGCCCGGGGTGCCCGGGGTGCCCGGGGTGCCCGGAATGCCTGGAATGCCTGGCGTCCCCGGGATGCCTGGTGTCCCCGGGATGCCCGGCGTGCCGGGGATGCCCGGCGTGATCGGCGTTCCTGGGATCCCCGGCGTGCCAGGGACGCCAGGAGTGCCCGGAGTGCCAGGGGTGCCTGGAGTTTCCGGCGTCCCGGGAGTGCCGGGAGTGCCAGGAGTGCCAGGAGTGCCAGGAGTGCCAGGAGTGCCAGGAGTGCCAGGAGTGCCAGGAGTGCCAGGAGTGCCAGGAGTGCCAGGAGTGCCGGGGGTTCCTGGCGTGCCGGGTGTCCCGGGCGTGCCGGGTGTCTCCGGCGTACCGGGCGTCTCGGGCGTGCCTGGCGTGCCCGGAGTCCCGGGCGGGCTCGGGATCTCGGGGGTGCCAGGTGTCGTCGGCGTCGTCGGCGTCGTCGTGCCGATCGTGCCGCCCTCGATGCCACTGCCCTGCGTGCCGTTGCCCAGGACCGCCGCCGCGACGGCGCCGATGAGCAGGCCGCCGAACAGACCGCCGCGTCCGACCGACGGCGCGGCGAGCAGCGCGGGCGCCGGGATGGTGGGCGTGGGGAGCACCAGCTCGCCGAAGCCGGGCGTGATCATGAGTCCCGGGGCGACGACGGTGACCTCGCCGCACCGCTCCTTCACGATGCGCAGCGGACCCGGTTGGTCCTTCGCGATGCGCAGCCGCGGATCGCGCGCGGCGAGACGATACGCCTCGAGCTTCGCGTCGCCACGCGAGGTCGCGACGCGTCGCGGGCGGGCCGTGGCGACGCTCGCCGAGTCGGGACCGTGCGTGAACGGTCGCGCGATCGCGGAGTCTGTGGAGGTGCGCGGCACCGCGGTACACTGCGCGCGCCCGAGCTCCGGCACGACGGCCAGCGATACGACGCACAACGCGGCCAAGAGCTGCTTCTCGGACATCTGCTGCTTCACCCGGGGACACGGACGCTCGCTACGTCCCCGACAGTTACTCAAGTACGGTGCCAGCAGTGGCTGAGCCGCCTGAGTAGTCGAGCTCGTCCGCGCCGCGGCGACTGGCGCGTGACGTGCGACCCCCGGCAGCACAGACGATCTCCACTCAACGGGCGGGGGCCTAACGATCATGAGCAAGCTCCTACGCGGGCTCGCCGCGGGCTACGGTGCGAAGAAGCTCGGCGGCGGCTGCTTCAGCACGATCCTCATCTTCATCCTGCTCTGGTGGCTGCTCGGCCACTTCCGGTTGTTCCAGTGAGCCACCTCATGGAGTGAATGTCGGTGAGCGGATCGGACGTCACGTTCAGCGATCACTTCTCCGGCGTGGCGAGCACCTACGCGGAGTTCCGGCCGTCGCAGCCGGAGGCGCTCATCCAGTGGGTCGTGGGGCTCGCGCCGCGGCGCGACGTCGCGTGGGACTGCGCGACGGGGAGCGGACAGGCCGCGCGCGCGCTGGCCGAGCACTTCGCGCGCGTGATCGCGACCGACGCGAGCGACGCGCAGCTCGCGCACGCCGCATCGCACGAGCGCGTGACGTATCGCGTGGCGACGGCGGAGGCGAGCGGGATCGCCGCGGCCTCGGTGGATCTCGTCACGGTCGCGCAGGCGCTGCACTGGTTCGACCTCGACGCGTTCTATCGCGAGGTGCGCCGCGTGCGCGCGCCGGGCGGCGCGCTCGCCGTGTGGTCGTACATGTCGCCGCACGTCGACGACCCCGCGCTCGACGCGCTGCTGCAAGAGCACATGTACGGGCGGCTCGGTCCGTACTGGCCGCCCGAGCGCCGACTGATCGAGGAGGGGTACCGCACGATCGCGTTCCCGTTCGACGAGGTCGCGGCGCCGGCGTTCAACCTCGTGGCGCGATGGACGCTCGCGCAGCTCGCGGGCTACATGCGGAGCTGGTCGGCGACGGTGCGGTACGTGCGCGCGCACGGTCGCGATCCGATCGCCGACTTCGAGGCGGAGGCGCGCGCGGCGCTCGCGGACGGCGGCGAGGGAGCGCGCACCGTCACGTGGAGGTACGCGATCCGCGCGGGGTACTGAGGTGTTAGGCGCTCGATCCAACCGCGCCGCGCGCGGCGCGGGCGGTACGGCGCGGACGATACGGCGCGATGAAGCGCTCGTGACGCCAACGTCGCTCGACTGCGCGGTACGGCGCCGTTCAGCCATGCGAGCGTCGTTTGCGCTTCATCGCGCTTCACCGTCAGCGCAGTACCGCCACCGCCGTGCCCGGCGCGGTTGCACCCGGCGCGGTTGCACCCGTCAGCCCGGAACCCCGAGCCACTCCCTCGCCTCGTCGAGATCGAGGAAGACCCGGAACTCCTCCTCGGCGAGGTCGTTCAGGAGCTCGTACATGCGTCCGAGGCCGAACGCGGCCTGGCTGCCGACGACGATCGCCTGGCGCGTGCCGGGAGCGAACGGGTCGCGCGCGCGCAGCGTAGGGAAGATGTCGCGCGTGACGGCGATCTCGGTGACGCGGGTGAAGTCGTAGAGCTGCCGGAAGCCGGGGTCGAACGCGGGGTCGGCGCGGAGGACGTCCTGGTTGCCGAGCAGCTCGTCGTTCGTGACGCGTCCCCAGCCGCGGCTGAAGACGGTGCGTCGGTCCGCGTCGATCACGTAGTCGGCCGGCATCGCGAGACGGGAAACCCAGCGGATGGACGGCCGGCGCCGGCCGCTCAGCAACATCGGCGGGAGTGGGAGGGGCGGCAAGGCACGGGCGCGGCAGCATTGACAAACGGGCACGAATGCCGGAGCATTGCGTCCGAATCCCTGCAGCAGGCGCCGTCATCGTCGCACCTGTCCGAGCTCCCGCCGCGGTGCGCGGCAACCGCGAGCTCCGGGCAAGGCTCTGCGGGGGGCCACATGGACGCACCGGGCGCACGGCTCGCGTTCGAGGGTTTCGGCTTCCGCTACGCGATCGACCTCGACGCGCCGACGGAGTTCGCTCAGCTGCGGCAGCATCTGCTGCCCGGATCCGTCCCGGTGATCGGCGACGAACCCGCCGCTCGCTACGCCATCACGCGTGCGTGCGCGGAGCGCCGGTTCACACTGGCGTGCGACGGCGAGATCCTGCTCGCCGATTCGGCGCCGCCGGACGTGCTGCACGCGTTCCGGTCGCACGTGCGGCTGCGGATGGCGCTCGCCGCCGGACGCTGGGCGTTCGTGCACGCGGGGGTCGTCGGGTGGGGCGACCGCGTGGTCGTCGCGGTGGGGCGCAGCTTCAGTGGGAAGACGCGGCTGGTCGCCGCGCTGCTCCGGTGTGGCGCCACGTACTACTCCGACGAGTACGCGGCGGTCGACGAGCGCGGGCTCGTGCATCCGTTCCCGCAGCCGCTGTCGGTCCGGGCCGATGGCGAGCGTGTCGGAGCGCTGCGGGATCCCGAGGCGTTAGGCGCGGTCGTAGGGAGCGAGCCCCGACGGACGGCTCTGCTGGTCGACGTCCACCACGAGCCCGGCGCACGGTGGGACGTACGACCGCTCGCGAGCGTCGATGTGGTGCTGACGATGATCGCGCACACGGTCGCGGCCCAGGCGAGGCCCGGCCACTCGCTCGCGGTGCTCGCCCGCGCCGCTGCGGGGGCCCGGGGCATCATCGGCGTGCGCGGCGAAGCAGTGGACGCGGCCGAGGCGATCGTTCGCTTGCTGGAGGTCGGGTGACCATCAGACGGGAGGACGCCATGATACCGCTCGCGCGAACGCAGGAGCTGCACGTCGAACACGTCGACGCCGGATGCGTGGTGTACGACCTGCGCACCGACGCGGTGCACAGCCTCAACGCGGTGACGACGTTCGTGTGGGAGCACTGCACGGGATCGAGCACGGTGGACGCGATCGCGGCCGAGCTGGGGCGCGAGCTGGAGCGCGAGGACGGCGTGACGGAGCTGCGCGCGCTGGTGTGGCTGGCGATCGCGGAGCTGGAGCGCGCGCAGCTCATGGAGCGCGCCGTGCGCACGCCGATCGTTAGGCAGGTCGTCGACCCGATCTCGCGCCGCCGCGCGACGATGAAGATGGGGCGCGCGGCGCTGCTGCTGGGCGGCATCCTGCCCGCGGTGAAGTCGATCGTCGCGCCGACGCCGGCGGCGGCCGACTCGACGGGCGTGGTCACCGGGGCCTGCACGGATCTGCTGCGCGGCTGCGACATCAACACCTGCACCGGCACGTGCAAGCGGACGTTCGACTCGGCCGGAAACTTCATCGGCTGCGACTGCGTCTGACGCGACCGGAGGCGACATGCCGGAGCTCTACATCGTCGGCGCGGTGCTCGCGTACACGGGGCTGATCAAGGCGCTCGACACGCGTCAGGCCGCGAAGCTGGTGGTGTCGCACTTCGCCGTGCCGTGCCACCGGACGCGGCTCGTCACCGCGCTCGTGATCGGCGTCGAGTGCGCGCTCGGCGCGGCGCTGCTGCTCGGTGTCGTCCCACGAGTGACGATCCCGGCGGCGGCGCTGTTACTCGTCGGCGCGACCGCGCTGTCGCTGCGCGGTGCGCGCGAAGGACGCACGGAGAGCTGCGGCTGCTACGGCAGCGCGTTCGTGCCGACGTGGGTCAGCATCGGGCTGAATGCAGGCTACCTGCTGCTACTGGGCTCCGCATGGCGGCGTCTTCCCGCGACCGCGTCCACGCCGCTGTGGGCCGTGGGAATCGCCGCCACCATCGGTCTCGCATCGGGGCTGACGGGCTGGATCCGTGACCGTCGGCCCATCGTCGACACGGCGCCGCTGCGCGTGGGGAAGCGCTGGCGGCGCCGGTGGGCCCCGGAGGCGCCGGTCGCGCTGGAGCACGGCGACTACCTGATCGCGTTCGTCCGTCCGCGGTGCGCGCACTGCGCGACGTGGGTGCCGTTCCTCAACATCGAACATGCACGCGACGGATCCAGCCGCGTGATCGGCATTATCCCGGGGACCGCCGCGGACGTCGCGCAGTTCGTCGCCGAGCACCACGTCGCGTTCCCGGTGCTGCACATGAAGCCGCACGTGTTCGACCTGGTGACCGACGTGACGCCGACGGCCGTCGGGGTTCGCGACGGGCGCATCGTGGCGATGTGGCGCGGCGATCTTCCGGACTCACTGATCGAACAGGCGCGCACGTACTACACGGAGCTCTTCGACGCGTCGACGCCGACAGTCATGCGGGAGGCCGGCGCGGCGACGTGATGCCTAACGGGGCGGCGGCATCACGCGACGCCGTGCCAATCGCCAGAGGGGACGAAGCGGCCGAAGCAGGCGGTACGCGGTGGCGACGCCGGCGAAGACCCACGGCCGCCGCGGCCCGTCGACGTCCAGCCCGGCGCGCACGAGCGCGAGGCTGTACCACGCCCGATCGCGGATCCGCTCGCGCGAGTCCAGCAGGATGCGCCGCGCTGCGGCACCGACTGGTGCCGCGGCGTCGGCGACGAGCCGGGCGCGCACGTCGCCGGCCAGCCGCCGCGCCGCCGCGTCCCGCTCGATGAGCGACGCGATCGATGCCGGAACGGACGCGTCCAGGAGCTCGATCGCGAGCCGCAGTCCGACGTGGACGATGCGCGACGCGCCGAGCGCCGCGGCCCACCGCAGCATCGCGTCCCACGCGAGTGATTCGCGGCCGACGAGCTCCGCGACGTCGCACGTCCATCGGAGCTGGGACCAGCAGTGAGCGGTGGCATGCACGCAGACGATCGGCAGCAGCTGCTCCGGTGCGAGCGTGTCGACGCGGCCGTCGGCGATGGCGAGTGGGCGGACGTGTGGGAGCAGCTCGTCGGCGTCGAGCGGGAGCCGGAAGCTCTCGTGCGTGAAGCGGCGGTGAAGATCGACGCCGGGGCCCGGTGGCCGCACGAACGAGTGCTCGTTCTCCAGCCGCAGCCGCGAGCGAAAGCCGAGCGCGAGCAGCGCGCGCTTCGCCGCGAGATAGTCGGCCTCGCGCACGAGCAGGTCGAGGTCGTTGAACTCGCGCACGCCGACGTCGCCGTACGCGACGGCCGCCAGCGTCGGCCCCTTGTACGCGATCATCCGGATCCCATCCGCCCGCAGCGCGCCGGCGATCTCGAGGAGCGTCGCGGCCGCGGTCTCGTTCGCGCGCGCGACGGCGCGCGTGCGGGCGGCGAGCGACCGCAGCACGTCGCGCGGCACGCACGACCGGCAGACGGATCGCAGGCTGCGGCATACGAGCGGCGTGACCTTGTGCCGGCGCGCGAGCGCGTCGAGCGCCGCCCAATCGATCCCGGCGCGGGCCAGCCGCCGGACGTGCCGGGCGCCCGGTGGGTCGACGCGCGTCCGCGCGCAGCGGAGCAGCAGCTCGACCTCCGGGCTGGCGCCGGTCATCGCACCGCCTAACGGTCGACGAACGCCATCTGCCGCTCGTTGTAGCGCGGGCCGGCGATGCGCTTCGGCGCGAGCGCGGCGTCGAGCGCCGCCATGTCGCCGCCGGTCAGCGACACGTCCGCCGCGCCGACGTTCTCCTCGAGGCGCGCGCGGTGCTTGGTGCCGGGGATGGGGACGATGTCGTCGCCCTTGTGGAGCAGCCACGCGAGCGCGACCTGCGCGGGGGTGACGCCGAGGCCCGCGGCGACCTCGCGCACCGCGGCGGCGGCACGGACGTTCGCGTCGAAGTTCGCGCCCTGGTAGCGCGGGTCGCCGCGCCGGAAGTCGTCCTCGGGGTACTCCTCGGCGCGCCTAACGGCGCCGGTGAGGAAGCCGCGGCCGAGCGGCGCGAACGGCACGAGGCCGATGCCGAGGTCGCGAAGCACCGGGAGGATCTCGGGCTCGAGGTTGCGCTCCCACAGCGAGTACTCGCTCTGCAGCGCGCTGATGGGGTGCACGGCGTGCGCGCGTCGGATGGTCGCGGCGCCGGCCTCGGACAGGCCGAGGAAGCGCGCCTTCCCCTCGCGCACGAGGTCGGCCATGGTGCCGACGACGTCCTCGATCGGCACCTCGGGATCGACGCGGTGCTGGTAGAGCAGGTCGATGTGGTCGGTGCGGAGCCGCTGCAGCGAGCCCTCGACCGCCTCGCGGATGTGCGCGGGGCGGCTGTCGAGCCCCACGGGCTTCATGTCGAGCGCGGAGCCGGTGCCGGGGCCGATCTTCCAGCCGAACTTCGTGGCGATGACGACGCGGTCGCGCTTGCCCGCGATCGCGCGGCCGAGGAGCTCCTCGTTCGCGAACGGGCCGTAGACCTCCGCGGTGTCGAAGAAGTCGACGCCGAGGTCGATGGCCCGGTGGATCGTGGCGATCGATTCCTTCTCGTCGGCGGGCCCGTACGACTGGCTCATGCCCATGCAGCCGAGGCCGAGCGCGGAGACCTCGAGGCCGGGGGTGCCTAACGTTCGCTTCGACAGCATCATGACAGGAGGAACAGGAGCTGGGTGCCGTTCGTTTCGACAGGATGAACAGGACGGTCAGGATGAGAACCGACAACAACTGCTTCGTTGGTGGTTCTCATCCTGTCCGTCCTGTTCATCCTGTCCAGAAGAGTCAGTATCCGCCGCGCTTCAGCTCGAGCCCCGTCAATCGCCGCGCGCCGGGGTAGGGGACATCCTGTCCCTTGGCCGCGCGCCAGAGGATGCGGTTGAACGTGTCCTCGTCGGCCTGGTCCTCGAAGTCGAGCGCGAGGTGCGCGCTCGCGCGGGCGTCGGGGCCCATCGCGGTGTTGCGCTCGGTGAGCGGCACGGACGGCGTGAGCACGGTGTAGGGGCGCAGGTCCGGCTTGTCGGTCCACACGTCGCGCAGCGGCCGCCCATAGTGGTCGAACTGCGACATCGACGCGAGGCCGAGGATCTCCTCGATGGTGCGCAGGACGTCGGTCGTGTTCGCCCAGCGGTGGTGCACGCCGGGGCGCGCCCACGGCGAGACGATGAGCAGCGGCGAGCGGTGCGAGTCGACGTGGTCGGGGCCGTTCTGCGCGTCGTCCTCGAGCACGAACACCACGGTGCTGCGCCAGAACGGCGTGCGCGACAACGCCTCGATCATGCGGCCGAGCGCGAGGTCGTTGTCGGCCATGTAGGCGGCCGGCGTGGGGCTGCCGCGGCGGGCGCCGGCGGTGTGATCGTTAGGCAGGCGCACGATCTCGAGCGCGGGCATCTGCCCCTGGCGCACGAACTCCTGCAGCTCGGCGATCCACAGGTCCGCGCGGCGCTGGTCGGGGATCGTGAGATCGAAGCCGGGGAACGTGGCGTGGGTGTGGCGGGCGAGGAACGGCTTGTTCCCCTTGTAGCCGCTCGGCATCGGGCCGGCGCGGTCGGCGTCGTCGGGGACGACGAACTCGCCGTAGTTGCGGAACGCGATCCCCTTCTTCTCGGCCAGGTTCCACAGGTAGCCGCTCGCCGGCTCGGCGGCGTCGTCGTCGGGGACGCGGTTGCGGTTGGTCCCCTCGTAGTCGTACGTGCGGCCGCGGCCGGAGTAGTTCGACGGGACGGTCTTCTCGAGATAGTCGGTCGCGTACGCGGCCATGGACCAGTTGTGCCCATCGGGGCTCACCTCGGCGTTCACGAAGAACCGGTCGTAGATGCCGAAGCGCTCGGCGAGCGCGTGGTGGTTCGGCGACACGGAACGCGGGAAGTAGAGCAGCGACGTGTCACCGTCGGCCTGGGTCAGATCCCCGAGGACCTGGTCGTACGTGCGGTTCTCCTTCACGACGTAGACGACGTGCTCGATGCGCGGGTAGGAGCGCCGGGACTCGGCACTCGGGACTCGGGACTCGTCCCATCCGTTCGCGGCGACGACGCGGGCGGTGAGGCGCGCGAGCTCCGCCGCGTCGCCTAACGGCACGATCTGCACGGTGCCGCCGATCTGCCGGAGCGTGGTGTTGGCCGGAGAGCCCTGGTGCTCGCGGGAGAGGATCGGCTGCGGGCCGTCGGGGTTCGGCGCGGTGCCACGCCCCTTGCCGCTGGCGACGAGGAGCGCCTCGCGCGAGGCGAGCACGGCGCACGGGTACCAGCCGGTCGGGATGCGCCCGGCGAGGCGATCGGCGCCGGTGGCGTTAGGCACGTCGGCCGTGGCCGCGGCGAGGTCGAACACCGCGACGGCGTTCGCGTCGGCCTCGGCGACGTAGAGCCGCGCCCCGTCAGGCGCGAGCGCGAGCGCGTTAGGCGTGCTCCCCTCGCCGGGGCCCGACGGGGGCGGGTCCTGCAGCGTGGCGACGACGCGCCGCGCACGCGTGTCGACGACGGCCACGCGGTCGGTGCTGCCGGAGGCGACGAACAGCCGCGTGCCGCGCGCATTGAGGAGCAGCGCCGAGGGGTGGCGCGCCACCGCCAGGCGGCCGGCGTCGCGGAGCCCGCCCGCGTCGGGCGTGAACACGCTCACCGTGTTGCCGCCCCACGCCGAGACGTAGACCGTACCGTCGGGCGCCGCGGCGACCGCGTACGGATAGCGCTCGGTGGCGAGACGCTGCGTGACGCGCCCGCTCGCGACGTCCACCACGGCGAGCGAGTCGGCGAGGTTCTCGGCCACGTACAGCGTGCGGCCGTCGGGCGAGACGGCGACGCCGGCGGGGTAGCGCGTGCCGTTCGCGCGCGGCGCCTTCGTCGCGAGCACGAGGCTGTCGACGAGCGTCGCGCTTCGATCGGCCCACCGGTAGCGGTAGACGACGTCGCCGTTGCCGCCGGAGGCGTACAGCGTGCCGCCGTCGGGACTGAACGCGACGCCGACGAACGCCGCCGGCTGGTCGAGCGTCTGCACGACGGCGCCGGTCGCGCGGTCGACGACCTGCACGCCCTGCTGCCGCCAGCCGCCGAGCAGGAGGACGACGCGGTCGCCTTCCGGTGTGGGGACCATGCCGAGCGGCATGGGGCCGACGTCGACGACGGTGCCGGCGGGGTCGAGCCGCGCGCCGGTGGGCAGGCGGCGCGGGCCGGTGTCGACGGTGGCGGTGCTCTCGCGGGTGCTCGGTCGGCACGCGGCGACGAGGGCGATCGCGCAGAGTATCAGCGGAAGCGGGCGGGGCATCGGGAGTGGGGCGGCGGGTGCCCGTGATACATGCCTCGGGGGCAGGGTGGAGGCAACGTGGGTGGGAGGAAACGCGACGACGCCGTCGCGCGTAGGGCGACACTCTCTTCCAGGACGACGCCATGGACGTGCTCCGCGATCTCCGTCTCACCCTGCGTCAGCTCCGTCGCCAGCCGGGCTTCGTCGCGGTGTCGGTGTTCACGCTCGCGCTGGCGATCGCCGTGGGCACGTCGCTGTTCACCGCCGTGAACGGCTTCTTCTACCGTCCGCTGCCGGTGCCAGGGGGCGCGGAGCTCGTGTCGGTGTTCACGAGCAACTCGGGCGGCGAGGCGCGCGGGGGAAGCTCGTATCGCGACCTCGCCGACTTCGCGCGTGCGGCCGCTCCCGTCGCGCAGCTGACGAGCGAGGCCCGGCTCGAGGCGGCGGTCGGCAACGGCGAGAACGTCGCGCTGCTGAGCGGCGCGCTCGTGTCGTCCAACTACTTCGCGACGCTGCGCGTGACGCCGACGCTCGGCCGCTTTCCGGTCGACGCGCGCGACGACGAGCCGACGATCGTGCTCGGCTACGGTCTGTGGCGACGCGCGTTCGCGTCGGATCCGTCGGCGGTCGGCAGGGCGGTGCGCGTGAACGGCCAGTTCTTCCGCGTCGCGGCGGTCGCGCCGCGCGAGTTTCTCGGGACGATGCGCGAGTTCGTCGACGAGTTCTGGATCGACGCTCGATTCTCGCGGCTGCTGCTGCCGGGCGAGGACGTGCTGAACGGGCGCGGCAACCGGCGCTTCCACGTCGTGGCCCGTCTGCACGACGGCGCGTCGTTAGGCGCGCTGCAGGCGCGGCTCGGCATCGTCGCGGCGCGCCTGTACGCCGAGTACCCGGAGGAGTGGAGCGAGGACCCGGGCCGCGGCCGGCGCGTGACCGCGCAGCGCGAGCGCGACGCGCGGCTCGCCGGCGTGCCGGGGAGCGATCTGCTGCTCGTCGTCGGCGGTGTGACGGCGATGGGGCTCGGGCTGCTCGCGCTGGCGAGCGCGAACCTCGCGAGCCTGCAGATGGCGCGCGCCGCCGCGCGCCGCCGCGAGATCGCGACGCGCCTCGCGCTCGGCGCGGGACGTCGGCGCATCGTGCGTCAGCTGCTCACCGAGACCGCGGTCGTCGCGATCCCGGGCGGTGTGCTCGGGCTCGCGCTCGCGGCCACGGCGTCGGCGGTCGCGGTGCGCTACCGCCCCGCGGGGCTGCCCAACGTCGACCTCGCGCTCGACCTCAGGACGCTGCTGTTCGTGACGAGCGGCGTGCTGCTCGCGCTGCTCGTGTTCGGGCTCGTGCCGGCGCTGCAGAGTCTGCGCGGCGAGGTGCACGCGGACCTGAGGGGTCCCGAGGGCGTCGGCCGGCGCGGCATCCGCGTGGGCGGCATCCGCGGTGGCCTCATCGTCGCGCAGGTCGCGCTGTCGGTGACGTTCACCGCCGGATCGACGCTGATCGTGCTGGCGCTCGCGCGCTACGCCGGCGGTCGCCGCGTGGAGGCCACGCGCGTGCTCGTCGCGCCGATCACGCTGCTGCCGGGCGCGGGCGACTCGCTGCGCGCGGCCGCGCTCGTACGTGACATCGTGGCGCAGCTCGACGAGATGCCCGGCATCGAGGCGGCGAGCGCGGCGCGATACGTCCCGAACATGGGCGAGCGAATGACCGTCCAGGTGACGCAGCAGGCCGCGGATCGCACGAACGCGGCGCGGTCGGTCGACGCGAACGCGATCCGTCCACGGTACTTCGAGGTGATCGGACTGCGACTGCTGCGCGGCCGCGACTTCGACGCGCGCGACATGAGCGTGGGAGCGGCGCCCGTCGCGATCGTGAGCAGCGTGCTGGCCGAGCGACTGTGGCCGGGCGCGGATCCGATCGGCCGAGTGCTGCGCATGAACGAGGACGGGCACATGGTCGAGATCATCGGCCTGGTCGACGAGCAGCGGTCGGCGACGACCACGAAGCCCGGCGAGGGATTGCTGTACCTGCCGATGACGGGCGGCGAGGGCCGACTCGTGCTGCACCTGCGCGTGAGCGGCGGCGGAGCGGCGGAGGCGCTCGCGCCCTCGGTGGCGCGGGCGCTGCGCGCGTACAACGCGGGCGCGGTCGCGTCGGACGTCGAGCCGCTGGCGGACTACATGAACCGCGCGCTGATCCCGCAGCGCGTCGCGGCACGCGCGTCGGGCGTGCTCGCGCTGCTGCAGCTCGCGCTCGCCGTCACCGGGTTGTCGGGACTGGTCGCCTACGTGACCGCGCAGCGTCGTCGCGAGATCGGCATCCGCTCGGCGCTCGGCGCCGGACGCCCGAGCATCCTCGCGCTCGTGCTGCGACAGGGCGTTCGCCTGACGCTGATCGGCGGCGCGATCGGGATGGCGCTCAGCATCGCGGTGGGACAGGTCGTCGCGACGACGCTGCCGGTGAACGCGGCGATCCAGCTCGTCGCGCCGGCCGCGGCGGCGGCGTGCTTCGCGCTCGTCGCCGTCGCCGCGATGCTGTGGCTCGCGCGGCGCGCGCTCGGCGTCGCACCGGCGACGGCGCTGCGCGTGGAATGACCTGGGTCGATCGACCCAAGCGCCTCGTGGCGGGGATCACGATCCTGTCCCCGTGTCGCGGCGTCCGATCACTCGGGTGATGGAAAGGGGCGCGCGGCCGCGTACGTAGTCACGAGCCCACGCGACGGTTAGGCGGTGTCTTCCGCGCCGCGCCGGGCCGCACCCCGAGGATCGACCCATGCAAGCCCTGTCGACGGCGCGCCGGTGGCGCGCACTGACTGCAGTCGCGCTGGCCGCCGCGTCGGTCGCGATCACCGCGTGCGCCGATACCGTGACGGCGCCGCGCGTCGCGCACGCCCGGCCGGCGCTGGAGCTCTCGAACGACAGCACGCGCAGCGGCGCGCCGTCGCGCGAGTGGACCGTGATGGTGTTCATGGCGGCGGACAACAGCCTCGCCGTGCAGGGCGTCGGCGACATCGACGAGATGGAAGCCGCCGGCGTGTCGCCGGAGGTGCAGGTCGTGGTGCAGGCGGAGTTCAACCCGACCGAGTTCGCGCGCGCCGGCTGCGGGCAGCCGAGCTGCGCGCACCTGCCCAACTTCAACACGTTCCGATACGCCATCACCGGCGGCGCGCGCTCGGTCACGGGCCCCGACGGTCAGGTGACCGACATCGGCGACCGCAACATGACCGATCCGGCGCAGATCGCTGAGTTCGTGCGGTGGGCGAAGGACCGCTATCCCGCGAAGCACTACGCGCTCGTGCTGTGGAACCACGGCGGCGGCTACGCGGGGCTGCTCGAGGATCTCACGACCGCGGGCTCGCACCTGATGTCGATCGGCGAGCTGCCGGCCGCGCTGTCGGGCGTGGGCGCGATCGACGTGCTCGACTTCGACATGTGCCTGATGGCCGGCTACGAGACGCTGACCGAGGTCGCGCCGTTCGCGCGCTACGTGGTGTTCTCGGAGGAGACGGAGCCCGGCGAGGGCGATCCGTACACCGGCATGCTCACCGCGCTGCGCGCGCATCCGACCGCCGACGGGCGCGCGGTGGCGGGGATGTTCGTGGACGAGTGGGCGAAGTTCTACGAGAAGCACCGCGCGTCGACGACGAAGTCGGCGTACGACATGGCGGGCTTCGCGCAGTTCACGTCGGCGCTCGACGCGGCGGCGGACCGCCTCACCGCGGCCGTGGGCGACGCCGACGGCAACGCCGCGGTGCACAACGCGGCCGAGCAGGCGCAGCGGTTCGACATCAAGCCGCTCGCCGACATCGGCACGTTCGTGGACGCGCTGCGCGAGCGCGCGGCGGATCCGTCGCTCGCCAGCACGTTGGGCGCGCTGCGCGAGTCGCTCGCGAGCCCCGCGTTCCTCGTGCGCAACACGGCGCGCAAGGGCTCCGCGTCGAACGCGCGGGACGTGTCGCGCGCGACGGGGCTGCACGCGCTGCTGCCGAGCGGCGGCACCGACGACGCGCTCCCGGACGGCGGCCCGCTGAGCTTCGCCGAGTACCGCAAGCTGCTGCCCGAGCGTGCGTGGACGCGGTTCCTCACGGCGTACCTGGAGGGCGGCACGGGCGCGCCGACGACGGCGGCGCTCGACCAGGGCGAGCAGCGGTTCGAGAGCTACGTCGTCTGGGACACGTCGAGCACGTCGCACGGCGTCGACATCGACATGTGGATCCTGGAGCCCGACGGCGGCCTGTACATCCCGTTCCTCGGCACGGTGTCGCCGAACGGGCACCTGACGCCGGACTCGTACGACGGCGGCGTGTCGTACGAGGGCTATCTGACGAACCGGTTCGTGCTGCGCGGCCGCTACTACGTGCTCGCGAACCTGTACGCGGACCCGGCCGACGTGCGACCGCGCTACGACGTGCAGTACCGGTTCGACCAGCAGCGCGAGTTCTCGTCGCTGTACTCGCCGCGCTTCCCGCGCCTGTCGCTGCAGCGCTCGTGGCTCGACGACGAGGACCTCACGTTCGAGAAGCTGGAGGCCGGCGCGTACACGGACCTGCAGATCGCGGCGTGGGTCGACCTCGGCATGGAGAGCAACTCGCTCGCGGCGACCCGCACGTTGAACGCGCCCGACGCGGCGATGCGCGGCGCGTTGCGTGGCGCGGTGCGGCTCACCGCGCCGCAGCTGCAGACGGTGCGGCGCAACCTGATGGCGCGGAGCGCGATGCGGAACGCGGCGCGGATGCGCTCACCGAACGCCGCGCCGGCACGCGCGCTGGGGCTGCGGCCACTCGCGGAGCCCTGACGAGCGTGGAGCGTGGAGCGTGGAGCGTGGGGCGGACGTCGCTCCACGCTCCACGCTCCACGTTCCACGCTCCACGCTCCCCACTCGCTTCAGGGAGTGACGCTGCCGAAGTAGACCTCGAGGTTCGTCGGGAGCGCGCCGTAGGTCCGGCCGGGGCCCGTCCACGTCATGCCCGCGGTCGTCGGGAGCGAGACGATGCCGTCGTAGTCGCCGATGAACGGGCGGATGCCGGCCCCGTCGGGGACGCCGTACTGCGACGGATCCCAGCCCGACTTCGTGACGCGCTGCGTCGCCCACGTCGCGCCGCCGTCGCTGCTGGTGAGGTACGTGACGTCGAACAGGGTGTTGCGCGTCCAGCTCCGGTCGTTGGCCATGAGGTCGATGCGGCCGGAGCCCGGCTCGATGCTCATCTCGACGTTGATCCGGTCACCGGCGCCGGGCGCGACGACCTGCGGCGCGGTCCACCGCGTGAGGTCGGACACGCTCGCCGACGTGAGGAGGATCTGCGCGCGGCCGCCGACGATGTCGGTGTAGGCGACGTACAGGCGCCGGCGCGTCGGATCGAACGCGGGGGCCGGGTACGAGCCGGGTCCGCGGAACTGACTGCCCGAGATGTTGAAGCAGTACGGTGGGAAGAGACACACCGGGTTCTCGAACGTGCCGAAGCGGACCGGCGCGCTCCACGTCGCGCCGCGGTCGGTGGACTGGCTGACGAACATCGCCGTGCCCTTGCCGCCCTGCACCGAGTTGTCGAACGTGAGATACGCGACGCCGGTGCGCGGGTCGGTGACGATGCGCTGGTCCTGGTCGCTGCGCACGGAGCCGCTCGTCACCTTCACGGGCGTGGAGAACGACCGTCCGCCGTCGACCGACGTCGCGACGTACACGGGCGACCGCGAGCCGTAGCCGTTGAACTGCGCCCACGTGACGTAGATGGTCCCGTCCGTCGCGACGTGGATCGCCTCGTGATCGGGGAACTGGCCGGTGGATCCGCGCGCGTGGCCGTCGCCGTTGAACGCGCTGACGAGCGTGAGCGGCTGCGCGCCGCCGGTCGTCCACGTGCGGCCGCCGTCGGTGGAGCGGCTGAGGAGGAGTGCGACGCCGTACGGCGGCGTCCCCTGGTACCCGAAGCACGCGAAGTACGCCGTGCCGTCCGGCCCGAACGCGACCGCGGGGTCGCCGCCGTAGTCGTAGAGGCCCGTGCCGGCGACGAACGGATCGTTCGTGTACTTCGTGATGCCCGGCACGAACCCGTTAGGCAGCGTGCGCGTCCAGCTCCGGCCGCCGTCGAACGTCGCGTTCACGCCGCAGCCGTCGTTGTAGTTCCAGTCGTTGTTGCCGGTGATCATGTTCGCCGGATCGAGCGGGTTCACGGCGAGCGGCGTCTCGTTCTGCGCCGTGGTGTCGTTCGACACGTCGACGACGAACGAGGGGCCGCCGCCGCCCGCGGCGTAGCTCGGCGCGGCGGGCGCGCGAGGGACGGAGGGGTCGTCGATGCCGAGCGCGCAGGCACCGAGCGAGACGCAGAGACCGAGGGTGCCGAGCTGCTGGATGCGTCGCGCGAGCGGGGGGTGCGACGTCATGAGGCTTTCTCCGGGAAAGAGGCAGTGGCAGCGACCGGGAGGCGTGCTGACTTACGTCGCGGTGTACGCCGAGGCAAGGCGCGGCGCCGTGATGGACAGCCGGTACGGCCGCCCGTAGCTTCGCGCGATGGCTCGCCGCGCGCCGCTCATCCCGCTCCTCGTCGCGCTCGCGAGCGCGTGCGGCGCGCGGGCACCGCGCGAGACGCTCCGGCTGTATCCGCCGGACGCGACGGCGCGGCTCGACCCGAACGGGTTCCTGCTGAACCCGCGGTGGCTCGGCACGGCGCCCGGCGAGGTGCCTAACATCGAGCAGCGCTGCCGGTTCCGCGTCGCCACGGCGCACCTCGAGCGCCGCACGCCGGTCGTCACGCGCGACGGCTGCCTGTCGGAGGACGAGCGACGCGTGGTGACGCTGAACGAGGCGGCGCCGACGCTGGTGCTCGGCGCGGTCTGCGTCACTGGCGGCAAGACGGGGAACGTGCGCGGGCACGTGAACTGGTTTCCCGTCACGGCGACGGGGCTGCTGCGGTGGGACTCGTACTCGCCGTCGGCGGTGACCGACCAGGACGTGACGCTCCGCTTCCTGACGCGGGCGCCCAACGCGGTGGCGCACGCGAACGAGCCGTTCGGCGCCGGCGACGACCCGTCGCCCGGCGACACGGCGCGCGCCTACCACATCGAGTTCTACAACCGCGAGACGCTCGAGCGGCTCCCCGACGCCGCGCACGGGTTCTGGCGCACGCTGAAGTCGGCGATGCTGTCGCGCGACGCGGCGCGCGCGCTGCTGAAGGACCGCGTCGCCACCGTCACCGGCGTGTTCGGCGTGGACGGCGTGCACGGCTTCCAGTCGGAGCTGCACCCGGTGTTCGCGATATCGGTGCTCGCTGGCGTGGAGCGCAGCGCGGACCGCGTGACGGAGCAGTGGGCGGTGATGGTGCGCAACCTCGGCAGCGAGGGCGATTGCAGCAGCGGCACGCTGCCGCTCGTCACGTCGCCGCCGACGGACACGGTGCAGGACTTCGTCGTCGACCTCGGCGCGATCGCCGGCGCGGAGCGGCCGGACGTGCGGCTCCGCGACGCGTGGACGTCGGACGCGCGCTTCGTGCCGCGCGCCGAAGTCGTGGCGGAGGCGAGCGGAGCCTGGCGTGTGTACGTCCACGTCAGGCACCCGCGCCCGCGGCCCGCGGAGCCGGACTACCTGTTCCTCGGCACGATCGAAGTGGAGCGCGCGGCGCAGCCTAACGAGATGCCGGCGGCGCGGCTCGCGTCGTGGCTGCCGCCCGCGGACGCGCGGCCGCCGGTGCAGCTCCCATCGACCGGCGCGATGACGCGGCTCGTGGCGCCCGAGGGAGGGCCGCCGCCCGCGGTGCCGCTCGCGGCGACGGCGATCACCGGCAGCCCGGGCGCCACCGCGCTCGTGCGGCAGCGCCCCGTGTACCTCGCACCGATCCCCGCGCAGTCGATCGTCGACGACGCGGCGACGCACGCGCCACCCACGATCGCGCGCGCCGAGCGGACGCCGGGGTGGCCGCTCTTCGACTCGGTGCTCGTGGGCTGCGTCACGGAAGGGCGGCGCGACCCGATGTGTCGGTCGGGCGAGCGCATCACGTTAGGCGCGACGTACTCGGACGACGGCGGGCTGCGGCCGTTCGCCGCGCTCTACCTGTTCCCGCACCGGCGCGTGTACGAGCAGGAGAACTCGTTCCTGCAGATGTTCCTTCACGTGCTCGGCTACCGCTTCGACGTGCGGCGCGACCGGTACGTGCCGTTCGTGCGGCGCGACAGCGCGGTGATCTACGAGGCGCCGCGCGATGGCTGGTCGCTCCGTGCGTCGCCGTTCGTCTCGCCGAACACCGTGCGGCTCGGCGACCACGTGGTGCTGATGCCGTACTCCATCGCGAACGTCGGCGTCTCGACGCTCGGCTGGCGGCGCACGCAGCTCGCGGGCGGGCTCGGCGGCGGCCTGCACGCGCAGCTCTGGTACACCGACGTGCTCGCGGAGGCGCAGCGGCTGTCGCGCGCGGGGCACTACGGGAGCCAGTGGACGCTGTCGCTCGCCGCGCTCGCGCCGATCCCCGGGCCGTGGGGGCGCCGGTGAGGCCACGCCGCATCGCGTGGCTCGTCGCGGCATGCGTCGCGTGCATCGCGTCGGCGTGCTCGCATACCACGCCGCTGCTGCGGGCGCTCGCGCCGCTCGGCTGCGAGCTGTCGGAGACGTGCAACGCGGCGGCGCCGGTGGTGGTGCCGGCGTATCGGTTAGGCACCGCGACGTGGCATCCGGGACGGCTCGTCGCCGGCGCAGCGCGCGTGGACATCACGCCGCCGGTGGGCTTCCCGACGGGCGGGCACGGGCCGGCGGGCGGCTTCGCGCGCGCGTACTGGACCCGCCTCCACGCGCGCGCGTTCTTCTTCGCCGATGCCGACGGACGCCCGCTGATCCTGGTGTCGTGCGATCTGTTCGCGGTGCCCGGCGGGCTCGCCGCGGCGGTGAGCCGCGCGGTCGCCGAGCGATGGGCGGACTCGGGGCTCGTCGTCCCGCCCGAAGCGGTCGTCATCGCGGCGACGCACACGCATCAGGGGCCGGGGAACTTCCTCACCGCGGCGATCTACAACCAGTTCGCCGCGACGTACCAGGGGTTCGACGCGGCGCTGTTCGACTTCCTCGTCGGCCGCGTCACGCTCGCCGTCGACTCGGCGATCGCCGACGCGCGGCACGGCGGCGCCGCGACGCTCGTGCGCCAGTCGGCGCGGCTGCCGGACACGCTGCTGCTCAACCGCTCGCCGGAGACGTTCCTCGCGAACTGGAACGCGCAGGCGCTGCTCGACCGGCTCGAGCCGCGCGAGGTGAAGTGCGCGCCGACGATCGAGCGTGGCGAGGCGCTCGCGACGGGATGGACGCTGCCCGGCTGTCCGCGACGGCGCGCCGCGGATCCGACGGCGACGGTGCTCTCGGTGGAGCGCGCCGGCCGGCGCGTCGCGTCGCTCGTGTTCGTCGCCGTGCATCCGACGGTGCTGGACCACGGCGCTCCGCTCTACAGCAGCGACTTCCTCGGCCAGGCCGTGTCGACGATGGAGCGACGCGGCGGCGAGATCGTCGGCGTGTTCAACGGCGCCGAGGGCGACGTCGTGCCGAGCCGCGGCGCGCGCGACATGCGCGAGGTGCGGCGGGTGGCGGACGCGATGACGACGGCGCTCGACGCGGTGCGCGCCGCGCCGCGGGACACGATCGTCGTGGCGTCGATCGACGCGCGGCGCGCGCTGCTCGTGCCGGGCGCCGACTACGGCGGCGCGCTCCGGCTGCCGGCCGACGCGGTCGTCGGCGTGCCGGCGTTAGGCGGGGCGGAGGACGACCGCCAGGTGCTGCACGCGCTCGGCTGGCACGAGGGCGTGATCCGCGTGCCGCGCGAGGGACAGGGGCTGAAGCAGCCGGCGCTCGATGCGGACCTCGTGCCGCTCCGGCTCACCCCGTTGTTCGCGCCGCGGTGGAAGTTCCCGGCCGAGCTCCCGGTGACGCTCGCGCGGCTCGGCACGCTGCGCATCGCCGCGGTGCCGTTGGAGATGAGCACCGCGCTCGGCCTCGCGCTCCGCGACAGCCTCGGTGGCGGGCCGCTCGAGCTGGTGGGCCTCGCGAACGAGTACGCGTCGTACACCGCGACGGCCGACGAGTACGCGCGCCAGGACTACATGGGCGCGTCGACGCTGTGGGGCGCGGGCGAGGGGGGGGCGCTGATCGCCGCGCTGCGGTGCCTAACGGGCGCGCCGATGGTCGACTGCGCGCGGCTCGTGCGTGCCGACCCGACGGTCGTGCCGGCGCGCACGTATCGCCCGGGCAAGAAGCCGGACGCGTCGGCGGGCGCGAATCGCGTCGGCGCGTCGTGGGTGGGCGACTCGCTGCCCGCCCCGGACGACGGCTTCGCCGACGTGCTGCGCGACGTGCGCGGCGCGCCGGCGCGCGCGCTGCCGTACTTCGAGTGGACGGAGACGGTCGCGGTGCGCGACGAGTTCGACGCGGCGGCGGCGCGGCGCGTGGAGATCCTGGAGCAGCGCGGCGACGGCTGGGTGGTGCGCACCACGCCGCGCGGCACCCCCGACGACGACGGCGACGCGGGC
The DNA here is from genome assembly GCF_000522985.1 of Gemmatirosa kalamazoonensis. Taxonomy (NCBI): domain Bacteria; kingdom Pseudomonadati; phylum Gemmatimonadota; class Gemmatimonadia; order Gemmatimonadales; family Gemmatimonadaceae; genus Gemmatirosa; species Gemmatirosa kalamazoonensis. The sequence goes on from NZ_CP007129.1 coordinate 1,057,522, forward strand.
GTGCTCACCGTGCTGCGCCAGGGGCGGACCGCGTCGGCGGACGCGGGCGACGCGCACCGCTGGGCGGCGATCTGGCTCGCGCCGGCGCTGGAGGACGCGCTGCCGGCGGGGACCTACAAGTTCCGCGTCACCGTGCAGCACGCGGGCACGACGGTGGTCCACGAGTCGTGCCCGTTCCGGGTGCGGTGGCCCGCCGCGCGGCGCGAGCAGGCGCGCACGAACTGCGCCTAACGGTCCGGCCGGAGCGCCGCGCGGTCCGCCGATCGTGCAGATTACGGCGGACGTGATCCACGACACGACGGAGGAGGGACATGCGAGCGATTCGGGTGCACGCGCCGGGCGAGGCGGAGGCGATGCGGCTGGAGGAGGCGGCGGATCCCACGCCCGGCCCCGGCGAGGCGGTCGTGCGGTTGGAAGCGATCGGCGTGAACTTCATCGACGTCTACCGCCGCAAGGGGCTCTACCCGCAGCCGCTGCCGTTCACGCCGGGGAGCGAGGGGGCCGGAACCGTCGTCGCCGTGGCGCCCGACGTGACGACGGTGCGCGTCGGCGACCGCGTGGCGTCGGAGTCGCTGGTCGGCGCGTACGCGGAGCTGGCGGCGGCCCCCGCGGCGCGGCTCGTCGCGCTGCCTCACGGCGTCGACACGCGCACGGGTGCCGCGGTGATGCTGCAGGGGCTCACCGCGCACTATCTCGCGACGTCGACGTACCCGCTGCAGCCGGGGGACGCGTGCCTCGTGCACGCGGGCGCGGGCGGCGTCGGATTGTTGCTCTGCCAGATCGCGTCGCGGCGGGGCGCGCGCGTGATCGCGACGGTGTCGACGGCGGAGAAGGAGGCGCTCGCCCGCGCGGCGGGGGCGCACGACGTGATCCGCTACACGGAGCAGGACTTCGTGGCGGAAGTGAAGCGGCGCACCGGCGGCGCGGGCGTGCCGGTGGTGTACGACTCCGTCGGCCGCACGACGTTCGACGGGAGCCTCGACTGCCTGGCGCGGCGCGGGATGCTCGTGCTGTTCGGCCAGTCGAGCGGGCCCGTGCCCCCGGTGGATCCGCAGATCCTGAACCGCAAGGGCTCGCTGTTCCTCACGCGTCCCACGCTCGCCCACTACACCGCGACGCGTGACGAGCTCGTGGCGCGCGCCGACGAGCTGTTAGGCTGGGTGGCCGATGGATCGCTCGACGTGCGCGTGGGCGCGACGTTCCCGCTCGCCGACGCCGCGGACGCGCACCGCGCGCTCGAGGGGCGCGCGACGACGGGCAAGGTGCTGCTCATTCCCTGACGGAGGCTGCTCCATGGACGTCGTGAACCTCGAGGCGAAGCTGGCCACGTTCGCCGAGCACTTCCAGCCGCGCACGGTGGGCGAGTTCAACGGCCACGACCTGATGGTCGCGAAGCTCCAGGGCCCGTTCCGGTGGCACGCGCACGACGACACCGACGACTTCTTCCTCGTGCTGAAGGGGCGGCTGACGATCGAGCTGCGCGACCGGACCGTGTCGTTAGGCCCCGGCGAGCTGTTCGTCGTGCCGCGCGGCGTGGAGCACCGGCCAGTGGCGGAGGAGGAGGTGCACCTGCTGCTCATCGAGCGCACGGGAACGCCGAACACCGGCGACCCGGCGACGGCGGCGCCGCGGCGGGTGATCTAGGTGACGGCAGCTCTCACGCGGAGACGCGGAGCACGCGGAGAACACCGAGAGATTTTGATCGTCTCCGCGTCCTCCGCGGCTCCGCGTGAGCCGATCCTCTACCGTGCCGCCTCCGGATCCGGCAGCTCGGCCGGCGCGAGCGCGCCGATGCCGCGGCGGTCGCCGGTGATGGCGCGGCGGTGGTAGTCGAGCTGGCCGAGATGGTAGGCGAGGTGCGACGCGAGGTGGATGATGTAGTCGCGCGTGAGCACGTCGTGCCCCGCGACGCGCTCCGGGTACACGGCGTCGAGCCAGTCGTTCGGCAGCGCGGCGAGCGTGCGATCCACCGCCTCGGTGGCGGCGTCGATCTCGGCCAGCAGCTCGGCGCGCGGCACGTCGCGGCGCGAGAACTCGGCGTCGCGGTCGCGCACGTAGCCCGAGTTGCCGAGGACCGCGCCGATGTAGTGCTGCAGGTTGCCGGCGATGTGGAGCACGAGCGTGCCGCCGGCGTTCGGCAGCCCCGCGGGAACCTGCCACAGGCTCGCCTCGTCGGGGTACGCCTCCACCGAGCGGCGCACGGCGCCGAGCTCGCGATGGAGCACGGTCTGAAGCGTGGAGCAGAGCACGGAATCACTCCGGGTGCGGTGTCTCCCCGGAATCTAGCGGGATGCGACAGCCCGGTCCTTGCATCGGGCCCGCGGGCATGATCGAGGACCTCTGGTACAAGAACGCCGTCATCTACAGCCTCTCGCTCGAGGCGTTCATGGACGGCAACGGCGACGGCTGCGGCGACTTCGAGGGGCTCACCCGCCGCCTCGACTATCTCGAGTCGCTCGGCGTCAGCGCGCTGTGGCTCGGCCCGTTCCAGCCGTCGCCGTGGCGCGACAACGGCTACGACATCAGCGACTTCTACGGCGTCGATCCGCGCTTCGGCTCGAGCGGCGACTTCGTGGAGTTCATGCAGCACGCGCACGGCCGCGGCATCCGCGTGCTCATCGATCTCGTCGTGAACCACACGTCGGATCGACACCAGTGGTTCCAGGAGGCGCGCCGGGATCCCGCGTCGAAGCACCGGAGCTGGTACGTGTGGTCGAAGACGCGGCCGAAGAACTGGAACAAGGGGATGGTGTTCCCCGGCGTGCAGACCAGCACGTGGACGAAGGACGCGGAGGCGGGTGCGTACTACTACCACCGCTTCTACGACTTCCAGCCGGACCTGAACATGGACGACCCCGACGTGCGCACGGAGGTGCGGCGCATCATGGGGTACTGGCTGCAGCTCGGCGTCTCCGGCTTCCGGGTGGACGCGGTGCCGTTCGTGATCGAGGGATCGCCGGGCCCGTCGGGGCGTACGCCGCCGCTGCACTTCGAGTATCTCGCGCAGATGCGCTCGTTCCTCGAGTGGCGCACCGCGGGCGCGATCATGCTCGGCGAGGCGAACGTGCTGCCGCCGGAGAACAAGAAGTACTTCGGGGCGCACGGCGACGGCATCCACATGATGTTCAACTTCTTCGTCAACCAGCACCTGTTCTACGCGCTCGCGTCGGGGGACGCGCGGCCGCTGGCGAAGGCGCTGCTGGCGACGAAGGCGCTGCCGCCGAGCGCGCAGTGGGCGCATTTCCTCCGCAACCACGACGAGCTGGACCTCGGCCGCCTAACGGACGAGCAGCGCGCGAAGGTCATGGAGCGGTTCGGGCCGACGCCGGAGATGCAGTTGTACGATCGCGGCATCCGCCGCCGGCTCGCGTCGATGGTGGGCGAGCGGAGCCAGCTCGAGCTCGCGTACAGCGTGCTGTTCGCGCTGCCCGGCACGCCGGTGCTGCGCTACGGCGACGAGATCGGCATGGGCGAGGACCTGAAGCTGAAGGAGCGCGACGCCGTGCGCACGCCGATGCAGTGGTCGGCCGAGGCGCACGGCGGCTTCTCGACGGCGGAGCGGTGCGTGAAGCCGGTGCTGTCCGACGGCCCGTACGGCTTCCGCCACCTGAACGTCGAGTCGCAGCGGCGCGACCCGAACTCGATGCTGAACTGGACCGTGCGCATGATCCGCCTGCGCAAGGAGTGTCCCGAGATCGGCTGGGGCACGTGGCGCGTGCTGCCGACGCGCGCGCCGGAGGTGCTCGCGCTCTGCTACTCGTGGCGCGGCAACACCGTCGTCACGGTGCACAACTTCAGCGGCGGCCCGCGCGAGGTGCGCTTCTCGCTCGACGGCGTGGAGGGCGGCGACCGGCTGTCGAACCTCATGGTGAACGACGAGCAGCACGCCGACGCGGGCGGCGTGCACCGCGTGGCGCTGGAGGCGTTCGGGTACAAGTGGTACCGCGCGGGAGGGCTCGGCTACGCGCTGAAGGCGCGGCGGGACAGTGGGGCGGGCGTGGCGTGGTGACGCCGTAGCGCACCGGTGGCATCTTTCGGGAGTTCCCGCACGCTGGAGGTCCCGATGCCGCGCCGGATCATCGTCCTCGTCATGCTGCTCGCGCTCGGCCTCGTCGGCGGGAGCGTGTACGCGAGCGCGCGCGGACGCACGCGCCAGCCGCCCCCGGCGAAGCACAATACGCCGCACGACATGCCGCACGCCGCCGCGGGCGGTCACGCGTCGCACGAGATGCACACCGCCGCGTTCGACTGGGGCGCGGCGAGCGACCGCGACCTCGACGTCGCCGCGATCTTCCTCACCGCGCGCCGTGCCGGCGTGCGTCCCGCGCTCGACTCGCTGCGCACGGCCGCGGCCCGCGACTCGAACCTCGCGCTCATGGGCCACGTCGTCGCGCACGCGCTCGGCCGCTTCGCCGTCGCGCGCGCGCACGACGACCCGAAGGTGTTCGCGCTGTGCACGCCGGAGTTCGAGGCGGGGTGCTGGCACGGCGTGATGGAGGGCTACTTCACGTCGCCGCGCGCCGCGTCCGACTCCGCCGTCGCGCGCCCCGCGCTCGACGCGCTCTGCCCGTCCATCGTCGCCGCGGGGCGCGCGCGGCTGCCGCTGCTCGAGTGCGCGCACGGCATGGGGCACGGCCTCACCGCACGGGCCCGCAACGACATCACGCGCGCGCTCGCGGGGTGCGACGCGCTGTCGGCGCCGGACATGCGCGGCGAGTGCCACGACGGGGTGTTCATGGAGATCGCGGTGCGCGCGACCGAGCCGCGCGCGGGCACGAACGACGCCACGTTCCTGCGCAAGGCCGACCCGCGCTTCCCGTGCGACAGCGTTGCCGCCGCCTACCAGCCGTCGTGCTGGGAGTACCAGCCGATCATGGTGGACGAGCTGACGCACGACGTGTCGCGCACGGCGAAGTTCTGCGCCGAAGCGCCGGAACCGTCGATGGCCGCGTGCCACCACGGGCTCGGCAAGCAGAGCACCGGCTGGTTCGGCGACGAGGCGTCGGTGATCACCGTCTGCCGCATGGGCGTCGCGCGGCACCTCGGTGCGTGCCTCGCCGGCGCCGCGGAGAGCTACATCGACGAGACGTGGACACCGGGGCGCGCGCTCGGCCTGTGCCGCGCGGCGCCGGCCGACGCGAAGGACGCGTGCTACGCGATGGTCGGCGCGCGCATGGCGCTGATCCACGACGCGGCGGCGACGGCGCGCGACTGTGCCGCGGCGGAGCCCGCGTACGTGGACGTCTGTCGACGCGGGCCGGAGCGCCGCTGAACGTCCAGCGCGCTCACTGCGGCGGCGCTCCCCGGCCGAACACGATCAGCGCGAGCGGGTGCGAGATCTCCCGGTAGTCCTTCAGCGCGGACCCGGGGAGCCACGCGAACTGCTCGTCCTGCACGGCCTGCAGGATGGTGAAGTAGTCGTACGTGAACAGGCCGTGCAGCCGGAGCTCGATGCTCGCCCCGTCGTCGTCGTTCGCCATCAGCGCCGCGACGCGGTCGTCCTCCGGCGTGCCGGCGTAGGTGTAGATCTTCAGCGGATACGGACCGCTCTCGCCCACCCACACGCGCGCGAGCGCCACGTGGTCGCCGCCGTTCGTGAGCGCGCGCAGGTACTCCTTGCCGATGTGCGCGTCGACGATGACGAAGTTGCCGCAGCGGCCGGCGTCGGTCTTCGCGCCCTCTTCCAGGAACTCGTAGCGCACCGCGCTCGTCGAGCCGCGCTGGCGCACGAACAGCTTCCGCTCCTCCAGGCACGCCACCGCCGACGCGTCGGAGATGTGGCGCATGCCCGGGAAGGCGTGGATCAGGGGCAGCAGATCGACGTGCTGCGCGCCGCACGTGAGCCCGATCGCCGGGTGCAGCTCGAGGACGTGATCGGGATTCGAGCCGCCGGTGGTGCCGCCGGAGCTGTGCTCGCTGAAGATCCGCGGGAAGCCCGTGACGTCGCACTGCTTGTGCGTGACGTGCTGGTTGAAGTAGTCGATCCACGCCGCGGCGATCGGTCCCGTCTGCGCGATCTGCGGCACTCGGCGCTTGCAGACGTTCGGCGGCTCGACGACGATGCCGGCCGGGTTCGCGAGCACGCCGTGGCCGAGCGGCCGCGCCGCGACATGCAGCTCGCAGTCCTGGTCGAGCGGATGGACGCCGGAGTGCTCGCCCATCGCGAGCGTCACCGTCCAGCGCGCGCCGACCGTACGATCGTTAGGCCCGGACGTCGCGAGCGAGTCGAGGAACGCGCGCCGCAGCGAGAACGTGACGTCCGACGGCACCGGGTCCGTCGGCTGCGCCCGGCCGCGGGTCGCGGTGGCGAGGGCGGCGAGCAGCACGACGGCGTGGCGGCCTGCCAGCATGGAGGTGTCTCCCAGCGTGCCCGGGGGAGAGCACGCATCTGGTGGCGCGCGCGTCCGTGACGGCGTCGTCGACCGGCCGGGCGGCGCGCCGAACGTGTGGCACCACTGTGGCACTGTCAAGCAATGCCGTCGCCGCCTCGCTGGCGGCCACAGTGTGGGGCGCGACAGATTGTCTGCGCCCGCAGTTCATCCCACGCTTACCGGAGAATGGCGATGCCGCCACGAAACGAGCGTATTGCCGCCATGGTTCGTGGCGAGCTCGCGAAGAACCCGAACGTCGGCAACGACGCGCTGCTGGAGAAGGCGCGCGCGATCGACCCGAAGGTGCGCCGACTGTCCCCGCGCCAGTTCCACGCGACGTACCGGCTGCCCGCGCTGCGCGCAGGTGCGCCCAAGAAGGCGGAATCGAAGCCGGCGGAATCGAGAAGGCCGGAATCGGGCGCGCCGGACGGTACTGCGGACGCGGGTGCGGCGGCACCTCGTCCCTCCGCCGCACCCGCGTCCGCAGCACCGGCTTCCGCAGCACCCGCTTCCGCCTCCAAGGCCCTCGCCCGTCCGCACGCCCCCGAGCGCGAGGCCGTGCGCGCGATCCTGCAGACCGTGGCGCGCGAGGCGTTGGGCACCGAGGACCGTGCGTCGTTCGTGCGGCTGCTCGACAGTCTCGACGAGCGCGCGGCGACGATCCTCTCGATCTTCGGCCGCACCTGATGCGGCGACTGCTGTACGTGGCGCTCGGCGCGCTGCTCGCGTCGAGCGCCGGCGCGCAGCCCGCCATCACCCGCGCGGAGCTCGAGCGCATCGAGCGGCCGCGCGTGCTCGCGGCGGCGCAGCGCTGGCTCGACGAGCCGCCCGTCACGATCACCGCCTACCGCGCGGCACGGAGCGCGGGCGGGGTGCACGACTTCTACTCCGAGGGCGACTACTGGTGGCCCGACCCGGCGCATCCCGACGGGCCGTACGTCCGCCGCGACGGCGAGACGAACCCCGACAACTTCGTCGCCCACCGCGACGCGATGCGCCGCCTGAGCCAGATCGTGCCCGCGCTCGTCGCCGCGTACGAGCTGACGCGCGACGCGCGATACGCCAACCGCGCCGCCGAGCACCTGCGCGCGTGGTTCGTGGCCGAGAGCACGCGCATGAACCCGAACCTGCTCTACGGCCAGGCGATCAAGGGCGTCGCGACGGGGCGCGGCATCGGCATCATCGACACGATCCACCTGGTCGAGGTGGCGCAGGCGGTCCGCGAGCTGGAACGGTTAGGCGCGATCGACGCCGCGACGCTCGACGGCACGAAGGCGTGGTTCCGCGACTACCTGACGTGGATCACCACGCACCCGTACGGCATCGCGGAGCGCGACAACGGCAACAACCACAGTGCCGCGTGGGCGCTGCAGGTAGCGGAGTTCGCGCGGCTCGTCGGCGACTCGGCGCGCGTGGACGAAGCGCGTCGGCTGTTCGAGACGAAGCTGATCCCCGACCAGATGGCCCCCGACGGATCGTTCCCGAAGGAGCTCGCGCGCACGAAGCCGTACGGCTACTCGCTGTTCCAGCTCGACGTGATGGGAACGCTCGCCGAGGTGCTCGGCCCCGCCGAGTGGACGTTCACGACGCCCGACGGGCGCGGGATGCGGAAGGCGCTCGCGTACATGGCGCCGTACATCGAGGACAAGCAGATCTGGCCGAAGCCGCCCGACGTGCAGTACCACGATCAGTGGCCGGTGCGGCAGCCGTCGCTCCTGTTCGGCGGCCGCGCGCTCGCCGAGCCGCGCTACGTCGCACTCTGGCGCACGCTCGATCCGGATCCCAACGTGGACGAGATCGTGCGGAACTACCCGATCAGGCAGCCGTTGCTCTGGGTGCACTGAGACAGGATGGACGGGATGCCGGTGCTCTTCTTTTCGACAGGATGAACAGGACGGACAGGATGCAAACCAACACCAAAGGCAACGCTGCTGGTGTTGGTTCGCATCCTGTCCGTCCTGTTCATCCTGTCCAAACGAACGGCACGGCTTCCTGATCATCCCGTCGCCATCCTGTGGGTCCTGTCCCATGGACACGTACGACTACGACCTCGCGGTGATCGGCAGCGGCCCGGCGGGACAGAAGGGGGCCATCGCCGCGGCGAAGCTCGGCAAGCACGTCGTCATCGTCGACCGACAGGAGATGACGGGCGGCGTGTGCCTGCAGACGGGCACCATCCCCAGCAAGACCGTGCGCGAGGCGATCCTCTATCTCAGCGGCTTCCGCCAGCGCACGTTCTACGGCAAGGACTACGTCGTCAGCGAGCGGATCTCGGCGCGCGATCTCGCGCACCGCGTGCAGGCCGTGGTCGGGCGCGAGCTGGAGGTCATCCGCAACCAGCTCCGGCGCAACGGCGTCGCGACGCTTCCCGGCACCGTACGCTTCGTCGACCCGCACACGCTCGAGGTCACGTCGGCGACGAACACGACGACGCGCCTCACCGCGGAGCACGTGCTCATCGCGTGCGGCACGCGCGCCGCGCGCAGCCCCGACATCCCGCTCGACGGCGTGCGCATCTTCGACGCCGACCAGCTCCCGAACGTGCCCGAGCTGCCGCGCGACCTCATCGTCGTCGGCGCGGGCGTGATCGGACTGGAGTACGCGTCGATGCTCACGGCGCTCGACATCAAGGTCACGATCATCGACCAGCGTCCGACGCTGCTCGACTTCGTGGACCGCGAGCTGATCGAGGGGCTGTGCTATCACATGCGGCGGCGCGGCGCCACGCTGCGGCTCGGCGAGACCGTCGCATCGGTGGGGATCGACGCGCGCGGGCGCGTAGAGGCGGTGCTGGAGAGCGGCAAGCGCGTGCACGGCCACGCGCTGCTCTATGCCGTGGGCCGTCAGGCGAACAGCGACCTGCTCGACCTCGGCGCCGCGGGGCTCCAGGCCGACTCGCGCGGACGCATCGTCGTCAACGAGTGCTTCCAGACGGCGGTGCCGCACATCTACGCGGCGGGCGACGTCATCGGCTTCCCGTCGCTCGCCGCGTCGAGCGCGGAGCAGGGCCGGCTGGCGAGCGCGCACATGTTCGGCGCGCCGCGCAAGCCGGTCGCGCCGGAGCTGCTGCCGTACGGCATCTACTCGGTGCCCGAGATCTCGATGGTGGGGCGCACCGAGCAGCAGCTCACCGACGCGCGCATCCCCTACGAGGTCGGCGTCGCGAAGTACGAGGAGCTCGCGAAGGGGCAGATCCTCGGCGACGAGACGGGGATGCTGAAGCTGCTGTTCGACCCCGACTCGCTCCTGCTGTTAGGCGCACACGCGATCGGCGAGGGCGCGACGGAGCTGATCCACATCGGCCAGGCGGTGCTCGCGCTCGGCGGCACGATCGAGTACTTCCGCGACACGGTGTTCAACTACCCGACGCTCGCCGAGGCGTACAAGGTCGCGGCGCTGGCCGGCATCAACCGGCTGTGAAGGGGGCGTAACATCGACGGTCGCTCTTCCGTAGGGTATGGCACGCCACGACATTGGACCGCAGTCACCGACCCGGAGCGTACCCGTGGGCCTCGGCAGCTTCTTCCGCAAGCAGTTCATCGACGTCATCCAGTGGACCGAGGACGAGCAGGGCGTGCTCTCCTACCGGTATCCGATGGCGGACATGGAGATCCAGAACGGCGCGCAGCTCACCGTGCGCGAGTCGCAGGTCGCCGTGTTCGTGAACGAGGGGCGCGTCGCCGACGTGTTCGGGCCGGGGCGCTACACGCTGAACACGAGCACGCTGCCGCTGCTCACGAACCTCATGAACTGGGACAAGCTGTTCCAGTCGCCGTTCAAGTCCGACGTGTACTTCTTCTCCACGCGCGTGCAGACGGCGCAGCGGTGGGGCACGCAGAACCCGGTCACCGTCCGCGACAAGGACTTCGGGATGGTGCGGCTGCGCGCGTTCGGCATGTACAGCTGGAACGTCGAGAACCCGGTCACGCTCATGCAGCAGGTGAGCGGCACGCGCGAGATCTACCGCGCGGCCGACCTCGAGCCGCACCTGCGCAACCTCGTCGTGTCGCGCATGTCGGAGGCGTTCGCCGGGAGCGGCACGCCGTTCCTCGACATGGCGGCGAACACCGGCGTCGCCGCCGAGGCGATCGCGGCGAAGCTGCGCCCCGCGTTCGCCGAGCTGGGGCTCGCGCTCGCGTCGTTCACGGTGGAGAACCTGTCGCTCCCCGACGAGCTGCAGAAGCGGCTCGACGAGCGCATCGCCATGAACATGGTCGGCAACCTCGGCGACTACGCGCGCTTTCAGGCCGCGCAGTCGATCCCGATCGCGGCGGCGAACGAGGGCGGCGTCGCGGGACTCGGCGCGAGCCTCGGCGCCGGCGCGATCATCGGGCAGTCGATGGCGCAGGCGATGTCGGGACCCGGGACTCGGGACTCGGGACCCGGGACTCCGCAGCCCCCAGTCCCGAGTCCCGAGTCCCCAGTCCCGAGTGCCGACACGAAGTTCTGCATCAACTGCGGAAAGTCGATCGCGCGCGCCGCGAAGTTCTGCTCCGAGTGCGGCGGGAAGCAGGAGTGAGCGCCGGCGAGGAATGGGTCGTCGAGGCGTTCGGCTGCGACGCCGCGCGCCTCGCCGACCCGTCCGCGCTCGGCGCGCTCGTCGACGACCTCGTCGCAGCGCTCGCCCTCCGCCCGGTGGCGCCCGCGCTGTGGCACGCGTTCCCCGCGCCGGGCGGCGTGACGGGGCTCGTGCTGCTCGCCGAGTCGCATCTCGCGCTGCACACGTTCCCCGAGCACGGGTCGATCTGCGTGAACCTGTTCTGCTGCGTGCCGCGCCCGGCGTGGGACTGGACGATGGGGCTCGCGCGGCACCTCGCGGCGGCCGACGTGCGCGTGCGCCGCCTCGACCGCCGCTACGCGCCGGCCGCCGTTCCGTTAGGCGCGTGACGGGACGCACCGCCACCTGCCCGAACTGCGGCGCGGCGATCGTCTTCCTCTGGTCCGGCGCGGTCCAGACGACGTGCGCGTACTGCCGCTCGGTGCTCGTGCGCCACGACGTGGAGCTCGAGAAGGTCGGGGTGGCGGGCGACGTGCCGCTCGACAGCTCGCCGGTGCAGCGCGGCTCCGCGGGCACGTGGCGCGGACACAACTTCACCGTCGTCGGGCGCATCGTCTACGAGTACGAGCGCGGCGGCTGGAACGAGTGGCACCTCCGCTTCGACGACGGCCGCAGCGGGTGGCTCTCCGACGCGCAGCTCGAGTGGGCGGTCACCGAGCTCGTGACGCCGACCCCCGAGCTGCCGCGCGACTTCCAGTTCGCCCCCGGCAGCACGCTCGACGTCGCCGGCGACCGGTTCACCGTCACCACCGTGACGGCCGCGCGCTACGTGACGGTGGAGGGCGAGCTGCCGTTCGAGTACTGGGACAAGGGGCGCGTGAACTTCGTCGACCTGCGCACGCCGACGGCGCGCTTCGCGACGATCGACTACAGCGAGACGCCGCCGCTCGTCTTCGTCGGCGAGTTCGTCGAGTTCGACGCGCTCCGGCTGCAGGGGCTGCGGGAGTTCGAGGGATGGCCGCTCCCGCGGTGAGCGCCGGCGCCGTGCGCGCCGTGAGCTGCCCGAGCTGCGGCGCGGCGATCGAGCTGCGCGGCCTCGCGTGGACGCAGAGCGTCGCGTGCGGGCACTGCGGCGCGGTGCTCGACGCGCGCGACCCGAACCTGCGCATCCTCCAGCGCGCACACGAGCGCATGACGGTCGAGCCGCTCATCCCGTTGGGCACGCGCGGCGAATGGCGCGGCGCGCCGTACGAGGTGATCGGCTTCCAGCAGCGCACCATCAGCGTCGACGGCGACGACTACTCGTGGCGGGAGTACCTGCTGTTCAACCCGTACCGCGGCTTCCGCTACCTCACCGAGTACGACGGGCACTGGAACGACGTCGTGCCGCTCCTCGGCATCCCGCTCGCGTACGGCACGGGCGCGCGTTCGTCGGCGAGCTACGGCGGGCAGTCGTTCCGCCTGTTCCAGACGGCGCGCGCCCGCACGACGTTCATCGCCGGCGAGTTCCCGTGGCAGGTGCGCGCCGGCGACAGCGAGGAGGTGCGCGACTACGTGGCCCCGCCGCGGGTGCTGAGCGCCGAGGGCACGCAGCACGAGACGACGTGGTCGCTCGGCAGCTACGTCGATGGGCCGGCGGTGTGGAAGGCGTTCGCGCTCCCCGGCCGACCGCCGCAGCCGTTAGGCATCTACGCCAACCAGCCGTCGCCGTACGCGGGCGGCGTGGGCTCGTGGTGGCGCACGTTCGGCCTGCTCGCGCTGCTCTGCCTCGTCGGACTGCTCGGCCGCGCGCTGACGGCGCGGCGCGCGCGGGTGTACGAGGGCCGCTACGAGCTCGCGCCGCCGAGCACGTTCGCGCGCGCGGTGAACGCCGACTCGACGGTCACCGGCACGCCGCTCGTCACGCCGCGCTTCACGATCCCCGGCGCCACCGGCAACGTCGTCGTGGAGACCGACGCCGACGTGAGCCAGGAGTGGATGTACCTGCAGTACACGCTCGTCGACGAGACGACGGGGCAGGCGTGGCCGTTCGGCCGCGAGGTCGCGTACTACTCGGGCTCCGACGCCGACGGCACGTGGTCGGAGGGACGTCGGCGCGACCGCGTGACGCTCGGCCCCGTGCCGGGCGGCCAGTACGTGCTGCGCGTCGAGCCGATCGGACAGCCGCGTCCCGGACACCCGATCACGTACACGCTGCGCGTCACGCGCGACGTGCCCCGCGTGTGGCCGTTCGCCGTCGTGCTGCTCGCGCTGCTCGTGCCGCCGGTGGTGGGCACGTACCGCGCGGCGAGCTTCGAGACGCGGCGGTGGGCGGAGAGCGACGCCGGGTCGAAGCTGGCGTCCGTGATCCAGGACGCGACGGACACATGAGCCGCCATCCCATCTACTTCGTGTTGGGCCTCCTGCTCATCGCCGGCGCGTTCGCCGCCGACCTGCGGGGCTGGACGCTCGCCGGCGCGACGGAGCGGCGCGGCGGCGCTCCGCGCTCGGTGCGCGAGAACCCCGGCGCGTACCGATCGGTCTATCGCAGCTCCGCGCGCTTCCGCCACGGCAAATAGCCCACCCGCCATGACTCCCGACCTCCTGCCCAACGCCGTCGCCGCGCTCCTGTTCGCGGTGCTCGGCATCGTGATCTTCGTGCTGGCGTTCGTGATCATCGATCGGCTGACGCCGGGCGATCTGTGGCGCGACCTGCTGCAGGAACGGAACTCGGCGCTCGCGATCGTGATGGCCGGCATCGCGATCGGGCTGTCGATCATCATCGCCGCCGCAATCCATTGAGCGCTCTCCACGCTCCACGCTCCGCGCTCCACGCTCGGCCCGTTCGCGGCACCGAGCGAGCGTGGAGCGTGGAGCGTGGAGCGTAGAGGAGCCGTCCGTGGCCGTCGCGCTGTTCGTCACCGTCCTCCTCATCGCCGCCTGCGGGCTCGTCTACGAGCTCGTGGCCGGCGCGCTCGCCAGCTATCTGCTCGGCGACAGCGTGACGCAGTTCTCGACGGTGATCGGGACCTATCTGTTCGCGATGGGCATCGGGAGCTGGCTGTCGCGGTTCGTGGGGCGCGGCATCGCGGCGCGGTTCGTGACCATCGAGCTGCTCGTCGCGCTCGTCGGCGGGTTCAGCTCCACGCTGCTCTTTCTCGCGTTCGCGTACACCGAGGCGTTCCGGCTCACGCTCTACCTGCTCGTCGGCGTCGTCGGCGTGCTCGTCGGGCTCGAGGTGCCGCTGCTCATGCGCATCCTGCGCGACCGCTACGACTTCCGCGACGTCGTCTCCAACGTCCTCACGTTCGACTACCTCGGCGCGTTGGGCGCCTCGCTGCTGTTCCCGCTCGTGCTCGTGCCGCGGCTGGGGCTCGTGCGCGCGGCGCTGCTGTTCGGCGTCGTGAACGCGCTCGTCGCGCTGTGGAGCACGTGGCTGTTCCGCGACCGGCTGGGCGCGCGCCGCTCGCTGTGGGGCGCGGGAGCGCTCGTGCTCGTCGCGCTGTCGCTCGGCATGTGGCGCGCCGGCCGCATCACCGCGCTGGCCGAGTCGAACATGTACGCGGACGACGTCATCCTCGCGCGCGACACGCGCTACCAGCGCATCGTGCTCACGGCGTGGAAGGACGACCTGCGGCTGTTCCTGAACGGCCACCTGCAGTTCTCGTCGCGCGACGAGTACCGCTACCACGAGGCGCTCGTCCACCCGGGGCTCGCCGCGCTCCCCGGCGCGCGCCGCGTCCTCGTGCTCGGCGGCGGCGACGGGCTCGCGGTGCGCGAGATCCTCCGCTACCCGGGCGTGCACGACGTCGTGCTCGTGGACCTCGACCCGGAGATGACGCGGCTGTTCTCGACGCACCCGCGCCTCGTCGCGCTGAACGGAGGCTCGCTGCGCGACCCGCGCGTGCACGTGGTGAACGACGACGCGTTCGTGTGGCTCGCCGCGCACCGCGACCTCTTTGATTTCGTCGTCGTCGACTTCCCCGATCCGTCGAACTACGCGGTGGGGAAGCTGTACACCGTCGCGTTCTATCAGCTCCTCGCACGGCACCTGAGCCGCGACGGCCTCGCGGTCGTGCAGAGCACCTCGCCGCTGTTCGCGCGCAAGTCGTACTGGAGCATCGTCGCGACGCTGCGCGAGGCGGGCCTCGCGACGCACCCGTACCACCTCTACGTGCCGTCGTTCGGCGAGTGGGGCTTCGTGCTCGCCGCCGCGCGCTCGGCGCCGTACACGTTTCCCGACGGGCTGCCGGCGGGGCTGCGCTACCTCACGCCGCGCGAGGTGCCGCAGCTGTTCACGTTCGCGACCGACATGCTGCCGGTGCCCGCGCGCGTGAACCGGCTGAACGATCAGGCCCTCGTGCGCTACTACGACGAGGAGTGGAGCCGGATCGACCGGTGAACGGCGATCCGGTGAGGCGCGGTCCGGCGCGCCGTCTCAGGACTCCACGTGAAAGCCACCCTCCTCGCGTTTGGTACGCGGATCGACGAATCCGTGAATCCGCCGATCCGCGCACCAAACTCACGGGGCCGTGAATGACGAGGAAACGCGTTCGGTGAGTGAGGACTCGATCGGCCGCCGCACGTTCATCGCGGGCGCGTTAGGCGCCGCGGCGCTCGTCGGCCTGTCGTGCAAGAGTGGGCGGCCTCTTGCCGGGTCCCTCGTCGACGACGGGCATGCCGCGGGGCATCTGATTCGCGACGGCGGCGCGGCCCCACCCGTCCGACGGCGCGAGCGGCGGTCGATCGTCATCGTCGGCGGCGGCGTGGCGGGGCTCTCCGCGGCATGGTGGCTCGCGAAGCACGGCGTGACGGACTTCGTGCTCCTCGAGCTGCTCTCGCGCCCCGGCGGCAACGCGCGCTGGGGGGAGAACGCGGTGAGCGCGTATCCGTGGGGCGCGCACTACGTCCCCGTGCCCGGTCCGCACGCGACGCTCGTGCGCGAGCTGTTCGCCGAGATGGGGCTGTTGAGTGCCGACGGGTCGTGGAGCGAGCGCGATCTCTGCTTCGCGCCGAAGGAGCGCGCGTTCGTGCACGGGCGGTGGCGCGAGGGGCTCGTCGAGGCGCTCGCGATGGACGCGGACGGCGAGCGCGAGCTGCGCCGCTTCGACGCCGTCGTCGACGAGCTGCGCGCGAGCGGCGCGTTCACCATCCCGCTCGCGCTCGGCGCCGCCGATCACGACGTCGCGCGCTCGCCGCTCGACACGCTCACGGCCGAGGCGTGGCTCGCGCGCGAGGGGTTCCGCTCCGAGGCGCTGCGCTGGTACGTGGACTACGCGTGCCGCGACGACTTCGGCACCCGCGCGCGCGACGCGTCGGCGTGGGCCGCGCTGCACTACTTCGCCGCGCGCGAGGCGGACGATCCGGGGCCGCTCACCTGGCCGGAGGGGAACGGTCGCCTCGTGCGGCATCTGTTAGGCAGGGTCGAGGCGCACGTCGTGGCCGACGCACCCGTCGGACGTGTCGAGCGCGCCGGGACACGCATGCGCGTGGTCGCGGCGGCCACCGAGTGGACGTGCGACGCCGTGATCTGGGCCGCGCCGACGTTCCTCGCGCGGTACGTGGTGGAGGGCGCGCCGGCGGCGTCGTGGCGCTACGCGCCGTGGCTCGTGGCGAACCTCACGCTCGACCGCCGGCCGCGCGCCGCGGACGACGATGCGCCCGAGGCGTGGGACAACGTCATCGTCGACTCGCCCGGGCTCGGCTACGTCGTGGCCACCCATCAGGCGCTGCGCGCGACGCCCGAGCCGCGCACGGTGTGGACGTACTACCGCGCGCTCGCCGACGGCGATCCGGCAGCGGAGCGGCGCCGGCTGCTCGCGATGGACTGGCGCGCGTGCGCGGAGCTCGCGCTCGCCGACCTCGAGCGCGCGCACCCCGACCTGCGCGAGTGCGTCTCGCGCGTCGACGTCATGCGGCACGGGCACGCCATGCCGCGCCCCGAGCCCGGCTTTCTCGCGCGGCGCGCCGAGTGGTGGGCGCCGGCGCGCGGCGCGCGGGTGTTCTACGCGAACTCCGACGTCAGCGGGCTGTCGCTGTTCGAGGAGGCACAGTATCGCGGCGTCCGTGCCGCGGAGCACGCGATGGCCCTCGTCACGTAGGCGCCGCCGCTGGCGTTGCACCGGTCCCGGAGAGATCGTCCTTCGAAGAGGGCCGCGGACGCGCGGCGTTGGCGCGGGACGACCCAGGACCGGACATGAGCAGCGGCGGCAGCGGCGGCAGCGGCGGGAGCAGCACGGAGCACGGCGAGCGGGGAGCGGCGACCGACTGGGCCCGGGTGCTCGCCGACGCGACGCTCGAGGGCGTGGTGATCCACGAGCGCGGCCACGTGCAGTTCGTCAACGCGGCGATCGCGCGCATGCTCCGCAGCACGCCGGAGGCACTCGTCGGCCGCCCGGTCCTCGACTTCGCCGCGCCGGACGATCGCCCGCGCGTCGCGGCGCACATGGCCGCGCAGTCCGAGCACCCGTTGATCGGCACCGCGCTGCGCGCCGACGGCACCACGTTCCCGTGCGAGCTCCGCGGCCGCACGATGACCGCCGACGGCCGCACGGTGCGCGTGGTGCTCGTGCGCGACGTCTCCGAGCGGCTCGCCATGGAGGCCGAGCTGCGGCGCCGCGAGCGCGCGCTCGCCGCCGTCACCGAGCACTCGCCGGACGTCATCACGCGCTACGACCGTGAGCATCGCGTGCGGTTCATGAGCCGTGCGGTGGAACAGGCCACCGGCGTGCCGGCCGCGTGGTTCGTCGGCAAGACGCTGCGCGAGTGGGGCTTCCCGGAGGCGCTCATCACGCCGTGGGAGACGATCAACGACCGCGTGTTCGCCACCGGCTGCGCGGAGGAGACCGAGTTCGACTTCACCGGTCCCGACGGCGTCCAGCGGCACTATCACACGCGCGTGGTGCCGGAGTACAACGACGCGGGCGAGGTGGAGCACGTGCTCACCACCACGCGTGACCTCACGGCGCTGAAGCGTGCGGAGTCGGCGGCGCGCGACGCGTACGGCACGATGCGCGGGCTGCTCGACCAGTCCATCACCGGCGTCTACGTGATCCAGGACGGCCGCTTCGCGTACGCGAACACGCGGCTCGCCGAGACCTTCGGGTACGAGCGGTCGGAGGAGCTGCTCGCGCTGCCCGGCATCGACGTGCTCGTGCACCCCGACGACCGCGCCGTCGTGATGGGCAACATCCGGCGGCGGATCCGGCGCGGCCGCGGCACCGCGCACTACGCGTTCCGCGGCCTGCGCCGCGACGGCCGGGTGGTGCACGTCGAGGTGCACGGCAGCGCCGCGCCGTACAAGGGCGGGCCGGCGGTCGTCGGCGTGCTGCTCGACGTGAGCGAGCGGCTCGCGCTCGAGGAGCAGCTGCGGCAGACGCAGAAGATGGAGGCGTTGGGCCAGCTCGCCGGCGGCGTCGCGCACGACTTCAACAACATCCTCGCCGCGATCGCGGGCTACGCGCAGCTCGTGCACGACGATCTCCCCGCCGATGCGCCGCTGCGCGACGACGTCGCGGAGATCCTCGCCGCGGCCACGCGCGGCGTCGGCGTGACGAAGCAGCTCCTCGCGTTCAGCCGCCGGCAGGCGCTCGAGGTGGCGGAGGTCGATCTCGCCGCGATCGCGCGCGCGCTCGGCGCGATGCTACGGCAGCTGCTCTCGCCGGCGATCGAGCTCCGGCTGCCGGACGCGCACGTGTCGGCGCCGGTGCGCGCGACGGCGCCGCAGCTCGAGCAGATCGTGATGAACCTCGCCGTGAACGCGCGCGACGCGATGGCCGGCCGCGGCGTGCTCACGCTCGGCGTGCGCATCGCGGCGGGGCCCGACGGGATCGAGCGCGCCGTGCTCGAGGTGCGCGACACCGGCCACGGCATGTCGCCCGACGTGCGGGCGCGCGCGTTCGAGCCGTTCTTCACGACGAAGCGCCACGACCAGGGCACGGGACTCGGCCTCGCGACGGTCTACGGCCTCGTGCGGCAGTTCGGCGGCGAGATCCACATCGAGTCCGTGGAGGGGCGCGGGACGACGGTGACCGTGTCGTTCCCGCTCGTCCAGCGTGCGCCGCGCGCGGCAGAGCCGGCGCCGGCGCGGCCGTGCCCGGCCGCGCGCAAGCGTGTGCTCCTCGTGGAGGACGAGGCCCCCATCCGCGCGGTGACGCGTCGCATGCTCGAGCGCGCGGGCTACGCGGTGCGGGAGGCGCCTAACGGTGCGGCGGCGCTGGAGGCGCTGCGGGGCGGCGCGGCGATCGACGTGCTGCTCACCGACGCGGCGATGCCGGAGCTCGGCGGCGTGGAGCTCGCCCGCGAGGTGGCCGTGCTGCGTCCCGGGCTGCCGGTGGTGCTCATGTCCGGCTACGCGGAGCTGTCCGGCGCGTCGGTGAACGGCGACGGGAGCGTGACCGACGTGACCGGCTGCCGGGGGTTCGTGGAGAAGCCGTTCACGGCCGAGCGGCTGCTCGCGCACCTGGCCGCCGCGCTGGAGTCGGGCAAGGAGTGACGGGCCGCTCTTGACGCGCCGCGCGGCGCGTCGCATCTCTCTTTCCAGAGTCTCCATCCAGATTCTGAAAGGAGCCATGGCCGCACCGCTGCCGGTCGTGAAGGGAGTCCTCGACATGCTCGTGCTGCGCGCCCTGTCGTGGGGGCCGATGCACGGCTTCGAGATCGTCGCCTGGCTCGAGCGCGAGTCGGGCGGGAGCCTCCCGGTGGAGGACTCCGCGCTGTACCAGGCGCTGTACCGCATGGAGGAGCGGGGCCTCGTCGCCGCCGACTGGGGCACGACGGAGAACAACCGCCGCGCGCGCTACTACAAGGTCACGCGCGCCGGCGCCGCGCAGCTCCGCACCGAGACCGCGCGGTGGCTCGACTACGCCGGCGCCGTCACGCGCATCCTCACGCAGGCGCCGAGCGCGTCGTGAGCCTCATCCGCCCCCGCGTGAGGCGGCTGTTCCGCCTCGCCGTCCGCCGCCCCGCGCTCCGCGAGCGCGACGTCGACGACGAGATCCGGCTGCACATCGACCTCCGCGCCGAGCAGCTCGTGCGCGAGGGGTGGTCACCCGAGGCGGCGCGCGTCGAGGCAGAGCGCCGCTTCGCCGCGCTGCTCGACGACGCCCGCGGACGGCTCCTCGAGGCCGCGCGCCACCGGGACACGCGCATGGGCTGGGGCGACCGACTGGAGAGCGTGCGGCACGACCTCGCGTTCGCGCTGCGGCAGCTCCGTGCCGCGCGCGCCGTCACCGCGGCGGCCGTGCTCACCATCGCGTTAGGCATCGGCGCGAACGCGACGATGTTCGGCATCGTGGACCGGCTGCTGCTGCGGCCACCGCCGCACGTCGCCGACGCCGCGCGCGTGGCGCGGCTCTACCTCGAGCGCGGCCGCGGTGCGTTCAACAACTGGGTCGACCCGTCCGTCGGCTACCCGACGTACCGCGCGGTGCGCGACGATGCCCGCGGCTTCGCCGCCGTCGCGGCCTACTTCCCGAGCCGGTTCGTCGTCGGCGAGGGGGCGCAGGCGCGGCAGCTCCGCACCACCGAGGTCACGGGCAACTTCTTCGCGATGCTCGGCACGCGCGCGCAGGTCGGCCGCCTGCTCGGTCCCGACGACGACCGCGTCCCCTCCGGCTCGCGCGTCGTCGTGCTCGGCGACGGCTACTGGCGCCGCGTGTTCGGCGGCGATCCGGCGGCGGTCGGGCGATCGCTCGTCGTCGAGGGACAGCGCTACGTCGTCGTCGGCGTCGCGCCGCGCGGCTTCACCGGCGTCGACCTCGAGCCGGTCGATCTCTTCCTGCCGCTGTCGGCGACGTCGTGGCACATGCGCGGCCACGACTGGGCGGAGCAGCGCAACATGGCGTGGATCCGCATGGTCGGGCGGCTGCGTGCGGGCGTCACGCGCACCGACGCCGCGCGCGACGTCACCGCCGCGCTGCGCCGAGCGGTCACCGACACGAACAGCTTCGACTACCACGCGCGCGCGCTCGCCACCGGGCTCTCCGACGTGCGCGGCCTGAACGAGAGCGGTCGACGCACGAGCGGCGCCGTCGCCGCGTGGCTCACCGGCGTCGCCGCGGTGGTGCTGCTCATCGCCTGCGCGAACGTGGCGAACCTGCTGCTCGCGCGCGCCGTGCGCCGCCGCCGCGAGATCGCCGTGCGCACCGCGCTGGGCGCGGGACGGTGGCGCCTCGCGCGGCAGCTCCTCACCGAGAGCGCGCTGCTCGCCGTGTTAGGCGGCGTCCTCGGCCTCGCCGTGGCCCGATGGGGCGGGGCGCTCGTGCGCACCGCGCTGCTCCCCGACGTCGACTGGTCGCAGGGCGTGGTGAGCGCGCGCGTGCTGCTCCTCGCCGTCGGCGCGACGGCCGTCACGGCGCTGCTCATCGGACTCGCGCCGGTGCTGCACCTCGCCTCGTCCGGCGCCGTCGCGGGGCTGCGCACGGGCGTGCGCGAGGGCGGCGGCCGGCAGGCGCGGCTCCGCGGCGCGCTGCTCGTCGCGCAGGCGGCGCTGTCGGTCGTGCTGCTCGTCGGCGCGGGGTTGTTCGTGCGGAGCCTCGACCGCATCGGTGCGCTCGACTTCGGCTACGACACGGAGCGCCTGCTGCTCGTCGATCCGTCGTTCCCCGAGGATCTGCCGATGACGGCGCGGCTCGCGGCGTACGACCGGCTGCTCGAGCGTCTGCGCCACACGCCGGGCGTCGAGCGTGCCGCGCTCGCGACGACGTCGCCGTTCTGGTCCGCCGCCGCGGGCGACCTCGCGATCCCCGGCTTCGACTCGCTCGCCGCGCTGCGCGACCAGTTCCCGCACTGGAACGCGGTGAGCGACGACTACTTCGAGACGATGGGCACGCACATCGTGCGCGGCCGCGCGCTCGCCGCCACCGACGTGCGCGGCGCGCCGCGCGTGGCGCTCGTGAACGAGGCGATGGCGCGCCGCATCTGGAAGGGCGCCGACCCGATCGGCCGCTGCCTCAAGATCGGCGGCGACACGGTGCCGTGCAGCGAGATCGTCGGCGTGGTCCGCAACACGATCGAGATGCAGCTGCGCGAGACGCCGGTGCTGCAGTACTTCTATCCGCTCGCCCAGGGCAGCTCGGGGAACTCGATGCGCGCCCTCGTCGCGCGCACGGCGCCCGGCGTGCGGCCGGCGTCGCTCGTGTCCACGCTGCGGCGCGCGCTCCGTCCCGTGGCGCCCGAGGCGCGCTACGTCGAGGTGCTGCCGTTCACCGACCGCGTCGACCCGCAGGTGCGGCCGTGGCGGCTCGGCGCCACGATGTTCACCGCGTTCGGCGCGCTCGCCCTGCTCATCGCCGCGGTGGGACTCTACAGCGTGATGGCGTACGGCGTCGCGCAGCGGCTGCACGAGATGGGGCTGCGCATGGCGCTCGGCGCGCGCGCGGCGGACGTCGTGCGGCTGCTGCTGCGGCAGGCGATGGGCGTCGTGGGGCTCGGGCTCGTGGCGGGCGGCGTCGCGGCGCTCGCCGCGGGGCACTGGGTGGCGCCGCTGCTGTTCGACGTCTCGCCGCGCGATCCGCTCGTGTTCGGCGCGGTCGCCGCGGTGCTCGCCGGCACCGCGCTCGCCGCGACCGCCGTGCCCGCGCGGCGCGCCACCCGCGCGAACCCGAGCGACGCGCTGCGGTCGGAATGATCCGCCCTCGCGTCCGACGCCTCTTCCGCCTCGCGCTGCGCCGCCCCGCGCTGCGCGAGCGCGACGTCGACGACGAGATCCGCCTGCACGTCGACCTGCGCGCCGAGCGGCTCGTGCGCGAGGGATGGACTCCCGAGGCGGCGCGCGCCGAGGCCTGGCGCCGCTTCGGCGCGCTCACCGAGGCGCGGCCGCGGCTCCTCGACGCCGCGCGCCGCCGAGACACGCGCATGACCTGGAGCGACCGGCTCGACTCCGTGCGGCAGGACGCCGCGTTCGCCGTCCGCCAGCTCCGCTCCGCGCCCGGTGTCGCGGCGGCGGCGATCGTCACGCTCGCGTTAGGCATCGGCGCCAACGCGACGATGTTCGGCGTCGTGGACCGGCTGCTGCTCCGTCCCCCCGCGCTCGTCGCCGACGCGGGACACGTGACGCGGCTGTACATCGAGCGGCGCCGCGCGGGGTTCAACGGGCGCGTGATGCCGATGGTCTCGGCGCCCGCGTACTTCACGGTGCGCGACAGCACCCGCGCGTTCGCCGCGGTGGCGGGCTTCTTCCCCGGGCAGCACGTCGTCGGCGAGGGCGACGCGGCGCGGCAGCGGCATGTGATCGAGGCGACCGGCAACTTCTTCACGCTGCTCGGCGTGCGCCCGGCGCTCGGCCGCTTCTTCGGGCCCGACGACGATCGCGTGCCTGCCGGATCGCTCGTCGCGGTGCTCGGCGACCGCTACTGGCGCGAGGCGTACGGCGCCGACTCCGCGGTGCTCGGCCGCACGGTCGTCGTCGAGGGAGATCGCTACGTGATCGTCGGCGTCGCGCCGCGCGGCTTCAACGGCACCGATCTCGAGCCGACCGACGTCTACGTGCCGCTGTCGACGATCGCGTACCACGCGCGCGCGCGCGACTGGTCCACCGACGGGCGCATCGCGTGGGTGCGCATGGTGGCGCGGCTGCGTCCCGGCGCGACGACGGCGCGGGCCGAACGCGAGGCGACGGCGGCGCTGCGTCTCACGGCGCCGGACACGAACGCGTTCGACTACGGCGCCCGCGTCATCGCCGCACCGGTGACCGAGGCGCACGCGCCCGTGAAGTCCGAGCGGCGCACGCGGGCGTCGATCGCCGCGTGGCTCGCCGGCGTCGCCGCGATCGTGCTGCTCGTCGCGTGCGCGAACGTCGCGAACCTCTTGCTCGCCCGCGCCGTGCGCCGCCGCCGGGAGATCGCGGTGCGCACCGCGCTGGGCGCCGGCCGGTGGCGGCTCGCGCGGCAGCTGCTGACGGAGAGCGCGCTCGTCGCGGCGTTAGGCGGCGTCGGCGGGCTGCTCGTCGCGCGGTGGGGCGGTGCCGCGGTCCGCGCGACGCTCCTCCCCGACGTCGACTGGTCGCAGGGCGTCGTGAGCGGCCGCGTGCTGCTGTTCGCGCTCGGCGCCACCACGCTCACCGCGCTGCTCACCGCGCTCGCTCCCGCGGCACACGTCGCCGCGCTCGGCGTCACCGCGGGACTGCGCACCGGCGCGCGCGACGGCGGCGGACGCCGGTCGCGCACGCGCTCCACGCTCCTGCTCGCGCAGGCCGCGCTGTCGGTCGTGCTGCTCGTCGGCGCGGGACTGTTCGTGCGCAGCCTGCGGCGGATCGGCGCGCTCGACTTCGGCTACGAGCCCGCGCGGCTCGTGTTCGCCGAGGCGTCGTTCCCGGACGCCGTGCCGAGTGACGTGCAGCTCGCCGCGTACGACCGCCTGCTCGAGCGGGCGCGCCGCGTGCCGGGTGTGGAGCGCGCCGCGCTGTCGACGACGAGCCCGTTCTGGTCGCTCGTCGCCGGCGACCTCACGATCCCCGGCTTCGACTCGCTGCGGACGTTGGGCGTCGGGTTCCCGATCTACAACGCGGTGAGCGCCGACTACTTCGCGACGGCCGGCATCCGTGTCGTGCGCGGCCGGCCGATCACCGCGGCCGACGTCGAGGGCGCGCCGAGGGTGGCGCTCGTGAACGAGGCGATGGCCCGGCGCATCTGGAAGGACGCCGACCCGATCGGGCGGTGCATGCGCATCGGCGACGAGAAGGCGCCGTGCAGCGAGATCGTCGGCGTCGTGCGCACGGTGATCAACAACGAGCTGCGCGAGCCGCCGCAGATGCAGTACTACTTCCCGCTGGCGCAGAAGCAGGCGACGAGCAGCATGCGGGCGCTCGTCGTGCGCGCCGCGCCGGGCGTGCGTCCGGCGTCGCTCGCCGCGACGCTGCGCCGCGAGCTCGCCCCGGCGGCGCCGGGCGCGCGCTACCTCGACGTGGTGCCGCTCGAGGATCGCATCGACCCGCAGGTGCGCCCGTGGCGACTCGGCGCGACGATGTTCACGGCGTTCGGCATGCTCGCGCTGCTCATCGCGGCGGTCGGGCTGTACAGCGTCATGGCGTACACCGTCGCCCAACGGCTGCACGAGATGGGGCTGCGCATGGCGCTCGGCGCGCGCGGCCGCGACGTGACGGCGCTCGTCCTCGGCCAGGGCATGGGCGTCGCCGCGGCCGGCATCGCGCTCGGCGCCGCGGCGGCGCTCGCCGCGAGCCACTGGGTCGCCCCGCTGTTGTTCGACGTCTCCGCGCGCGACCCGCTGGTGTACCTCGCCGTCGCCGCGACGCTCGCCGCCGCGGCGCTCGTCGCCTCGCTGGTGCCCGCACGACGCGCGACACGCGTGGATCCGAGCGACGCGTTACGCAGCGAGTGAGGGCAGTGCCGTCTCACGCGGAGGCGCGGAGAACGCGGAGACGACCAATTTCAATTGGTGTGCTCGGCGTTCTCCGCGCCTTCGCGTGAGCTGGACAGTGCACGATCCTCCGCCGCGTAGTCGAACTGCGCCGGATCGACGGCCGGCGGGTGCGCGCGCTCCCAAGCGATCGTGCGGCCTAACGATTCGTCGCGCGATACGGGCTCCGCGTAGCCGAGCTCCGCGCGGATGCGCGAGCTGTCGGCGGCCCAGTGCTGCTCGAGGCGCCCGGGCATGCGCAGGTGCGAGGGGATCGCGTCGTCGGGGAGCACGACGAAGCGCCCGCGCCAGCCGACGGCGTCGGCGACGCGCCGCGCCCACTCCAGCTCCGTCACGCTCTCCGCTTCGGCGACGTTGTACGTGCGGCCCGTCGCGCGCGCGTCGGTGGCGGCGAGCGCGATCGCGGCGGCGACGTTCTCCACGTACCCACGCGGTCCGCGCCACGCCGCGAGGCGCTCGGGGAGCAGGATCGCCGGGCGTCCGTCGTCCATGCGCTTGAGCAGCGGGAAGAGCCGGTGCAGCCGGTCGCCCGGACCGTAGATCATCGGCAGGCGCAGCACCGTCGCCGGCAGATCCGGCGCGGCGACCACGTTGCGCTCCACGGCCACCTTGTCGTACGCGTCGTCGAGCCAGCCGAACAGCTGCCGGAGCCGCTCGAGCTGCGCGGGCGGGTACGTCTGCGCCTGCGTGCGGAGCGCCGAGTCTTCGGTCAGCGGCACGGGCGCCAGCGGGCCGTCCTCGAGACCGTGCAGCAGCGCCGCGGCGCGGTAGACGTCCATGCTCGTGATCGCGACGACGCGCGCCGCGTGTCCGCGAAACACCTCCACGAGCTCCGCCGCCTGCCGCCCCGAGCTGAGCACGAGGTCGATCACGACGTCCGGCGCGAAGGCGCGCAGCATCGCCGCGTGCTCGCCGAGCCGCTGCCGATCCGCCGCGACGCCGCGAACGCCGTTAGGCAGCGTCGCGCTGCTCTCCGGCCGGTGCACGACTCCGACATCGTGTCCCACGCCCGACAGCTGCGGCAGCAGGAACCGCCCGATGAAGCCCGTACCGCCGACGACGAGGATGCGCATGAAGCCTCGCTGATTGCTTCGTCTTCGAACCGCAGAGGGCCGCAGAGAACGGCACTACTTTTTCATCACAGAGGACACAGAGGACACAGAGGAGAACCCTTCAAGAGAGTGGGTTTCCTCTGTGTCCTCTGTGTCCTCTGTGGTTCAAATGAAAGGCTCCGCGGCCCTCTGCCGTCCTCTGCGGTCCGACTCACGCGACAGTCTCCAGGACTCCACTCCCCTCCAGCACGGTGTCGATCAATCCGTACCGCAGCGCCTCCGCCGCCGAGAACCACCGGTCGCGCTCGAAGTCGCGCTCGATGCGCTCGAGCGGCTGTCCGGTGTGCTTGCCGAGCAGCTCGTAGAGCTTCGCGCGGTTGTGCAGGATCTCCTTCGCCACGATCTCGATATCGGCCGCCGCGCCGCGCTCCGCGCCGCCGCTCGGCTGGTGCATCATGATGCGCGCGTGCGGCAGCGCGGCGCGGCGCCCCTTGCGGCCCGCGGTGAGCAGGAAGCACCCCATGCTCGCGGCCATCCCCACGACGGTCGTGGACACCGGCGACGACAGGTACTGCATCGCGTCGTAGATCGCGAGCCCTGCCGACACCACGCCGCCGGGCGAGTTGATGTAGAGCTGGATCTCCTTGCCCGGCGCGTCCGACTCGAGGAACAGCAGCTGCGCGATGATGCTGTTCGCCACGTCGTCGTTCACCGGCGTGCCGAGGAACACGATGCGGTCCATGAGCAGCCGCGAGAAGATGTCGTACGTGCGCTCGCCGCGGGCGGAGCGCTCGATCACGTAGGGCACGTGCAGCGTCGACATGGTCGCCTCAGGAAAGTCGGTTCTCGCCGAGCACCGTCGCGAGCGCGCGCGCCAGCTCGTGCGCCGCCTCCGCCGATCGGTGCGCCGGATGCGTCGCGGGCACCACGCACCACGCGTCGCCCGGGAGCTGGAAGACGACCGCGGCGCCGGCCGCCGGCGGTGCGGCGGCAGCGGCGCGCCGCCCCGGCAGCGCGCGCGGCGCCTGCACCTCGTCCGGTACCGCGGGGGCGACGCACGCACCGCGTCGCGGGCGCGCGCGTCGGCCACCCGCGCGGCGAGGAACGCGACGAGCGCGGGCTCGTCGGCGTCGCGCATCGCGGCGCGCGCCTCGGCCAGCGTCACGAGCCCGAGGTGTCCGGCGAGCCGCGCGCCGGCGATCTGCCAGAGGTGCCGCACGCCGTAGCGCGCCGCGGCGGTGCGTCCCTCGGGCGGGTCGATGACGTCCTTGCGCCGGTAGTAGTGCACGGTGTTCACCGTGAACCCCGACGCGATCGCCGGGTCGAGCCCGAGCGCCGCCACGCAGTCGCGCAGCAGCCGCACGAGATCTTCCGCGTCGAGCGGCGCCGCGGCGTCGGGGATCGCGCGCGCGCGCCACGACGCGAGCTCGTCGCGCGCGGCGCGCTCGGCGCCGGCGCGCGCCGCGTCCACGTCGTTAGGCACGGCGGCCTGCCGGGCGACGCGCGCGCCCCCGATGCGGCTCGCTCGCACCGCTACGGGCGCGCGAGCGGCCGCGACGGCGCGAGCCGACCGGCGAGCGGACGCGGCGCGTCGTCGGCGAGCGCCTCCTCGGTGCCGATCACGATGCGGAGCTGGATCACCGTCGCCTCCGTCTCCAGCGGGCCGAGCGCGAACGGCGTGAACTGCTGGTCCGAGTGGCCGGTGAGCCCCGTCCCCGCCGCGCGCTCCACCGCGTCGCCGGGACCACCGCGCTCCACGGGCATGGGCGCCTCCACGTGCTGGCCGACGCCGCCGTACGCCGAAGCGCGCGGCGCGGACGGCATCTCGTTGAGTGGCGGCACCCACTCCGGCGGCCCCGCGGGGAAGCGGCTCGGCAGCCGCGGCACCCCGGGAATCGGCCGCCGTGGCGCGGTGGGCATCGCGATGCGCGGCGTCGGCTCGTCGCGGCGGTCGTGGCCGGGCAGCTCGCGGCGGAACCGCGCCTCGAGGAGGCCGAGCGAGGGATCGTCGCGTCCGCCGTCGGGGCCGAACACGCGCTCGTCCCCCTCCGCCACGACGGTGAATCGGCCGTGCTCCCCGGCGTCGACGGGGCGCTCGAGCTCCGTGGCGCTCCACGGCCCGAGCACGAGGCCCCCGGCCGTCACGCGGTGCCCGTCGAGCTTCACGTCGGCCACCGCGTACAGCGGCCCGAGATTGCGCAGGCGGATCCGGTAGACCTGCCCTGGCCGCGCGAGCACGTGCCCCGTCTCCAGCTCCCGCACCCGGCCACTGCCGTGCGGGACCACCTCGACCGCGAAATCGCCGCTCCGCATCGGTCTCCTCCCGAACGAGTCGGTCTCTAGTCTAGCAATGGTACAATAATGGTGTCAATAAGGGGGGTCGCGCCGCGCTCGGACTCCACGTACGTGTTCTTTGAAGGACTGAAGAAGGACTAAAGAAGGACTGAAGAAGGAGAACACCAACAGTGTCGTTGGTCCTTCTTCAGTCCTCCTTCAGTCCTTCTTCAGTCCCACGAGAACTCGTACGTGGAGTCGTGAACGGCGCGCCAAAGCAGGCCTGCCGTCAACCGCGGATGCGCCGCCTCGCCGCGTCCCTGAACCGCCGCAGCGGGTCGATGAACGTCGCGCGCGCGTCGGACGGATGATCCACGCGCTCGTGGAGCCCCGCCGTCGCCTCGCGCCGCCTGAGCCGCACCTCCAGCGCGTAGCTCCGCGTCACCGTCACGCCGTGCGACGCGACGCGACGCGGTCGCGGTCGCGGAACTGGTACACGCGGAGCAGCTACGTCATCACGTCGAACGCGGCGGCGGCTTGACGGAACTCGCCCGCCGACGCATGCTCCCCGGAGTCGCTCCGGGGAGATACCAATGGCGCCCGCCGACGATCTCGGCCTGCTGCTCGGCACGCTCGACCTGCTCGTCCTGAAGACCCTCTCGTGGGGGCCGCGCCACGGCTACGCCATCGCGCGCTGGATCCGCGACACGTCCGACGAGGCCATCGCCGTCGAGGATCGCGCGCTGTATCTCGCGCTCCACCGCCTCGAGGATCGCGGCTGGGTGCGCAGCGACTGGGGGCTCTCCGAGAACAACCGCCGAGCGAAGTACTACACGCTCACCGCCGGCGGCCGCGCGCAGCTGCGGGCCAAGGTCTCGCACTGGGACCGCTACGCCGCCGCCGTCTTCAAGATCGTTCACGCCGTCGACGCGGGAGGTTGAGATGTTTCGCCGCCTCTTCCGGCTCCCCGCCACCCGCCAGTCGCTCGAGCGCGACGTCGACGAGGAGATCCGCTACCACATCGACCGCCGAGTGGACGACCTCGTGCGGCAGGGGCGCACGCTCGACGCCGCGCGCGACACGGCCGAGCGCGAGTACGGCGACCGCGCCGCGAGTCGCGCGGAGCTCGTGCGCGTCGACCGCCGCCGCTTCGAGCGCACGCGACGCCGCGGCTGGTGGGAGGCGGTGCGGCAGGACGTGCGATTCGCCGTGCGCACGCTGCGCGCGCGTCCGGGTTTCACGCTCGCCGTCGCGCTCACGTTCGGGCTGGGCCTCGGCGCGAACGCGGCGATGTTCGAGGTCGTCGACCGCCTGCTGCTCCGTCCGCCGGCGTTCCTGCGCGATCCGTCGACCGTGCATCGCGTCTACGTCAGGTACCGCTTCCAGCGCGAGGAGATCGTCGACCGCTCGCTGGAGTACACGCGCTACCTCGACTTCCAGCGGTGGACGACGCGCTTCTCGCAGTCCGCCGCGTTCGCGTTCCGCGAGCTCGCGTTAGGCGACGGCGCCGACGCGCAGGAGATGCCGGTCGCCGCGGTGAGCGCGTCGTTCTTTCGCTTCTACGACGCGCGTCCCACGCTCGGCCGCTTCTTCACGGCGCGCGAGGACACCGTTCCCGCGGGCGCGCCGGTGGCGGTGCTCGGCCACGCGTTCTGGCGCACGCGGTACGGCGGCCGCGCCGACGTGCTCGGGAAGACGCTGCGGGTCGGCACGGTGCTGTGCACCATCGTCGGCGTGGCGCCCGACGGATTCGTCGGCATGACCGACGAGAGGCCGCCGGCGGTGTTCATACCGATCACGACGTTCGCCGGGTCGATCCAGAGCCCCGAGACGTCGCGCGGCTACTACACGAGCTACAGCTGGGGGTGGCTCCAGATGCTCGTGCGGCGCAAGCCGGGCGTGACGGCGGACGCGGCCACCGCGGATCTCACCAGCGCGTACGAGCGGAGCTGGGCCGCCCAACGCGCGCAGGAGCCGGGGCTCGCGCCGACGGCGATCGCGCGGCCGACGGCGCTCGCCGGGCCCGTGTCGCTCGAGCGGGGGCCGCAGGCGAGCGCCTCGGCGCGTGTCGCGACGTGGCTCGGCGGCGTCGCGATCGCCGTGCTGCTCGTGGCGTGCGCGAACGTCGCGAACCTGCTGCTCGCCCGCGCGCTCGCGCGGCGGCGCGAGATCTCGATGCGCCTCGCGTTAGGCGCCGGGCGCCGGCGCGTGCTCGGCATGCTGCTCAGCGAGAGCCTGCTGCTCGCGCTGCTCGGCGGCGTGGTGGGCGTGCTCGCGGCGCAATTCGGCGGCGCGGTGCTGCGCGCGCTGTTCCTGCCGGCAGGCACCGCGGGCGGCGCGCTCGGCGACCCGCGCACGCTGCTCGTCGTCGCCGCGACGGCGGTTCTCGCGGGCCTCACCACGGGGCTCATGCCGGCTCTCGGCGCGCGACGCAACGACCTCACGACGACGCTCCGCGCCGGCGACCGGGGCGGCACGGCGACGCGCTCGCGGGCGCGCACGGTGCTGCTCGTGTTCCAGGGCGCGCTGTCGGTCACGCTGCTCGTCGGCGCGGGGCTGTTCGTGCGGAGCTTCCACAACGTCCAGTCGCTCCGCCTCGGCTTCGACGCCGATCCCGTGCTGTACGTCGCGCCGAACCTGCGCGGCGCCACGCTGTCGAAGGAGGAGCGCACCGCGCTCGGCGCGCGGCTGCTCGAGGCGGCGCGCACGATGCCCGGCGTGGAGG
This sequence comes from Gemmatirosa kalamazoonensis, assembly GCF_000522985.1. Taxonomy (NCBI): domain Bacteria; kingdom Pseudomonadati; phylum Gemmatimonadota; class Gemmatimonadia; order Gemmatimonadales; family Gemmatimonadaceae; genus Gemmatirosa; species Gemmatirosa kalamazoonensis. The sequence continues at coordinate 1,088,797 of NZ_CP007129.1, forward strand.
CCGCGGCGCTCGGCGCGAGCGTGCCGCTGTCCGACACGTGGGGGCAGAGCTTCACCGTGCCGGGGGTCGACTCGGTGAGCCGGTTCGGGCGCTTCACGGTGCAGGCCTCCACCGGCGACTACTTCCGCACGATGGGCACGCGTCTCCTGCGCGGCCGGCCGATCACCGACGACGACCGCGCCGACACGCCGCCCGTCGCCGTGGTGAGCGAGGGGATGGCGAGCACGCTGTGGCCCGGGCGCGACGCCATCGGGCAGTGCATCAAGATCCGCGACGGGGCCAAGGACCCACCGTGCACGACCGTCGTCGGCATCGTGGAGAACATCAAGCAGACGGGGCTCGGCGACGACCAGCGGCAGCAGTACTACCTCGCACGCCCGCAGGCCCGCAACGGGCAGCGCCCGCTCGTGTTCGTGCGCATGCGCGACGGCGACGCGCGGCATCACGCGGAGTCGCTGCGTCGGCGGCTGCAGGCGCTGATGCCCGGCGCGGGCTACGTGACGGTGACGCCGATGCGCGACGTCGTCGACCCGCGCATGCAGTCGTGGCGGCTCGGCGCGACGCTGTTCGCCGCGTTCGGCGCGCTCGCGCTGCTCGTCGCGGCGGTGGGCCTCTACGCGGTGATCGCCTACGACGTCGCCCGGCAGACGCGCGACATCGGCGTGCGGCTCGCGCTCGGCGCGCGCGCGGGTGCGGTGCTGCGCCTCGTGTTGGGGGCCGGCCTCCGCCTCGCGGCATCGGGCCTCGCGATCGGCGGCGTCATCGCGCTCGTCGGCGCGCGTCGCATGGCGCCGCTCCTGTTCGGGGAGTCGCCGAACGACCCGCTCGTCTACGGCGCGGTGGGCGCGGTGCTGCTCGCGGTGGCCGTCGTGGCGTGCGCGATCCCCGCGGCGCGCGCGGCGCGCGTGGACCCGAGCGTGACGCTGCGCGCGGAGTGACCGCGTCCAACCCTTTCGCCGGGCGGCGGTGTCAGAGAGGCGCTCGCGGATCGCCGACCTCTCCGACCGGTCCCCGCCATGCTCGCTCTCGCCGCCTCGTTCCTGCGTGACGCGCGCTTCGCCGTCCGCACGCTCCGCGCACGTCCGGCGTTCGCGCTCGTCGCGCTGCTCACGCTCGCGCTGGGGATCGGCGCGAACACGGCGGTCTACAGCGTGGTGCACGGCGTGCTGCTCTCGCCGCTGCCGTATCGCGATCCAGGGCGGCTGGTCGGCGTGTGGCCGGCGCACTTCGGCTCGAACGGGGAGCTGGAGTTCCTACAGCGGCACGCGCGCGCGTTCGACGGCGGCGTCGCCGCGTTCAGCCCGGGCTGGGGGATCTCGTGGAGCCGCCCCGGCGGGGCGCTGCAGCTGAACGGCGCGCGCACGTCGACGAACTTCTTCCGCGTGCTCGGCGCGCGCCCCGTGCTCGGGCGCGGCTTCGTCGACGGCGAGTCGGCGGCGGGGCGCGATCACGTCGTGCTCCTGAGCCACGAGCTGTGGACGACGGCGTTCGGCGCCGACGCGCGCGCAGTCGGCGCGACGATGGTGCTCGACGGCGAGCCGTACACGGTGGTCGGCGTGATGCCGCCCGCGACGCGCATCTTCCAGGCGGACGCCGAGCTGTGGCTGCCGCTCCAGATCGATCCGGCGTCGCCGTTCTACACGGGCGGCACGGCGCACTTCGTCGGTCGGCTGCGCGCGGGCGTGACGCGCGCCGCCGCGCTCGCCGAGCTCCGGTCGCTCGTGCCGCCGATGCGGAGCGCGCTGGGGTACGAGGCGGCGTACGGCCGCGACGTGGACGTGGTGCCGCTGCGCGACCAGGTGGTGGGTGCCCTGCGCGCGCCGCTCCTCGTGCTGCTCGGCGCCGTCGGCTTCATCGTGCTCATCGCCGCGTCGAACGTCGGCAACCTGCTGCTCGCGCGCGCGGCCGAGCGGCGCGGCGAGATCGCGACGCGCGTCGCGATCGGCGCCACGCGCGCCCGCGTGGTGCGGCAGCTGCTCGGCGAGTCGGCGGTGCTCGCGGCGGGCGGCGGCGCGCTCGGCGTGGCGTTGGGCGCGGCGGGGCTGCGCGCGCTCGTGCGCCTGCTCCCCGCCGACACGCCGCGGCTCGAGAGCGTCGCGCTCGACGTGCCGGTGCTCGTCGTGTGCGCCGGCGTCACGCTCGCGGTGGGTCTGCTGTGCGGCGTCGCGCCCGCGGTCGTCGCGACGCACCCGGACCTGCGACGGGTGGCGCGCGGCGCCCGCGGAGAGGCGGGTAGCGTGGCGGCGCGCCGGGCGCGCGGCGCGCTCGTCGTCGCCGAGGTCGGGCTCGCGCTCGTCCTCGTCATCGGCGCGGCGCTCATGCTGCAGACGCTGTGGCGGCTCACGCACGTCGACGCGGGCTTCCGCACGGCGAACGTGCTCACGCTCCGCGTGCAGCCCACCGGCGACGCGTACGGCACGCGGGAGCAGCGTGCCGCTTACTACGCGCGCGTGCTCGACCGGCTGCGCGCGGAGCCGGGCGTGGTGACGGTCGGTGCGCTGCACCATCTGCCGCTCACGGGCTTCGACTGGCACAACGACGTCGAGATCGAGGGGCAGCCCGCGGCACCCGGCGCGACGCCGTTCCGCCCGGGGTTCCGCACGGCGCTCGGCGACTACTTCGGCACGATGCGCGTGCCGCTGCTCGCCGGCCGCGTGTTCGACGCGCGCGACGACATGCGCGCCGAGCCGGTGGCGATCGTGAGCGACGCGTTCGCGAGCGCGCGCTTCGGCAGCGCCGCGGCGGCGGTCGGGAAGCGGCTGCGCGCGCAGCGCGCGACGCGCGACGCGTGGGCGAGGATCGTCGGCGTGGTCGGGAGCGTACGGCACGTGTCGCTGGCCGAGGCCCCGGAGCCCGAGTTCTATCTCGCCGCGTCGCAGTTCCCGCAGGGCGCCACGGCGATCGTGATCCGCACGGCGGACGATCCGCGGCGCGCGGCGCGCCGGCTGCACGCCGTCGTCGCGTCGCTCGACCGCGGCGTGCCGATCTCCGACGTGCGCCCCGCCGATGATCTCGTGGTGACGTCGCTCGCCCAGCAGCGCGTCGTCATGACGCTGCTGCTCGCGTTCGCCGTCGTGGGGCTTGCGTTGGGAGCGATCGGGATCTACGGCGTCGTGAGCTACGCGGTGGCGCGTCGCACGCGGGAGATCGGCGTGCGCGTGGCGTTAGGCGCGGGCCGGGCCGCGGTGATGCGTGGAGTGCTCGGCGAAGGGCTGGCGTACGCGTCGGGCGGCATCGCGCTCGGCCTCGTGGCCGCGGCGGCGCTGACCCGCGCGATGCGCACGCTCGTCTACGGCGTGAGCCCCACGGACCCGCTCACGTTCGGCGCGCTCGCGCTGCTGCTCGCCGTCGTGGCGTGCGCGGCGAGCTGGATCCCGGCGCGGCGGGCGGCACGGATGGATCCGGTGGCGGCGTTGCGCGCGGAGTGAGTCGCGCCGCTCTGGACTCCACGTACGTGGTTCTGGAGGACTGAAGAAGGACTGAAGAAGGACTGAAGAAGGACCAACAAGACTTTTTCTGGTTGGTCCTTCTTCAGTCCTTCTTCAGTCCTTCTTCAGTCCCTCTTCAGTCCCACAAAAACACGTACGTGGAGCCGTCCACGCGTCGCCGGAACCCTCCCTGCGATGATTCGGCACTCTCCTGCTCCCGCGCCGGCCCATCGTACGGCATGACACACGGCGAGCTGTACGCGGAGCGCTTGACGCACTCGGTGATCGGGGCGTTCTACGAGGTCTACCACACGCTCGGCTTCGGCTTCGTCGAGCACCTGTACGTGGCCGCGCTCGAGCGCGAGCTGCTGGCCCGCGGCCACCGCGTCGGCCGAGAAGTCGCGATTCCCGTCTTTTACAAGGGCCAGCCGTTGGGCACCCAGCGGCTCGACATGGTCGTCGACGAGATGCTCGTCGTGGAGGTGAAGTCCACCTACGACCTGCCCGCGGCGGCACGGCGGCAGCTGCTCAGCTACCTGAGCGCGACGCGGCTCGGGGTCGGGCTGCTGCTCCACTTCGGGCCGGAGCCGAAGGTCCATCGCTGCGAGCGGCGAAAGTACGCGCCATGCACGACTCCACGTACGAGGGCTCGTGGGACTGAAGAAGGACTGAAGGAGGACTGAAGAAGGACCAACAACGCTGTTGGTGTTCTCCTTCTTCAGTCCTCCTTCAGTCCTTCTTCAGTCCTCCAGAAACACGTACGTGGAGCCATGCACGGCGCGATTCACTCGGCCCGCAACGTCAGTCCGGGATCGAGCCGCGACGCCCGTCGGGCCGGCACCGTGCTGGCCAGCGCCGCGACGGTGAGCAGCAGCACCGTCACGCCGCCGAACGTGAGCGGATCCGTCGGCGTCACCTCGAACAGGATCGTGCGCAGCAGTCCCGTTCCGGCGTACGCGACCGCCACGCCCAGCGCCACGCCGATGCCGGCGAGCCGCAGCCCGTGACCGAGCACGTCGCGCACGATGCGCCGCGGCACCGCGCCTAACGCGAGCCGCACGCCGATCTCGCGCGTGCGCTGCACCACCATGAACGAGATAAGCCCGTACAGCCCGATCGCCGCGAGCGCGAGCGCCGCCGTGGCGAAGATCGCGAACACGAGCATGGTGAGCCGCGGCTGCGCCGTGGCGTCGGCGACGAGCTGCGTGAGCGGCTGCAGCTGCGCCACCGGCAGATCCGGATCGAGCGACGCGACCGCGCGCTTCACCGCCGCCGCGGCCGCCGCGGGCTCCCCCGTGGTGCGCACCGTGAGCCACATCGACGGGAAGCCGATCTGCTGCGCCGAGTAGTACATCGTCGGCGCCGGGAGGCTGTCCACGTTGAGGAGACGCGCGTCGCCGACGACGCCGATGATGCGCATCGTGCGGCCGCTGCCCAGCACCACCTCGTGCCCCACCGGATCCTCGTTGGGCCAGCCGAGCGACGCCATGCGCTGGTTGATGACGGCGACCCACGGCGCGCTGCGCACGTCGCCGCCGCCGAACAGCCGGCCGCGCAGGAGCGGGACGCCCAACGTGGCGAAGTAGCCGGTCGACACCGAGCGCCACGAGGCGATGCGATACTGGTCCACGGTCGCCGGCTTGCGCTCGGCCGGCGCCCAGGGCATCGCCGTGTTGCCCGCCGCCAGCGGCGCGATGTTCGTCGTCCCCGCCGACGTCACGCCCGGGATCGCGCGCAGCCGCTCGACGAGCGCGGCGTCGAACGCCACCGTGCGCTCGGCGTCGTAGCGTCCGGCCGGCAGCGCGATCGAGCCGGTGAGCACGCGCTCGGCGCGGAAGCCGAGGTCCACGCGCAGCAGCCGTACGAAGCTGCCGCCGACGAGCCCCGCGCCCACGAGCATGATCGTCGCCAGCGCGACCGACGCGACGATGAGCGCGCTCCGCACGCGGCTCGTGTCGGCGATGCGGCGTCCGCTGCGCAGCACGCCGTGCAGTCCGCCGGCGCCGCCGCGCGGAGCCGCCGCGCGCGCGAGACGCAGCGCCGGCGCGAGGCCGAAGACCACGCCCGTCGTCATGCACGCGGCGAGCGCGAATCCCACCAGCCGCCAGTCCACGCGCAGGTCCGCGAGCCGCGTCACCGCGGCGGCGCCGGTGGAGCGGACGAGCGGCATCGCGGCGGCGGCGAGCGCGACGCCGGCCGCGCCGCCGATGATCGCGAGGACCACGCTCTCGGTGAGGAGCTGCCGCACGATGCGTGATCGCCCGGCGCCGAGCGCGGCCTGGACGGCGAGCGCCTGCTGACGCGCGCCGGCGCGGGCGAGCAGCAGGCTCGCCACGTTCACGCACGCCATGAGCAGCAGCAGCCCGACGGCGACGAGCAGCGTGAGCACGCGCGTGCGGAGCCGCGGGCCCACGTACAGCTCCATGAACGGCCGCGCGTCGGCGCCCCACCCGGTGTTCGTCGCCGGGTACTCCGTGCCTAACGTCGTCGCGGCGCGGCGCAGGTCGGCCGCCGCCTGCTCCGCCGTCGCACCGGGCGCCAGCCGCCCGACGACCGCGTCGATCCGCCGGTCGCCGCGCGGCGCCGTCGCATTCGGCGCGAGCGGCGTCCACAGCTCCACGCCGCCGGGGAAGTCGAAGCCCTTCGGCATCACGCCGATCACGCGGTACGTGACGCCGTCGAGGTCGAGCGTGCGACTGAGGACGTCGGGGTCGCGCGCGAAGTGGCGCGTCCACAGCGAGTCGCTGATGACGACGACGCGCGTGTCGCCCCCCGTCGCGTCCTCCTCCGCCGTGAACGTGCGGCCTAACGCGGGCGCCACGCCGAGGACGCGAAAGAGCGCGTGCGTCGCGGCGGTCGACGAGAGCTGCTCGGGCCCGTCGCTCGTGCGCAGGCTCGGCGCGCGCTGCGCGAACGCGGCGAGCCCGCTGAAGCGGCGGGCGCGCGCGGCGAGGTCGAGGTAGTTCGGCTCGGAGAGCGAGAACGGCTGCCCGGCCGGCGTCGTCTCCCAGCCGATGACGAGACGGTCGGGCGCGGGGTACGGCGGCGGCCGCAGGAGCACCGCGTCGGCGATGCCGAAGATCACGGTCGCCGCGCCGAGTCCGATGGCGAGCGTGGCCACGGCGACGAGCGCGAAGCGCGGATGCAGGCGGAGCTGCCGCACGGCGGTGCGCAGGTCGTGCCGCAGCTCGTCGAGCCAGCGCGTCAGGCGGCGGTCGCGGTCGCGGTGCTCGGCTTCGTCGACGCACGTCGCCTCGATGCGATGCACGTCGCCGAACTGCGCGCGCGCCGCGCGTCGCGCCGCGTCGGGCGTGAAGCCGCGCGCGACGAGATCGCGCTCGAGCATCTCCAGGTGGTGGGCCAGCTCGTCGCCGACCTCCTCGGTCACCGACGGCTTCCACAGGCGCGCGCGCAGCTCGCGCGCGTAGCGTCCCAGCTCCGGCATCGGTCGCCCTCCGGATCGTTAGGCGTAGGTCACTTCAGCGTGGTCGTCGGGTCCACGCGCGTCGCGCGGAACGCCGGGAGGTACGCCGCGAGCGTCGCGGCGGCGAGCAGGAACGCGGCGGCGCCGGCCAGCACCGCGGGCTCGAGCGGACGCACCTGGAACACGAGCGTGCGCATGAGCCGCGTGGCGCCGGCCGCGCCGCCGAGGCCGATCACCGTGCCCGCGATGACGAGCGCGAGCCCGCGGCGCAGCACCATCCACCGTACCGCGCCCCGTTCGGCGCCCAACGCGATGCGGATGCCGAACTCGCGCTCGCGCAGCCGCACGCCGTACGACAGCACGCCGAACAGGCCGAGCGCCGCGAGCGCCAGCGCGACGAGCGCGAACGTCGCGAGCAGCCGCACGGTGAACGCGCGCCGCGCCTCGCCGCGGCCGATCGCGTCGCCTAACGGCACCGGATCGTGCACGACGAGCTGCGGGTCGAGCGCGGCGACCGTGCGGCGCACCGCCGGCACGAGCGTCGCCACCGCGCCGGTGGTTCGCGTCACCTGGGTGAGCGCCCAGTCGCGGTCGCCGGCGAACTGCGCGTGCGCGTGGTAGACGTAGGTGTCGGGCGTGCCCTCGGCGTCGATCGCCACGTCGCCCACCACGCCGACGATCTCGCAGTCGCGGCCGCCGGTGCGGATGCGCTGGCCGAGCGCGCTCATCCCCGGGAAGTAGCGGCGCGCGAAGGCGCGGCTCACGACCACGCGGTGCGGCGCGCGCGCGTCGTCGCGCGCGTCGAGCAGGCGCCCCTCGAGCAGCGGGATGCCGATGGCGCGAAAGTAGTCGCCCGAGACGACGCGCTCCTCGGGAAAGCCCTCGACGCGGGCGCCGGCGAGGGGTCCGGTGAGCGCGTCCACACCCCACTGGTTGTACGGGCCGGTCGCCGGCAGCCGACTCACGCCGCCGGCGGCGACGACGTCGGGCAGCGCCTCCGTGACCCGGGCCACGCGCTCGTAGAACAGCGCGCGCGCCGTGGAGTCGTACCGCGTGTCGGGGAGGTGCAGCTCGTACGCGAGCACGCCGTCAGGCCGCACGCCGAGGTCCACCTCGCGCATGCGCCGCACGCTCTCCACGAGGAGCCCCGCGCCGACGAGCAGCACGAACGCGAGCGCGACCTGCGACACCACCAGCCCATCGCGCAGCCGCAGCGTCCCGACGCCGCCGGTCGTCGCGCGCCCCTCGCCGCGCAGCGTCTCGCTCGGCCTCGCGCGCGTCGTGCGCAGCGCGGGGACGAGACCGAAGCCCACCGCGCACGCCGTCGCGAGCGCGAGCGCGAAGGCGACGAGCCGCGGCTCCAGCGCGACCGTCTCGAGGCGCGGGATGGAGCCGGCGCCGAGTCGCACGATGGCCGCCATCGCCGCGCGGGCCGTCGCCAGCCCGGCGAGCGCCCCTGCCAGCGCGAGGACGAGGCTCTCCACGAGCATCTGCCGCACGAGCCGCCCGCGCCCAGCGCCTAACGCCGTGCGCAGCGCGAACTCGCGCGCGCGCTCGGTGCCGCGCACGAGGAGCAGGTTCGCGACGTTGACGCACACCAGCACGAGGACGAGGACCACCGCGCCGAGCATGACGGTGAGCGCCCGGCTCGACGAGGCGGTGATGTCCTCCTTCAGCGGGTCGAGCCGCGCGCCGGCGTGCGACGCGTCGGCGTACTCGCGCGCGAGCTGCGCGCCGACGCGGTCGAGCTCCGCCTGCGCGCTCGCCAGCGTGGTGGTGCCGCGCAGCCGCGCGACGACGCTGAGATAGTGGTTGTTCGCGTTGCTCGCGTCGCGTCCCGGCCGGAGGTCGAACGGCACCCACGCGTCGACGCCGGGCGTCAGCGGGTCGCCGAACCCCGGCGGCATCACGCCGACGACGGTGTAGGTGGCACCGTTCAGCCGCAGCGGCGAGCCGACCGCCGCGCGATCGCCGCCGAGCCGGCGCCAGAGCGCGTCGCCGAGGATCACGACGCGCGCGCCGGTCTCCTCGTCGCGCGTGAACGGACGGCCGACCGCGGGGCGGACGCGCAGCACGTCGAAGTAGTCGGCGCTCACCGGCATGAGCCGGATCCGGCGCGCGCCCTCGCCGCTGCCGACGTCGGCGCCGGCGGCGTCGTACGTCAGCACCGCGGCGACGCCGTCGAGCGACGCGAGCCGCGCGCGGTAGGCGAGGAAGTGGACCGGCGTCACGAACTGCCGCTCGCCGGGGTCGCGGTCGTTCGTCTGGTAGAGACGCACGAGCTGCCCGGGCTGCGCGTACGGCAGCGGCTCGAGCAGCACCGCGTCGACCGCGCTGAACACCGCCGTCGTGCCGCCGATGCCCAACGCGAGCGTGAGCACCGCGACGAGCGCGAAGCGCGGGCTCGCGCGCAGGCGGCGGAGGGCGAAGCGCGCGTCGTGCCGGAGCTCCGCCAGCCAGGTCGCGGCGCGGCGGCCGCGATCGCGGCGCTCGGCCTCGTCGCGGCACCGCGCCGTGATGCGCGACACGTCGCCGAACCGCTCGCGGGCCGCGGCGCGGGCCGCCCGACGCGACAGCCCGCGCGCGACGAGGTCCTGCTCGAGCTGCTCGAGGTGCGCGTGGATCTCGTCGCGCACCTCGTCGTCCACCGGCGGCTTCCAGAGCCGCGCTCTGAGCTCGCGCGCGTAGCGTCCCAGCTCGGGCATCGTCCCCTCCGGGGAACCGTTAGGCGGGCGTGCCGTCGGGCGCGTGGAGAATGCGGGCGACCGTGTCGGCGAACCGGCTCCACTGCGCGGTCTCGACGGCGAGGCGCTCGCGGCCGGCGTCGGTGAGGTGGTAGAGCTTCACGCGCCGCTTCGTCTCCGAGAGCCCCCACTCGGCCTCGATCCAGCCGCGGCGCTCGAGCCGGTAGAGCGCGGGATAGAGCGACCCCTCCTCGATCTTGAGGACGTCGGCGCCCATCCCCTCGAGCCAGCGCGCGATGGCGTAGCCGTGGCGTGGCCCCCAGGCGAGGGTCTTCAGGACCAGCGTGTCGAGCGTTCCGTGGAGCAGCTCGGTCGGGTCGGCCATGGTATACCTCGATAGTCTAAGCCTACAGTAGGATCCGAGGCTTAGATAATCAAGGGGTACGCAAAACCCGCGTGCGCCGACGATGCGACGCACGCGGGTCTCGCGTTCGAACGTGCAGGGCGGCCCGTCAGCCGGTCGTGACGATGTAGCCGGAGCGGTCGCCGAGGCTCATAGACCGCCCTCCGAGTCGCCGAACCCGAAGACGACGTTGTAGCCGCTGAAGTGCTTGATGCGGCGCTCGACGCGGCCGGCGCTGATGCGCGTGGCGAGCGTCGGGTCGGTGAGCGACTCGTCGACGCAGAGGGTGGCCGAGGCGCACCACTGGATGGTCGCCCGCTTCGCCTTCCCTGGATTGTCGTTCAGGTAGAGCGTCTCGACCGTCCCCGGGACGAAGCGTACGTCGGGGGAGAAGTCCACCTGGACGCGGCCGCTCGCGTCGCGCCACGAGGTCACGATGAAGCGGATCGGCGCGGTGGCGGGGGCGCAGGGCGTGTCCCAAAGGCCGATGCCGTAGCCCGAGGTCGCCGGGTCGCAGACGGCGTTCGCCGCGAACTCGACCTTGTGTCCGTCGCCGAACGGGAGCGTCCGCGCGCGGCCGTCGTAGACGATGGTGTCCACCTGGGCCGCCGTGGCCTTGCTTCCCTTGCTGAGGAGGGCGGCGCCGGTCGGTGCCGACGCGGGGGCGGTTGGACCGACGTCGGAGCACGCGGCGAGGATCGCCAGGGCGGGGGCCGTCACGTACAGCGCGACACGCCGTCGGGCGTCGCGCCAGGAGAAGAGTGGTCGTCGCTGGGGCATGTTCGGTTCCCGAGGTGCCGGTGACTGGAAATGGGCCCGTCCGCACATGGACGCGGCCCGCCTTGCGGTCGGGTCTCGGCACCTCGGGTCCGGAACTTTAGCGGCGGCGTCGTCTTTCCCGGCCGCGGGGGGCTAGCGCCACGCGGTGTCGTGGTCGCCGTACCCCGTCCCGTCGGTGAGCGGGGTGAGGAACGCGCCGTCGCTCGCGCGGACCCGGAACAGGCGGGGACCGTAGCCGGCGCTCCCGGCGGTGAAGAGCAGGTACGCCCCGTCCGGCGACCAGCGGACGTAGGCGCAGTGGTCGAGCCCCGCGAGCGCCGCGAGCGACACGTTCGCCGTCGTGTTCGTGGCCAGGTTCTCCACGCGGAGGTCGCAGTAGCTCACCGCCGGGATGTCGAACGCCAGCCGCACGCCGTCCGGGTTCCACGACGGGTGCCGGAGGTCGCCTGCGGAGGACTGGACGGTCGTCGATCCGGTGCCGTCGGGGGCGATGGTGCGAATGGCGAAGACGCCGTTCTGGAGGTGCGCGTACGCGATCCGCGTCCCGTCGGGGGACCACGCCGGGTCCTCGTCGGGGCTCGGCCCACCCGTCGGCGACGCGATGTCGAACGTGAGCTGCGTCAGCCCCGAGCCGTCGGCGTTCATGACGTACAGGTGGTCGTGCCCGTCGCGGCTGCTGACGAACGCGATCCGCGTCCCGTCGGGCGACCAGGTGGGCGAGCGGTCGACCACGTTCGGGTCGCCGCTGAACGTGATCTCCGTCTGGCCCGACCCGCCGGCATTCATGACGAAGATCCGGTGGACGTACGTGGTGGCCGGCACCGCCGGCGGATCGAACCGCACGAGGCCGGCGTAGGCGATGCGCTTCCGCTGCGCGTCCCACTCCGCATCGTCGCCGACGGCGAGCTTCACGATGGTGCCGTTCGGCGCGAGGTCGTGCACGTTCGGCAGCACGTACAGCGTGTTGCCGACGAGGAACGTGGGCAGCGGCCGGGTGAACAGCGCGTGGTTCGCGTACGGCGACGGGCAGAGGTACGAGGTGCACGGCTGCGGGCTCAGACCCGCCGACGGGCGGGCCGGCGTGAGCGACGGCGTGGTCGGGTCCTGGCAGGCGGCGACGAGCAGCGCGGCGACGAGCGGGAGCGGGCGGCGGCGGCTGACGGACGTCGGGTGCGGGCGGGACATGGGCGACTCTCCGTGTGGAACGGAACGACGTCGCCGCGGATGCGCGACGACGACGCTCCCACGATGCCCGCGCCCGGGTGACCGCCCGGTCACCCGCGGGTCACCCGGGCGACATCCCCAGGCCAAGGCCCGGCCCGGTTAACGTTCGGCATGTCGTCGTCGCCGCCCGACATCCGGGAGATCGATCCGTCCGAGCGCGAGCGCGTGATCCCGATCCTGCTGCTGGCCGAGCCGTCGGAGCGGTCGCTGCGATGGAGCCTCGACCACCTGAGCGATGCCGTGTACGCGATGTCGCGCGACGGCCGTCCGGTCGGCGCGGCGACGGTGCGGTGGGCGGGCGACCCGTGCGAGATCGTCGAGCTGGGCGTGGCCGAGTCGGAGCAGGGGCAGGGGCTCGGCAAGCGGTTCGTCGCATGGCTGCTCGACGAGGCGCGGCGGCGCGGCAAGCGGGCGATGGAGGTCGGCACGCCTAACGCGAGCCTCGACAACATCGCGTTCTACCAGAGAATCGGATCCCACCGCTACGCCCGAAGCGCATCGTCGGCTAACTCCTCGTGAGACAGTGACTTAGCGCCACGGTCCACGCCGGCACGTTCGCCGATCGCGGCCGTGGTTACGGATTGGTTACGTGTTCGCGCTGCTACGTCGTCGGCGGCGCGCGACGTTCCCTCGCGAACGTCTGCCGCCGCAGTCCGGAGGAGCTCCGTCTGGCGCAGCCACGCGTGACCGAGGGTGGTGAGGCGATACCGGTAGTCGTCGCCCTTCGCGACGAGTCCGCGTTTCACGAGTACTGGCGCGTTCAGCTTTCCGGGCCAGCCGAGGCGGCTGTGGTGCACGGCTTCGCCGGCGGCGATGCGCCGGAGGGTGGTCGCTTGGTCGGCGGTGAGTCCGTACTCTCCGACGTCACGCGGCGGGCGAGCGTAGCCGAGTCGTCTCATGCGTCGGTCTCCGCGTTAGGCAGTTCGTTAGGCGGTTCATCCTCGCCGCGGATCGCGGCGCGCGCTGCGCGCGCCGCGCGCCGGTGCGTCTCCCGCTCCCGCTCGCGGTAGATGTCACGCGGCGTCTGCTCGTTCGACCACCCGCCGAGGTGCATCAGCGCGCCGGCCGACACCTCGAGGTCGTCCGCCGCGTCCGTCGCGGCGCGCCGCATCCCGTACCACGCGAGCCCCGGCTGCTCGCGTACACCGGCGAGCTCGCGCGCGCGGTGGAACAGCGTGTTCATCGTGCGCTCGTTCAGGGGTGTGAGGCGCCGCTTCTCCACCCACGCCGCGCTCTGCACGCGCTGCTTCCCGTAGCCCGTCGGCGCTGTTGGGATGAGCGGCGCCGCTGGCGCGTCCGCCTTCGCGCCGGCGCGGGGCCCGGCGGCCGCGGGGTCGCGCTGCGCGAGTCGGCCGGCCGGCACGAGCACGTAGTCGGGCGGGTCGCGATCCTCGGCGAGCGCCGCCTGGTACTCACGCTCGAGCGCGCGCAGGTAGCCCGTCTCGGGATGCAGCGCCGCCTCCACCGCGGCGCGCTGGCCGCGCGTGAAGTAGACCGTCACACCGCCCTTCTTTCCGCGCCCCTTCACGACCACGCTGCCGTAGTCCACGGCGTCGTCCTGGCCGAGCGGGGGCAGGGGATCGGGGAGCGGCGGCAGCGTGAGCTGCGAGCGCCGAACGCGCAGCACCTGGACGGGCCGGAGCTCGGCGCCGATCGCCATGGCGAGCGCGAGGCGCGGGTCCACCTCCGACGCCTTCGCGAGCAGCGCGCGGTACTCCCCGAGCTGGTAGCGCGGCCGCTGCACCTCGGGCAGATCGCCACCGCCGTAGAGCTCCGCGTAGTCCCGGCGCAGCTTCTCCTTCCACTTCCGCGGCGGCACCGCCTGGTCCTCGCCGAGGAGCGCGCTGCCGTCGGGCGCCTGCATCTCGCGCAGCTCGTCGAGCAGCCGAAGCGTGCGCTCGATCGTCGTCATGGCGCCCGCGTACCCCACGCCGCCGTCGGCGCGGATCGCGGCCATGCGCGCGCGCCAGAGCCGCACGAAGTCGTCGCGGCGCACGTGCGCGAGCGGCGTGTCAGGGCCCCACACGGCCATCGCTTGCGTCGCCGCGGCGATGACGCCCTTGTTGTAGCGCGTCGGCGCGTGATAGCGCCCGCGCTCAGCGTCCTGCACGGCGTGGATGCCGTCGGCGACGGTGAGGAGCTTCGGCGGGGCTGCTGAGGGTTCGCGCCTAGCCGGCGCCGGAGCGTGGCCGCTGTTCACCGCGTATTGGAGCTCGGCCGCGCGCATGGCATCCTCGAGCACGGCGGCGCGCGCCTTCCCGGCGAGCGGCTTCCCCTTCGCGTCGACAAGCGTCAGCGCGAGTGCGCGGACGCGCCAGTTGGCCGCGGCAGCGTCGCGCCAACGCAGGTACAACGCGCCCGCGCGGCGGTCGAGCCGCTGCGACACCCGCACCTTGTGCTTGCCGCGACCGATCATCTCGAGGTCCTCCCAGACATCTGGGGACATCCGTTAGGCCTTAGTCTTCCGCCGCCGGCGGGGCGCATGCGCGGGTTGCTCTGCTGCGCGGGCCTTCCGCACCGCGTCGCGCGGGATTTCCCAGCCCCTCGCGGTGTGAATCGCGCCCGGCAGCTCGCCGGCGCGGCACCACCGCCGCACGGTCTGCGGAGTCGTGTTGTTGCGCGGGAGCACGGCGAACTCCTCCGGCGTCAGGCGCTCGGTGGCGCGGCTTGCTGCCGCGATGCGCTTGCGGAGCTCGCGCTCGCACGATTCCACGGCCTCCGCGACGGGATCGTGCGGCGCGCGCGCGCGCGGCGCATCTCGACCTCCTCACGCCACACATCAGGTAGCGTCGCGATCGGGCCGAGCAGCGAGGTGAACGTGGCGTCAGGCATCAGGCGAGTCCTCGGGGGAAGAGGAGTTCGGTGGCAATGACCTCGGAGCGCGAGACGTCGGCGAGGAGGCCTAACGTCCGCAGCTTCGACAGGTTGTTGCTGAACGAGCCGGTGTCGGCCTGGACGCCGAGCGCCTCGGCGATCTGCTGGCGCGTGATCGGCTTCGGGTACGCGCCGATCAGCTGCTCGAGCATCCGCTTCTGCGTGCCCGAGAGTGAATTGCTGGCGTCGATCCACAGCGAGTGGACGTCGTCGACGCTGACGACCGTCGGCAGTTCCGTGATGTGCGCGCGGCCGTCGGCGGTGAGCGCGATCGCGCCGCCCGGTGCGTCCTCGAGGAGCCCCGCGGTGCGGAGCGTCGAGAGGTTGTTCGAGAACGACCCCGTGGTGTGCGAGATCCCGCACACGCCGGCGACGGCCGCGCGCGCGACGTCGGCGTCTGTCCGAGCTGCTCGAACAGCGCGAGCGCGTTCAGGATCCGCTGCTGCGTGCCGGAGACGTGCACGCCATTGCCGCTCGCCGGCGCCGGCGAGCGTCTCACCGGCGGCGCGGAACGTGGCGCAGCCGCCGCCGACCGTGTCGGCCGCGCCGGAATGCGTCCCACCGCGGGCGGTGCCGCCGCGATGTGCGCGGGCACGTCGCCAGCGATCGCGTCGGCCGTGCGGCGCATCGCGTCCACCGCGGCCGTGGCCACGTCGGTGAGCCGCTCCGCTGTCGCGCGCAGGTCGACCGCGCGGCCGACGAGCAGCGTACGCAGCTCCTGCACGGCGGCCTCGAGCCCGCGCTTGTACTCGGCCTGCAGGGCTGCCGGATCCGGCGCCGCACCCCGCTGCTTCAGCTCGCGCTCGAGCTCCGTGATGCGCTTCCGCAGCTCGCGCGGGTCGTCGGCGCGCGCCTGCTCGATCGTGGTCGCGAGCTTCGCCTTCAGCGCCTCGAGGTCCACGTCGGCCGTGCGCGTGGGCGCCTTCACGCGCTCGCCGGCCTTCGGCGTGCGGCGTGAGTCGAACGTGCGCGCCGAGCGCACCTGCACCTGCTGGAACACGTCGAGCCACTCCGGAGACCAGAACCAGGCGGTGCCCTGCGGCAGCCGCCGTAGCGACGTGAGGAAGTCCTCCGCGCGCCCCTCCGCGTCGTGCTCGTCGATCCACGCCTCGAGCGCCTTCCGGTCCTGCGGCGCCACGGTGCGATGGCAGACGAGCAGCTCCACCTGCGTGAGCACGTCCTTGTTCACCGTGCTCGCGCGCTGATCGATCAGCGTGACGCCGAAGCCGGAGGCGCGGCCCTGGCGCACGAGCTTCTGGATCGCGCCGACCATCTGCGCGTCCTCGCCCATCACGCGCTGCGGGACGAACAGCGAGGCCTCGTCGAACACGCACATGAGCGGCGTCGCGCGTCCCTCCTGCCCCTTTCGGAAGTAGAGGCGGCGCGCGAAGTCGGTCACGAACCGCCGCATGTCGCGCTGGCTCTCGAAGTGGCGGAGCGAGCAGACGACCGACGCGTTCGACTCCACGACGAAGTCGGCGATCGTCGCGCCGTCGCCGGCGGCGAGCGGCAGGTCGCCGCGGCGGCCGCCGAGGATGACGACCGGGTAGCCGGGCGACTTCCCATCGGCGGAGCTCTTGAGGCCCCACCACACGTCGGTCGGGTCGATCACGGCGACCTGCTGGCCGTGCTCGAGCAGCTCCTCGACGATCACCGTGGCGGTGGTCGACTTCCCCGACCCGCGGATGCCGAGTACCGCCATGGTGCCCGTGACGGTGTCGAGCGGCAGCGCGAGGTTCGCCGCGACGCGAAGCGCGTTAGGCATGCGCCCTCCGCCGGAACCGCCGGCTCGGCGGCACCGCGCCCTTCAGGTGGCGCCACGTCTTGCCGCTGATCGCCATGCTCACGGTGCCGTGCGAGACGCGATAGAGCGCCGCGAACATCGTCACCAGCTCGCGCCCCCCTTGGCGCTGTCGCGCCCTGCGCATGACGCGCCGCATGCGGAGCACCTGCCACTCCGTGAGCCGGGCGGCAGGATGCTCCTCGCCCTCGAATCGGCCGGGCATGTTAGGCGACCTCCGCGCGCGCCGCTTCGCACGCGCCGCACTGGCAGCAGGCACCGTCGGCGACGTAGGGCGCGGCGCGTCGCGCCTCGATGAACTCCGAGAGGAACACCGCGCGCACGTTGTTCCGCCGATGCTCCACGGTGAGTCGGCGCACGTGCGCTTCGCACGCCGGCACGTGGTCCTCGTTGTCGCGCCCCGCGACCACGTGCGTCACCGGCTCGCCGCACAGCACCGGCCTGGGACCGTGCTCGTCGACGATCCACGCGACAACGGCCTCACACCCGTGCCGCGGCGTCGCCGGCGTCAGGTCGATCGGGCGCTCAGGCACCGTCTCAGAGCGGAAGGTCATCGTCACCGTTGTCTCCGAAGTCGGGCACGAAGTCACGCGACGCCACGCGCGCTGGCGGTACGCCTCCCACTCGGCGTCGGTCCGATCACGCCGCTCCAAGTACTCCGCGCGCAGGCGCGTGGCGGCCGCATCGGCGCGGTCCGCGCCCAGGAGTGCCGCGCCGTGCGCTGCACGCGCCGCGAGGTCGGTGGTTCCACTGCTGGGCGAACTCCATCGCCTCGACCCGCGCTGGAGGCGTCGCGCGCGAGCGCGTCGGCCTCCATCA